>JABDLU010000119.1 GCA_013002865.1 Acidimicrobiia bacterium
CTCTGGGTGGCTTCGAGGCCGTTGCGGACCGACGTCAGCCGGTCGAGGAGCGAAATCTCGTTCTGGGCGGCCCGCTCCAGGAACTCGCGGCCGGTGATCAGCTCGGTGAGACTGCTGGCGCCGAACGCGACGCCACCACCGCTGATGTTGCCCGACTTGTAGGCAGCGATGGCCTGGTCCTGGACGAGGCTCCGCAGCTCGGCGATGTCCTTTTGGTAGCTGGTTACCCGCTCCTCGAACTGGCCGATGCGATAGGTGACTTCGGATAGCTCGTGGTACACGACGTCGTACTCGGCGACGACCTCATCGAGCCGGGCACTGGCTTCGTCCCGCTCGGCGCGCGCTTCGTCGAGCTCGTTGCGCGACACCTGCGAGACCGCAGGGACCGACACCGCGAGCAGCGCGAGAACCAGTGAGAGCGAAACCAGAAGTCGCCCGGATTTGAGCACGGACATACGAGGTACCAGGGTACTGATACTCACCCTTTCGGCAAACGAATGACGAAATTGACCGGCTTTCGCCGGTCAATTTCGGTCGCCCGTCGCCCGTTGCCCGTTGCCGGCCTAGAAGGGCCGAGTCGGCGTGAATCCATCGGGGCCCAGCGCCTGACGGCTGATGGCTGCAATGGGTGCCGGGAAGCCGGGGACTGGGGACGGGGGACGGGAACGCTCAGGCCACCATTGCCAGGACGACCCAAAAGAGCGGGGCGGCGAGGAGGGCGCCGTCGAGGGGGACGAGAAAGCCGGGGAGGTCTTCGAGCAGGTACAGGTCCCCGGTCCGCAGCGCCGAACCGAAGGCACGCCCGGCGAGGAAGGCGGCCGCAACTGCGGCGGCGGCGATGACCATTGCCAGCAGCGACGTTTCCCACACGATTCCGGTGGCGACGCCGGCGATGAGGGCGGCGATCGCCGCCGCCGTGTGCGGATCCATGAAGCCGGCGTCCTCTGACCCGAGGCGCAGCCACATCACGACGTGAGCCACCAGCAGGATGATGAGAAAGGAACTGACCCGGCTCTCTCCGTGGGCGCCGAGCCGTACCAGCACCAGGGCGCCGGTCCCAATCCCGGCGACGGTGGCGGCCAGGACAGTGCCGGCTGCGGCGTCCACGGAGTGCATGGCCGGCGTCACCACCGACCAGGTGAGGGCGGCCAGGACGGTGAGGGCCACGGCGACGCCGAGCCCCTCCGAGCTCCACGTCCAGGCGGCTCCCACAGAAGCGACAATCGCCACCAGTGCCGGCCAGCGCGACATACCTCCGCCCCGCCGGGCAGCTTCATCGAACGTATCCCAAATCCAGGCACCGGCCACGCCAACCAGCAAGATCGAAAACCAGCGGGCCGAGGCAAGGTTGCCGGCCAGCAACGCTGCCCACGCCAGCAGAGGAAGCACCGGGGTCTGAAACACCGGTGTGGCCACAGCCACGTCGCCGTGCTCCTGATCGGCCCGCTCTACCGACCCTCCGGAGACGGGGGGCAGTACTGCGATCTCATCGTCGGAGCCGACCGGAGTGGCCGCCTCAGCCGGCTCGCCGTTCACCCACACCTTGGCAGTCGAGAGACCTCGCTCGAAGTCTGAGCCGTAGGTGGCAGCGGCGGCAGCCAGGACTTCGTCGACAGATCCACCGTCGATGACGACCTCACCGGTGCCGGCGGCCTGGCGCAGGCCCGCAAACAGGCGCACCCGGGCCATCAGCGCATTCCGCCCTCGTAGATTGCTGCAGCCAGCACCGCGCTCCTTCCCGGCCTTGAGACTAGACGTCGCGGCCTTCGCTCAGGGCATTGCCGATCGGACGGTCCGAATACCAGGCATCAAGGTATAGGCTTGGCGGGTCGAAAAACCTTTATCGACCGCAACCAGGGGTATTCACTGTGGACACATTCGATCAGGATCCGTTCGGCCAAGTTGAGGCCGGCCAGATAGCCGCACCCATGCCGCCCGCGGGTGGCAACCGCACGCGCAAGCTGGTGCTGGGAGGCCTGATCGCGCTGGCTGTGATTGCCATCGCCGCCGTTGCCTTTGCCACCATGAACGCCGGCCGCAGCAACGATGGAGCCGAGAGCCCTGAAGCGGCCATGCAGAAGCTCTTCGACGGCCTGTCGGGCGAAGATCTCATTGGAGCCGTCGACGCGTTCCTGCCGAGCGAAGCCGACCCCGTCGTCAACTACACCGGGGCCATCGGTACCGAACTGAAGCGTCTCGACATTCTGACCGAGGGTGTAGACCCGCAAGCGGTCTCCGGCATCAACATGGAGTTCACCGATCTCCAGTTCCGAACCGAGCCCATTGCGGACGGTTTCGTCCGGGTGTACGTGACAGACGGCGACTACTTCGTCGACATCGATCAGGCCGAACTGCCGCTCGGCGACGTGATCCTCGACAACCTGCCGGCCGACGCACGGGCCGAGTTCGACCAGGACCTGCCCGCCGAGGCCGGATCCATGGCCGGGGAAGATTTCTACATGGTCGCCGTCGAAGAGGACGGCGGGTGGTACCTCTCGCTGTGGTACACGATGATGGACGCCATCTTCACCGAGACCGGATACGGCACACCCGCCTTTGGCTCGGGCATCACCCCGGTGGGCGCAGAGTCCCCCGAGGCCGCCGTGCGGGCCTCCTTCGAGGAGCTTCTCAGCCTCGACCTCGAAGGCCTGATCGGCATGCTGCCCCCCACCGAAATGCGGGCCGTCTACGACTACATGCCGTTGGTGATGGACGACTACAACGAGACGGTCGGCGCCTTCGGCAGCTTCGTGACCATCGAGCTCATCGATCTCGGCACCTCAGTGTCGGACGCCGAGTTCGACGCCAAGCGCGTCAAAGTCGAATCGTTCGACATTGAGTTCAGCTCGTTCTTCCTGGAAATCGACGGATCGCTCGTCTTCGACGGCGAGTGCTTCGAGATCGAGATCAACGACCAGGCCGGCAACCTGAGCGGCTTTGGCGCCGAGATCCCCGACCGGATCAACTCGTGCGATCCCGAGCTGGCCGATGCCCTTGGAGGCGGTTTCAGCGGCGGATTGACCCAGCCCGATATGCCCGATTTCGTCGGTGACATCGGCGCCGCCAACATCGGGTTCCTCGCCGTCGAGGAAGATGGCCGCTGGTACGTGAGCCCCACCGAGTCGATGGGCGACGTGATGCTGCAGGGTCTCAAGATTTGGGACGCCGAAACGCTTCAGCAGTACATCGAGTGGATCATCGAAGTTGGCGCGGGCAGCGCCGACCTGTCCTTCTAGGAGCACCGCCCCGCTGATGCTGACAGCCGCCCCCCGCCCCACCGGCAGCCGGGTGGCGCACGCTTGACGACCGAGGGCAGACAGCGCCGGCGGCTGACGGCCACCGAGACCGATCTCGGCGTCGTCCGCCAGCGAGCCCATCTGGTGAGCGTGATCGCTCCGGGGATCACCGACCACGATGCCTCCCGCTCACTCGAGGAGCTGGGCCAGCTCACCCACACCGCCGGTTCCGACCCGGTGGGTACCAGCCTGCTACATCGGGACCGCCTCGACCCGGCCACCTTCATCGGAAAGGGCCAGGCACAACGCGTCCAGCGGGAAACGACAGCCGCCGACGTCGACGTGGTCGTCTTCGACAACGCACTGACGCCCGTTCAACAGCGCAACCTGCAGGAGATCTTCGGGTGCGACGTGGTCGATCGCACGGCCGTGATCCTCGACATCTTCGCCCAGCACGCCACCTCAAAAGCCGGCATGCTGCAAGTGGAGCTCGCCCAGCTCCGCTACCGGCTTCCCCGCCTGCGGGGACGAGGCATCGCCATGAGCCGCTTGGCCGGTGGCATCGGGACACGGGGGCCCGGCGAGACCAAGCTGGAGACCGATCGGCGCCGCATAGGTACGCGCATCTCGAAGCTCGAGAAGGAACTCACCCACATCGGCAAGGTCCGGAATACCCAGCGCAAGGCTCGGCGGCGCGACGACGCCACCTCCGTCGCTCTGGTCGGGTACACCAACGCCGGCAAGTCGACCCTCCTCAACGCCCTCACCGACGCGGGAACGCTGACCGAAGACCAGCTCTTCTCGACCGTCGACCCCACCGTGCGGCGCCTGGAGCTGGCTTCCGGCCCGGTGCTGCTCTCGGATACGGTCGGGTTCGTGCGCAACCTTCCCCACGAGCTGGTCGAAGCGTTCCGATCAACCCTCGAGCAGATCAGCGAAGCCGACCTGCTGCTGCACGTCGTCGACGCCAGCGACGCTGAGCCGGAGAGCCAGATCGCCGCCGTGCACGACGTGCTGGCCGAGATCGGCGCCCTCGGATTGCCTGAGTTACTCGTGTTCAACAAGATCGACGCAGCCCCTCAGACCGCCACCGCCCGGCT
>JABDLU010000126.1 GCA_013002865.1 Acidimicrobiia bacterium
CCTCCGCCAGGCGGTCGTTGTCGCGAAGACGGGCTCCGGCCGCAGCGATTTCATGGCCTAGCTCCGCACGCTCGATACCGGTGCCGGGCCCCCAAAGTGCGTCGTGACGGGCGAGGAGGCACCCAACCAGAGTCGCGTCGTCGCCCGATTCCCGGCCGAGGGCCAAGGCCTCCTCGCTGAGAGGCCCAGCTCTGAGCCGGTCATCGACCACCGAGTGCTGAAGCTCTCGCGCCAACGCTGCAGTGACTTGGGCCTGCCTGGCCAGATCGACTCCGGTCACCGCGCCGAGGGCCAATTCGAGATGAGCGATGATCTCGTTGCGGGGAGCCGAGAACTTGGCACCAAGCCGTTGCACAGCGAGCGCAACGTCGGCCTGCAGGGTCGCGTCGGGCGCGATCTTCGCAGCGTGCAGCAGCAGATCACGCGCAAGGTCGGGCTCTCCGGACCGGGCCTGACTGTCGGCTTCGTCAATCAGGATTCGAACAAGCAGGTCCGGTTCAATGTGCCAGCCGGCGTCGAGCGCGGCGCTGCGGGCCCGGCGGAGGTGGCCCGCAGCTTCGGTGAACGCCGCGCGCCGGCGCTCGTCGGTAGCGGCTTCGCCGGCCCAGTGGATTGCCTTGGCCGGATCGCCGGTTCCAGCCGCCTGGGTGAAGTGGTAGGCCAGGTCGCCCGGAGAAACGAGGCCGCCGCGCTGGTTGCGGGCTTCGAGAGCGTCACCGATTCGGCCGTGGAGTTGGGAGCGGCGCGTGGCGTCCAGGTGACGGTAGAGGGTCTCGCGGAACAGATCGTGGGTGAACCAGAACTCGCCGTCGCCGAAGGTGCGAATGAGCCCGGCGGCCTTCGCAGAGCCAAGCAGCCGGAGCACCTCGGCCGGGGCCTCATCGATCACCGCGCCAAGCACGTCAGGCAGGAGTCGGTTCCCGAGCACGCTGGCGGCGTCGAGCAACTGCTGACTTTCGTCGGTCAATGTCCCCACTCGACGGGCCACCGCGCCGGTGATCACTGCCGGCAGTACTCCCCCCGCCTGGAGGTCGGTGAGTCTGGCCAGCTCGCTGACGAAGAGGGGGTGGCCTCCGGTTCGCCGGTGCAGATCGGCGGCCCGGGCGCGTGCGGTCTGCGGGTCGCTGATCCCTGCCACCAGTTCCTCGACGTCCTCGACCGTGAGTCCCTCGAGATGGATGTGGTCGCTACGGGCACCGAGCCCGGCCAGTCTCGCAAGAGCCTGCTCGCTGAGTTCGTCGTGGCGGTACGCACCGACCACCAGCAGCCGGGCCCCGACCGGCCTGGCGATAACATGATCGAGCAGGTCGAAGGTGGAGGAGTCAGCCCACTGGAGATCATCGAGCACGATCACCACATGTCGGTCCGCGGCCAACGCCTCCAGCCAGCGGACTGCGGCATCGAGAAGCAGGAGACGGTGCCGATCGGGATCATCGGTGGACGCCACTGCAGGGCCGAGGTCGCTGATCAACGCCGACAGGGTTTCGTGATCTCGTCCGCTCGCGGCCACCGCCACGTCCGTGCCGACCAGGCGGACGAGGTCGCCAAGGGCTTGAGTCCAGGGCCAGAACCCGGGGGCACCATCACCGTGCCAACAGGTGCCCCACCCCACGAGGAGTGTTTCGGCGCGTGCTCCGTCGATGGCGGCGCGGATGAGCGATGTTTTACCCATCCCAGCCTCGCCGCTCACCAGGACCGCTGAGCGGTGCCCATGCGCAGATGCGGACACTGCATCGCCGACGCGTCGCAAAGGGTCGCTCCGGCCGACGATTCCCTGTTCAACCGCGTGCGTCATTCGATCCGATCTGGCGAGCCCTCAGGAATCGCCAGAGTCATTCTGGCGGAATTTCGACGGCATCTGGCGTCCCAAGGATGACACCTCAACCACAGAAGGACAAACCAATGACATTCGATGCCGATCAGTACAAGACCACTACCCGCCAACAATGGGAGGACTACGCCGCCGGCTGGAGCGACTGGGCGCCGCTCCTCGAGAGCTGGCTCGGAGAATCAACCGAACGCATGCTCGACCTGGCCGGAGTCCAGGCCGGGAGCCGGGTGCTCGACGTGGCCGCCGGCGCAGGAGGACAAAGCATCGCCGCCGCTCGAAGAGCTGGCACTGATGGTGCAGTCCTGGCCACCGACCTGTCCCCCACTATCCTCGAACACGCCGCCCAGGCCGCGAAAGCCGCCGGCATGGACAACCTCTCGACCCGCGAGCTCGACGGAGAAAAACTCCACCAGCTCCCCGCCCAGAGCTTCGACGCCGCGATCTCACGAGTCGGTCTCATCTACTTCCCGAACCGCCACCAGGCCCTGGCTGGAATCCATCACGCCCTCCGCGACGGCGGGCGGTTCGCAACCGTTACTTACTCCACCGCAGCCACCAACGGCTTCTTCTCCCTCCCGGTGTCGATCATCCGAGAACGCGCACAGCTCCCAGCACCCGCCCCAGGCCAACCCGGACCATTCAGCCTTGCTGATCCCGAGATCCTCGAACAGCACCTCACCCGAGCTGGCTTCCACGACATCGTCATCGACGTGATCGATGCGCCGGTCATCCTCCCCTCGGCGGCCGATTGCGTCCGCTTCGAACGGGAGTCCTTCGGAGCCCTGCACCAGATGCTTGGCGCAATGTCCGCCGAATCCCAGGCCTCGGTCTGGGACGAGATCGAGGCCGCGCTCAGCCAGTTCGACACCTCCGACGGTTTCGTCGGGCCGTGCGAGCTCGTGATCGCCGGAGCGACCCGATGAGCGCTCCGCGAGGGTTCCGCGTCGCAGCCGTACAGGCCACTCCTGCCTACCTCGATCGAGACGCCACCCTCGACATCGTCACTCAGGAGATCGCCAAGGCCGCCGCCGACGGCGCCGATCTCGTGGTGTTCCCTGAATCCTTCGTCCCTGGCTACCCCGACTGGCTCTGGCGCCACAACCCGTGGAGCGATGCGGACTGGTACGCCCGCTTTCAAGACCAGGCCATCGAGATTCCCGGCCCAGCGCTCGACAAGGTCCGTGCTGCGGCCGAAGCAGCGGGCGTCTGGGTGGCGCTCGGGATCACCGAACGGACCCCATCGGGCACCCTCTACAACGCCGTCGTCTACATCGACGACCGCGGCGAGATCGCTGGTCTGCACCGCAAGCTCATCCCGACCGGAGCCGAACGACTGGTCTGGGCCAACGGACAAGGCCCCATGCTCACCGTAGTCGACATTGGCGGCGTGAAAGTCGGCTCGCTCATCTGCTGGGAGAACTACATGCCCCTCGCCCGCGCCGCCCTCTACCAGAAAGGCATCGACGTCCTGCTCGCCCCGACCTGGGACAACAGCGACGAGTGGGTCCCGACCCTGCGGCACACCGCCAAGGAAGGCCAGGTCTTCGTCGTCGGTGTGACCGCGTTCCTTTGCGGCAGCGACGTCCCCCGAGACCTCCCCGGCGCCGACGAGATCTACGGCGGCGAAGACGACTTCATGTCCAAGGGCAACACCACCATCGTCGCCCCCGGCGGAAAGATCGTTGCCGGCCCGCTCATCGGCGGGCAAGGAACCCTCAGCGCAACACTCGATCTCGAACGGATCGCCGCAGGCCGTCGAGCCTTCGACCCCACCGGCCACTACGCTCGCCCCGACATTCTGTCGCTCACCATCAACTCGGACGGAGACGACAAATGACTGACCTCACACCGCACGGTCGGGTTGGATAGGCCTCGCAGCGGCCTGACTCCCGAGGGAGTTAGCAGTCCGCAAGTGCCTGAAGCGCACGGCAGATCTCATCGAGTTCGTCGATCTGGAGCTCACCGGCTCGTTGGGTGAGGAAAGAGCGCCGGATCGGCTGCAGATTGTCAAATGAGGCCACACACTCGTCGGGGAGCCCATGACTCGGCCCCAGCCGAACCTCCGTAGGGATCTCACGAATGGTCCGAGTCGCAGGCGCGACAATGACCCAGGTCAGCACCCGCACAGCATCACTGCGCGTCACTACCAACACCGGTCGCCGTTTATCCTCCGCCTCTGCCCACCAGATCTCGCCCTGCATCGGCGCAAGGTTCACCAAGGTTCCTC
>JABDLU010000134.1 GCA_013002865.1 Acidimicrobiia bacterium
AGTACCACGAGTAACGGGAAGCGGCGCATCAGGCGGGGACCCTACCCCGGTGTGCGGTCAAAGTGATCACCTTCGGCACGAACCCGCGGTAGCGTGCTCACTGCGAAATTTGCATTACCCTTAGTGGTGGAATACCACTACGCGTGGTATTCATTCGCGCACATGCACCGGGTGGAGTAGACACGTGTCACGCTGGACATACATCACAACGGCCGTTCTGGCGCTGGCGCTCGTCCTGGTTGCACCGCAGCCGGCCGACGCAGCCCCCCTGCGAGTCTTGCTGGTCGGCGATTCGATTACCGAAGGCACCGACGGCGACACCGGCTACCGGTGTGACCTATGGGGCACCCTGCCCACCGGTTCGGTCGACTTTCTCGGACTTCGTCCCGCAAACGGCTCGTGCGGCCTCGGCGGCTTCGATACCGACCACGACGGGCGGGGCGGGGCGACGACGGCCGAGCGAACGACAGAGATGAACGGTGCGGGATCGTTTGCCCTGAGCTACGACGCCGCCCTCGTCCACATCGGGACCAACGACAAAAACGGCGTCGACTTCGGATGGACTCAGTCATACGTTTCGGGCACGCTCGAGCCGGCCTACCGGAACCTCATTGCCAACCTGCGCCAAAACAACCCGTCGGTGACCATCTACCTGGCACAACTCATCCCGTGCGGGTTCGAGGCCAACCCGTCGACAGGATTCCTTGGGTGTGACGTCACCCACGACGGCGGCCTCGACAACAATGGACAACCGGTAGAGGGCATCAACGATGTCTGGGCCCGCATCGCAGCGGATTCGTCGACCGGACAGTCGCCGATCGTGCTGGTCGACCACCGCCAGGGCTTCAGCACGAGCGCTGACCTGAAGGCGGACAGCGTGCACCCGAACGCATCCGGGCGAGCGAAGATGGCCGGCACATGGGCGGCCGCCCTGGCACCCCAGCTTCCCACCGACGAGGTCCTGCTGGTTGAGCCGAACGGGCGCTGGCACATCCGCGTGCCGGGCCAGCCCGACCGGACGTTCTGGTATGGCAACCCCGGGGACGTCCCCCTCTTTGGCGATTGGGACGGCGATGGGACGGCAACCCCCGGCATGTGGCGCTCCGGGCCCGGCGGCGGGTTCGCCTACCTGACCAATGCTCTGCCGGCTAACGGGGCGGTCGGCGTTGCCCAGTTCAACTACTTCTTCGGCATCCCCGGCGACCAGGTGTTCGTCGGCGACTGGAACAACGATGGTAAAGACACCCTCGGCATCAACCGGGGAGGCCACATCTTCCTCACGGACAGTCACGCTGATAATGGTGTACCCGTGCCGACCAACTACGACTTCTGGTTCGGTGCCCCCGGCGATCGAGCGTTTGGTGCCAACACGGACGGCATCGAAGGCGACTCGTTGATCCTCTATCGACCGACGAACGGCTTCTCGTACTACACCCATGAGATCCCCGGGTCCGGGGACGTCATCACGGCAGGGAACAAGACGTTCTTCTTCGGACAGGCCGGAGACCGCTTCACGGTCGGCGACTGGAATGACGACGGAAGAGATACGCCCGGTATCTACCGCCCGGACAACTCGACCGTCTATTTGACGAACGACCTTCCCACCGGAGGTCAGCCAGCGTTGGTCTCCGACTCATATCAATGGCCGTCGGCCTCTTCCAACTGGCAACCTGTCGCCGGGGATTGGTAGTCAGGCCAGACCGCCAGCGGACGGGGGACGGGGGTGAGGGGACGACCAAAGACCCAACGACCATGCGGGGACGGGACACGGGCGTCGGGCGTCGGGTTCTAACGACCAACGACCATACGGGGGACGGGGGACGGGGGACGGGCAACCGGCAACCGGCAACCGGCGACAGGCAACCGGCGACCAGCGACCAGCGACCAGCGACCAGCGACCAGCCGCCTAGTAGCTCTCCTCGTCGTACTCGTCCAAAGCCTCTCCGCGCCGTTCCGCGGCGGCGGCATCAGTCAGCAGCGGAACGTATTGGGCGGCGATGCCGGTGGCGACCGCTGCGGCGGCCGGTGCGACCAGGTGGCCGAGCGGGATGATGATGGGATCGTCGGTGACGTTGAAGTCGAATGTCGGGAGCAGCAGGGTGACCACGGTTACGAGGGCCCAGATCGCGGTGGCGCTTAGGGCGATACCGACCCAGGCATTTCGCTGATCCTCAGGGCTGGGATGGCGTACGACGAGCGCCCGCAGCACGTAGCTGGTGGCGGCGGCGCCCGACATCCACGTAACGGCCGGGATGAGCGGGAACGTGTCACGTTCGGCCCCGTACACGAGGTCGGGCGAGCTGAGACTGATCACGGCCACCGAGATCCAGATACTGGCGAGCGCCAGTGCCACCCAGGCCAGGTTTCGTTGCATGTCCCCATCCTTCGCAGTCGGGCCGTGACCCGGCCACCGTCGGCCACAAGGTAGCGGACGCAGCCCGGGACCGTGCCCCTTATGCCGGGGCGGCGAGCATGCCCTCTCCGTCGATGTCGACTTCGATGATGCCGGCCGCCCTCCGCAAGGTCTGCTCCACTTCGACCGGCGAGAGGCCGGACGCGAACACGAACCCGAGATAGCGCCCGCCTTCGGGGAGCGCTTCGATCCGGCGTCCGATTGTTGCGGTGATGGTCACATCGTCCACCCCATCGAGCGCCCGGGCCTCCTCGACTCCGTCGATAGCCGTCAGCCGGCCGGTAGCCGGTATGGGCAGCATCAACACCCCTACCGCCGGCCGGGTGGCGGCGGTGTCGACGGGAGCGATGCCGAGGGCACCCCGCAAGACGAGGACCTCGAGACTCTCACCAAGCAAACCGAAGCTGAGCGCCCGGCCGCATAGCCCGCCGATGGAACGGGCGGCGATCTCGAGCAGGCGCACCGGGCCGGCCGGTGGGATCCGCACCTCGGCATGGACGGGGCCGTGGTGGAGACCAAGGGCATGGGCGGCCGCGACCGCCACGTCAACTGCCTCCCCCGCCACGGCGTCGGTGTGCCGGGACGGGGTCGTCAACAGCGTCTCCTCGAAGAACGGACCTTCCAACGGATCGGGCTTGTCGATGAGGGCGAGCACCTGCATCGATCCGTCGACGAGCAGGCCTTCGATAACCATCTCGTCGCCCGGGAGATACTCCTCGGCGAGTAACACCTGGTCGGGCTGTGAGCCGGTGTTCCGCAGGATCGAACGAATGCGGGCTTCGGCCCGCCGGGCCGCCGCGAAGTCGTCTACCCGGATAACGCCCTGGCCGGCCGAGCGGCCGACCGGTTTCAGCACGCTTGGATACCCGATCTCACCTGCCACCCGCCCCGCGGTCCCGGGCGGGACTTCGGCCCAGCGCGGCTGCGGTATCCCGGCGTCGGCCAGCAGCCGCCGCATCAACAGCTTGTCCCGGGTCGCCGCAACGGACTTCGGCGGGTTGTGCTCCAGGCCGAGCAGCCGGGCGGCGTGCGAGGCCGCCGCGACGCCTTGATCGTCCACGGCAACGACCGCGGCTGCGTGGGGCACAGCTGCCTGGATCGCCCGGGCGGCCGCTTTCGGGTCCGCCAGGTCGACCCGCACCTGCTTCGCTCCCAACGGGATGGGCGCATTCGACGCCACGACGACGTCCGCCTGCAGAAGAGAGGCGGCTCGCACGAAATCACCCGTCCGGTAGGACTGGCTCGAGGCAACCACGACAACCTGGGTCATGACGCCATCGTATTCACCGAGCGGCGACTCCTCCCCTACGATGGAGTCATGCAACCCGTGATCAAAGTTGAGCCGCGCGCTCTCGAACGACTCCTCGAGATCCGACGGCAGGAACCAGACGCCGACGAGCTCGGCCTGGTCCTGGCTATCTCCGGAGTCAGCGGCACCCGCTACTCCTATGAGATGGCGCTCATGCTGCTCGACCCCAAGCCGGAGGGCGTGCACCTCGAGGACCACGGCGGTCTCACCTTCATAATCCCTGAGACAGACATCGAAAACCTGCGCGGCGCCGAGGTCAAGATGTCACGCGACCTGCTCAACCCGGGCCTCGTCCTGGAGAACCCGAACACACCCAGCCCCCAGATCGCGGCTCCCGGCCCGCTCCCGGAGCTCGACGGCCCGATCGCTGATCGGGTGGTCCAGGTGGTCACATCGGTGATCAACCCGGCGATCGCCTCCCACGGTGGCGTAGCAGAGGTGGTCGCCGTCGAAGAAGGCACTGTCTACGTCCGGCTCGGCGGGGGCTGCCAGGGCTGTGGGATGGCGACGGTGACCCTCTCGCAGGGAATCGAGTCGACCCTCACCCAGATGGTCCCTGAGGTCAAAAAGGTGGTCGATGTCACCGACCACGCTCACGGGACCAACCCGTACTACGAGCAGGCGAAAAAGTAGGTCGATGGTCGGTGGTCGGTGGTCCGCGGCCTGAGGGCATCAGGCGTCTGGCATCAGGAAGACGTTGCCAGTTCCAAGATGCAGGTTTCAGGTCAGAGCCTGGCGGACTCTGCGTCGTGGAGTTGCGGAGCAACTCCCCAGGAACCCGCAGGGTTCCCGGAACCCGCAGGGTTCCCGGCATCAGGCTTCAGATGTCACGCTGTCGGGGGTCGGGGGTCGGGGGACAGGGGTCAGTGGCCGCTGCTAAGCGGCTGCGGATGTGAGGGCTTCGTCGAGGCGGTCGCTCATGTCGAGGAGAGCACGGCGCATCTCCAACTCGTTCATCACGAGCCGGGCGAGGGCACGCAGTGACTCGGCCTGATCCGGGGTGAAATCCCGGGCCACGCGGTCGATCACACACAGGGTCCCGAGGGCGTTGCCGCCAGATGTCTGAAGCGGCGCTCCGGCATAGAACCGGATCGACGGGAGGGCGGTGACCAGCGGGTTGTTGGAGAAGCGCGGGTCGTAGGTGGCGTCCTGGACCACCATGACGTCGGTCGGGTCCCAGATGGCGTGGGCACAGAACGCCAGAT
The DNA here is from genome assembly GCA_013002865.1 of Acidimicrobiia bacterium. Classification (GTDB taxonomy): domain Bacteria; phylum Actinomycetota; class Acidimicrobiia; order Spongiisociales; family SHLN01; genus SHLN01. The sequence continues at coordinate 4,928 of JABDLU010000134.1, forward strand.
CACGATGGGTCTCGGGGACATCCAGCCCGACCGCCGACTTGAACCACTGCCGGTCGGCATCCACCAGGCTGATCAGCGCGATGGGCGTGCTGAAGATCTTGGACGCGAGGAAGGTTATGTCGTCGAAGAATTGCTCAGCGGGCGTATCGAGCACCTGATAGGACTGCAGCTCGGCGAGACGGTCCGCTTCGTTTGGGAGAATGGGGGCAGGCACCGGGCACCTTTCGTTGGGACTCAGCCGCTTGTCGGCATGCCGCCGGGAAACTGAAGGCCGAACGGGCCGTTTTCGGGTGGTCGTAGACTCGGCCCATGGACCTCACACACTTCACACTTGACCTCGACGAGGACGGCATCGCCACAGTGCTGATGGATCGCGCCGGCGAGGAAATGAACACCCTGGCACCGGAGCTGAGCGACGATCTGGCGGCGGTGCTCGACCGATTGGAACAGGACCCGGCGATTCGCGGAGTGGTGCTGGGCTCAGCCAAGCCTGCCAACTTCCATGCCGGCGCCGACATCCGGGCTTTTGCCGACCTCGACGAGACCTCTGCGGTAGCAACCCTGCAAGACGTCCAGGACGCATTCGACCGCATCGAAGGGCTCACGAAACGAGCCGGGAAGCCGGTCGTCGCCGCCATCCACGGGGCGTGCCTCGGAGGCGGACTGGAACTCGCCCTGGCCTGCAGCGCACGTATCAGCTCCGACGACGAAGCCGTCACCCAATTCGGGCAACCGGAGGTAAAGCTCGGCCTGCTGCCCGGGGCAGGCGGCACCCAGCGCCTTCCCCGCCTCATCGGCATTGCGGCAGCCCTCGATCTCATCCTGAGCGGCCGGACGGTTCGTCCCCGGCGGGCCCACAAGCTGGGCCTGGTCGATGCGGTGGTACCGGCCGACCAGCTGTTGGGAGCGGCCCACGCCCACGCCCTGGCCGCCCTCGACCCTGCCCCGAAGCCACCCCTCTCCCTGGCGGATCGCGCCAAGCAGATCCTCCAGCCGGCGGAACTGCAGAGCCTGGCTCTCGAGCGCAATCCGCTCGGTCGCAAGGTCTTGTTCGCCCAAGCCGAGAAGAAGATGCTGGCCCAGACCCGCGGGAACTACCCGGCCCCGCCGGCGGCGCTCGAGTGTGTGCGTATCGGATTCGAAGAGGGAATCGAGGCGGGTCTGGCGGCGGAACGCGCCGCATTCGCCCGGCTCGTCAACACACCCGAGTCCCGGGCGCTGCGCTCCATCTTCTTCGCCACTCAGGAACTCAAACGCGACACCGGAACCGAGTCCGACGCCGAGGCCCGGGAGATCTCCACTGTGGGTGTGCTCGGCGGTGGCCTGATGGGCGGCGGGATCACCGCCGTCAACACGACCCGGGCCGGGGTCCGTACCGTGATCAAGGAAGTGGATGCGGCCGGCGTGGCCCGGGGGATCGGCTACGTCCAAAAGGTCCTCGACACCCAGGTCAAACGACGCCGCATGCAGAAGGCTGATGCGTGGCTGGCGATGCAGCGCCGGGTGGAAGGCACCGAGAACTACGACGCGCTGTCCGGCGTCGACATCGTGATCGAGGCCGTCTTCGAAGATCTCAACCTCAAGCGATCCGTACTCGCCGACGTCGAGCGGGTGACCCGCTCGGACACCATTTTCGCGTCGAATACCTCGTCCATCCCGATCGGCGACATTGCCGCCGGGGCTGAGCGGCCCGGGCAGATCCTCGGCATGCACTACTTCTCCCCCGTTGAGAAGATGCCGCTGCTCGAGGTGATCGTCACCGACCAGACCGAAGATTGGGTGACCGCCACCGCAGTCGCCTTCGGCAAACGCCAGGGCAAGACGGTCATTGTGGTCAACGACGCACCCGGCTTCTACACCACCCGGATCCTCGGCCCGTACTCGGCCGAGGTGCTCTACCTGCTGGAGGACGGCGCAACAGTCGAGGAGATCGACGGCGCCCTCAAGGACTGGGGGTTCCCGGTGGGCCCGGTCACGCTATCCGACGAGGTCGGCATTGACGTCGGGGCGAAGATCGGAAAGATTCTCGAGGGCGCCTTCGGTGAGCGCATGGCGGCCCCGCCGGCGTTCGCCGCATTGATCGACGATGACCGGAAGGGCCGCAAGAACGGGCGCGGCTTTTACCAGTACGAGGACGGCAAGAAAGGCGACGTCGACGAGTCGGTGTACGCCGTGCTCGGCGTCGAGCCCCGCCCCGGCACGGTGAGCCGCCGCGAGATCCAGGACCGCTTGTCGCTGCAGATGGTCAACGAGGCGGTGCGTTGTCTGGAAGACGGTGTGCTGCGTTCAGCGCGAGATGGCGACATCGGTGCGGTGATGGGCCTCGGGTTTCCCCCGTTCCGGGGTGGCCCCTTCCGATGGGTCGACCAACTCGGGCCCGGCACAACCGTCGAGACCCTGCAGCGCCTCGCCAAGGAACACGGATCCCGCTTCGATCCGGCACCCCTGCTGGTCGAGATGGCTGCAGACGGCTCCACCTTCCACACCGCATGACGCCGTCGGGCGTCGTGTGGCAGGAGATTGGTACGGTTCAGCGATGACATTCGAGCGCCTGTCGCCAGTCTTCCCCGTTCGTGACATCGAGCTGGCGGTTGGGCATTACCGCAAGCTCGGGTTTGCGGTTCGTCGCTACGAGGGTCCCGATCCCTACGCGTTCGCGACGCGAGACGGAATCGAGTTGCACCTCGCCCAAGTGACCGGCCTCAAACCGAAGAAGAACATGAGCGCGGTGTATCTGTACGTGGACGACGCCGACGCCCTGTACGAGGAGTGGAGTGGTGCGGGTACGGATGGGCGCCTCGTCGAGCCAACCGACACGAGTTATGGACTTCGGGAAGGGGCGTGTCTCGACCGGGACGCCAACCTCATCCGCTTCGGATCGAGCATTTCAGACCGCGCCACCTGACCACCGTCTCCGATGCCCGAGGTGACGGGCCCTTCTCATCAACCTGACTGCTGGTCCCGATGGCGGGCCCGGCGGCCTCAGGCCACTGCGGCGGCGATCTGGCGGGTGGCTACGAGCAGCGAGTCGACATCGCCCCCACCATCGCGCACCAGCATGTCGAAGAACTGGTCGAGGCGGTTGTGCTCGTCTGGCCGGGTGGAGCGGAAGAACTGCAGCAGGGCCTTGCCGTTCTGGATGTCGGCCGCTGCCAAAATCCGGCGGGCGATGTCGTGGCGAAGCTGCAGCAGGTCGTTTTGAAGGGTGCGCACCGCCCAGCGCTCCCAGCGTGATCCGACCGGTAGGTGCTCGGCCCTGGTTTCCAACCAGTCGATTCGGTAGGCATCCCCGACGAGGAAGAAGACGTCGGCGACGTCGGCGAGGGGCCGGGCCGACACCTTGGCCAGCTCGATGATGTCCGGAGCGTGGAAGAGCTCATCCTGGTAGGCGTGACGTCGGGCCAGACCCTCCGGCACACCGGCCGATTGCAGGGTCTCCATCGCCTCGTTGCGGTCCTCCCGCCACTCGTCGGATCCCACGTGATGGATGACGGCGGCGAGCGCTTCGAAATCTTCTGCCGTGGGGGCACCCTCGGCCGTGCGGCCGCCAGGACGACGCAGAAACCAGAGCGTGATCCGCTCAACGAGTCGGTCGACGCCGTCCATCAGCTCACCGCGCACCTGCGCCCCGATAGCCGGGTCGAGGTTCTCGACGTCCGTCCACCGCTCCGGTGCGCCGGCCAGCAGCAGGGCCGCCTGGTAGCTGTTCACGACCTGGGCGGGTGAGGCACCCGTCTCGATCCCGAGGCGGCTGACAAAGGTGATTCCTTCGGAGTTGACCACCCGGTTGGCCACCTGGGTGGCAATGATCTCCCGGCGGAGCGCGTGATCGTGGGCCAGATGACCGAACCGATCGATGATCGGGCCGGGGAAGTAGTCGAGGAGGTCATCGGCGTACTCGGTGCCGTCCGGAAGATCGGACCGCAACAGGGCAATGCGGAGCCAGCGTTTGGCATACGCAAGCAGTACCGCCAGTTCGGGCCGCTCCAGCCCACGGCCGAGACGAATCCGCTCCGAGATCTCGTCGGACGATGGCAGGTCCTCGATTGCCCGATCGAGCATCCCTTCTTCTTCGAGAAGCTTCATCAGGTCGTCGTAGGCCTCCATTTGATCGGCGGACCGGCCCGCTTCCTGCGACATGATCTGCGCTTGCAGGAAGTTGTCGTAGACAACCCGCCGGGTGACGTCGGAGGTGACGGCCGCGATCAGCTCGCCGCGCTCGTCATCGGACAGCTCGCCGCGTTCCTGGGCAAGCCGCAGCAGGATCTTCAGGTTGACCTCCCGATCTGAGCAATCGACCCCGCCGGAGTTGTCGATGAAGTCCGTGTTGATGTGCCCGCCCCGCGCCGCGTACTCGATGCGTCCCCGCTGGGTGAATCCCAGGTTGCCGCCCTCCCCCACCACCCAGCAGCGCAGCTCCTCCCCGTTTACCCGCACCGCATCGTTCTGGCGGTCATCGGCATCGGCGTGGGTCTCCCCGGTTGCCTTCACGTAGGTGCCGATGCCGCCGTTCCACAACAGATCGACTGGAGCCAGCAGGATGGCCCGGACCAACTCGGCCGGCGTGAGGCGCTCGGCCTCCACCTGCAGCGCTTCGCGGGCCTCGGGAGACAAGTCGATGCGTTTGGCGTCCCGCGGGTAGACGCCACCGCCGGCTGAGATCGCCGTGCGGTCGTAGTCGTCCCAGCTCGACCCCGGGAGGGCGAACAGCCGTGACCGCTCGGCGAAACCGGCCGCCGCATCCGGGTCCGGGTCGAGGAAGATGTGACGATGGTCGAAGGCGGCGACCAGCCGGAGATGCTCGGAGCGGAGCATGCCGTTCCCAAAGACGTCCCCCGACATGTCTCCGATGCCAACGACCGTGACCGGCGTCGTCGTCACGTCGATGCCGAGATCGTGGAAGTGGCGCTTCACCGATTCCCAGGCGCCGGCGGCCGTGATGCCCAGGGCCTTGTGGTCGTACCCACTCGAGCCTCCTGAGGCGAAGGCATCCCCCAGCCAGAACCCGTATTCGTCGGCGATGGCATTGGCCGTGTCGGACATCCGTGCCGTGCCCCGATCGGCTGCGACCACCAGGTAGTAGTCGTCGTCGTCGTGATGACGGACGTACGGGGGGTGTACCACCTGTCCGGACTCCAGATTGTCGGTGACATCGAGCAGCCCGCGCACGAAGGTCGAGTAGGCGCGGGTGACCGCCTCCGCCTGGGTTTCGCCGGGCCGGGGTGGCCGGCGCAGAACAAAGCCGCCCTTGGCCCCGCCGGGAACGATGATGGCGTTCTTGGTGCGCTGGGCCTTCATGAGCCCGAGGACCTCAGTCCGGTAATCCTCCATGCGGTATGACCACCGCAGCCCACCCCGGGAGACCAGCCCGCCGCGCAAGTGGATGCCTTCGATGTCCGGGTGGTAGACGAAGATCTCGAACAGCGGGAATGGCTCGACCATGTCGGGCACGTCCCGCGATCGGATCTTGAAGCTGAGCCCGATGCGATCCGGCCGGAATGCGTTGGTACGCACCGTGGCCTCCATCAGTTCGAGCAGGGAGCGCAGGATGCGGTCCTGATCGAGCGATCGCACCCCATCCAGCCCTTCCACAATGGCTGTGCGGATCTCATCGGCACGTTCGCCCGATCGGGCCGGATCAAAGCGCTCCCGGAAAAACTCCAACAGCAGCTCGGCAAGGTGAGGATGCTCGACGAGCGCGTCGTTCATGTAGATGTTGGTGAAGCGCGGCCGGACCCGTCGCCAGTACGTGCGGTAGGCCCGTAGGACGGCAACGTCCTCCCGGGTCAGCGAGGACGCCGTGATCAACCGGTCGAGCGAGTCGAACTCGGCACCGAACTCCAGGACGGCGGTCACCGCCTCGGCAACCCGGTCGCCGCAGCCGGCCACGTCGAGCAGTCCGCCGCCCGGGGCCCGCACACCGAAATCGTGAATGAGGATGTCGGTGCCGTCGCCGAGCACGCGGGTGGGGACTTCTTCGACCACACGTAGTCCGAGCGCCTCGAGCACGGGGAGGATCTCGGACAGCTCGCGCTTGCCGCCCTGCGAATAGACCGCCAGCCGGCTCAGCGACTCCGACGGGTGGACATCGTTCTGAATCCCGACGGCGACCATCGGCTCGCCCTCGACCAGCCTGTCGAGCATGGCGATGTCGCCGGCCGCTATCTCCAGGCGGGTGGAGGAGCGGTAGTACTCGGGCATGCGATCCGCCCAGCGGTCGACGAGAGCGGCGGCATTCTCGAACCGCTCAGACGCAACCTCGGCGAGCCGGTCCTTCCACGTCCTCGAGAGTTCGATGACCTCCTGCTGGAGCTCGTCGAACGGAACTCCCGGAACCGCTCCTCCGGCTACCCAGACGGTGAAGTGAATGCGGGCGGGGCCGCCCTCCCCGAGTGACAGCTGATAATCGACATTCGAGCCCTCGAACCGTTCCAGGAACAGCCGCTGCAACCGGCGCCGGAGCGCGGCGGAAAAGCGCTCCCGCGGCATGACGACCATCAGGGAAACACTCCGCTCCAGCAAGTCGGGGTTCACGAACAGCCGAACCCGCTCCCGCTGCTCGGCGGCCTGCAGAGCGTGGATGCTGCGGCGTAGATCGTCGACCGACATCGACCACAGCTCGTCCTTGGGGAAGCTGTTGAAGATCTGGACCATTGCCTTGTGATCGTGCGAGCCTTCGATGAGGTCGTCCTCTTCGAGCACCTGTTCCATCTTCCCGGCAAGAATGGGAATCGAGGCCGCCTCCAACATGTAGGCCCGCGATGTGAACAAGCCGATGAGGCGGGCCTCTCCGACGACCACACCGTCGTCGTCGATCATGCGCACCCCGATGTAATCCATCCGCACCGGGCGGTGCACCGTCGAGATGCGATTGGTCTTGGTGATCGTGACCAGGAAGCCGTCGGCGTACCGGGTCTGGACATCCTCGGGCAGAGAATCCACCGGCACCGGGTCGGCGAACTGCGAAGTCGACGTGTCGCGCAGCAATCCGAGGCCGCTGCCGGGAACGACGGAGAGACATCGCTCGCCGTCGACCTCGGTTATCACGTACTCCCGATAGCCGAGGAATATAAAATTCAGATCGAGCAGCCAGTCGAGAAACTCCTCGGCCTCTGCGATCACGGCCGGGGAGTAACGCGGGCCTCCGTCCCGGGCCACCTCCTTCATCCGCTCGACGATCTGCTGCATCGGGTGGAAGTCGCCCACCGCCGCCTGCACGTCGGCCAGCACCCTGGCGAGACGCCGCTCCAGATCGGCCATCCGGTCTGGTTCGAGCCGCTCCTCGAGGAGGTAATGCTGCACCGATTCGCGTCGCTCTGCGCCGCGGGCAGGTGTGAAGTCGACCAGGCTGCCGTCGGGCGCCCGCACCACCCCGAGCACAGCATGAACCTCGGTCACGATGTGGAGGCCGGCCTCCTCTATCGCTGCGGTTGCCGAGTCGATGAGAAATGGGGAGTCGTCGATAGAGATGTCCACGACGGTGCCGGGCGGCTCGTAGCCATCGGTGTCTCGCGTCGGGTTGTGCACCCGGATCGACACCTCATCCGCCCGGCGGGCAGCCGCCAGCTCGAAGACACTCTCGATCTCGGCCCACAGGACGTCCTGATCGACCGAGGCGGCATATTCATCGTCGAGCCGGCGAAGAAAGCCCTGGGCGAACTCGGCGAGTACTGCGTCGCGGGAGGGGGCCGAAGGGTCGGGGACCGCGTCGGCGGGTGCCTTCTCGTCGGTCGAGCTCACCCTGCAACGTTACCCGCCGCGGCTCCCGAACGCGCGCGATCGACGAATCCGGGCGTGAAAGCGCCAGAATGGCGCTCATGGAGTGGATCCTCATCACCAACGACGACGGAGTCGACTCCCCTGCGCTGGTTCCCCTCGTCCACGCTATCGGCGGTCTCGGCCGGGTCGAGGTGGTCGTTCCCGACCAGGAGCGCAGCTGGATCGGCAAGGCCGTCACCCGGCATCGACCGGTGACCACCGATCGCCGCGAGCGGGACGGAGTCGCGATCATGACCACGAGCGGGTATCCCGCTGATTGCGTACAGCTGGCCGTTCATACGCTGTATCCATCGCCGCCCCGCCTGGTGGTGTCGGGCATCAACGTCGGCTACAACAACGGGGCGGGCTACATCCAGTCGAGCGGGACCGTCGGCGCCGCTATGGAGGCGCTGCTGGCCGACACGCCGGCCGTCGCCTTCTCGGCCGGCTCGCACTCACGGCCATGGGATGTGTGGAAGCGCTGGGTGCACACCGACGAGGCGGCCGGCATGTGGAACCGGCTCGCCGGTATCGCAGCGGACATCGTCGGCCGGCTACTGGCCGCCGACCCTCCACCCGCAGTGGTCAACGTCAACCTGCCAGACGACGCCACCACCGAGACGGTGCGCACCATCACCACGGTCGCCCCGGTCGGCTACGAACGCCTATTCCGCGCCGACGGCGAGGGCCGGTTCGTGCATGATTTCGGCGGTGGGCTGACGTCATTCGGATCCCTCACCGGCTCAGATGTCGAAGCGGCCCAGCGTGGCGAGATCTCCATCACCGCGCTGCGTCCGCTCGGCACGGGGGCATTCACGCCCGACCTGGCCGCCGCGCTCACCCGAACATGACCATCGGCACTAGCCCCGGCGGGGCGGGGCGGTCATCCTGACGGTATGGGTTCGCTCATACCGTCCGAGTTCTGGGACTGGCGCCGCGACTGGCCAAAAGCGGCGAAAGCGGTCCTGGTCGCGATCGGACTCTTCGCGCTCGTCGTGCTGTACACCGTCCTCACCTAAGGAGGACGGAGCCGATCAGTTGCTGGCTTCGTGCTTGAAGCTGACGCTGACCTTGGCCCGGAACAGGCTGACTGCCCCGTCGTCGTCGAGCTGCATGTCGAGCTTGACGACCTCGGCAATCCGCAGGTCACGCAGTGACTCCCCGGCGGTCGTGACTGCCCGTTTGGCGGCGTCCTCCCAGGAGTCGGTGCTAGTGCCGACCAGCTCGATGACCTTGTAGACACTTCCCGCCATAGCTGCCTCCTTGTTGTGGCCTCTCCAGCAACGCTACTCCGGGGCGACCCCCGATCAGCCGCCGATCAGCTGCCGGTACCAGTGAAAGCTGTTCTTGGGCACGCGCTGCTGGGTGGCGTGATCCACCCAGACGAGGCCGAATCGCTGACTGAACCCGCTGGCCCATTCCAGGTTGTCGAGCAAGCTCCACACGAAATACCCCGCCACCGGAACGCCCGTGGCCGCCGCCTGGGCGACGGCTCCGATGTGGCGCTCCAGGTACCGGATGCGCCGGTCGTCGGCGATGACTCCGGCCTCGTCTGGCCCATCGGAGTAGGAGGCACCGTTCTCGGTAATCAGGATCATGGGAGGCTCGTACGTCTCATGAACCCGCTCGAGGAAACGCGTCAGCTCGCCGGGCGTGATCGGCCAGCCCATTTCGGTGTAGCCCTCCGGTGCAGGCGAACCGTGCGGGACGCCCGTGTCTTCGGATTCCTCCTCGCCCGCCCGGACGGCGATGCTCGTGTAGTAGTTGATCCCGACGAAGTCGATCGGCTCGGCGATGAGCTCGAGATCGCCGCTCTGCAGCCAGGGGGCCGACTTCGCGGGCAGGTACCCCCGGGCTCGATAGGCCTTCATCATGTCGGACGGGTAGCCCTTGCCGAACACCGGGTCGAAGAACCAGCGATTCCGGAAGCCATCGAAATGCCGCTGCGCCGCCACATCGGCCGGGTCGCGGGTGGCCGGGACTGCCGGCCGGCAGTCGAGCGCGATCCCCACCGAGGCGCCGGGGACGTTCTGGCGTATCACGGGCACAGCCAGCCCGTGCGAGAGCAGCACGTGATGACCGACGGCCAGCGCTTCCCCGAAGTCGGTTCGCCCGGGGGCGAAGACGCCGTCGCGGTGGCCGGCGAAGGCTGTCACCCACGGCTCATTGTGCGTCATCCACCGGGTGACACGGTCGCCGAGCACCTCACTCACTACCCGGGCGTACTCAACGAACGCCCCGGCGGTTTCCCGGTTGCGCCATCCCCCGGCCTCCTCCAATCGCTGTGGGAGATCCCAGTGGTACAACGTCACGTATGGCTCGATCCCGGCATCACGGAGTGCGTCGACCAGACGCTCATAGAACGTCAGCCCGGCCCGGTTCACCTCACCCGCTCCGTCGGGGAGGATCCGCGTCCACGCGACAGAGAACCGATAGGCGCCCACGCCCAGCTCGGCCATGAGCTCGACGTCTTCTTCCCAGCGCCGGTAGTGGTCACACGCCGTCTCCCCTGAGTCGCCGTTCAGGATGGTGCCGGGTTGGACGGCGAACCGGTCCCAGATCGACTCGCCAGCTCCATCGGCCCGGGGCGAGCCTTCGATCTGGTAGGCCGAGGTGGCGACCCCCCAGGCGAAGTCGCTCGGCAGCAGGGAGAGATCGACCGGCTCGGTATGCATCGGGTGATGCTAACGATCGGTCCCTGCCCCGGTGACCCTGCCCAATTCGGCGCCCCGACCGGATCCTCTAGGCTGCGGCCATGGATCTCTACGCACGTGTCAATATTCTCAACGGGCGGGCGGTCCGCCTTCCCCGGGGCGATGTCGCCACCGCTATCTCACTGGAGGCCGACCCGGTCGCCCGTGCCGAAGGGTGGGTCGAAAAAGGGGCCGACAAGCTCCTGATCATCGACCTGGACGCGGCCGCCTTTGGCAACTATGGCAACCGGCCGCTGATCAAGCAGCTCATCGGCGCCGTCGGCGTCCCCGTGATCGTGGGCGGTGGCGTCCGCTCAACTCGAGAAGTCGAGTCGCTGCTCGGCGCCGGGGCCGACAAGGTCACGATGGGCACCGTGGCGATCATCGATCAGGTTCTGTTCTGGGACCTGTGTCGCGATCACGCCGGGCGGATCATGGTGAGCCTCGACGTGAAGCCCAGCGAGGAGCTTGTCATGCGCGGATGGACCGAGCACAGCGGCAAGTTCCTCGAGGAGGCGCTCGTCGAGCTTTCTTCCGCAGGGGCAGCCGGCTTCATGATTGCCGAGGCCGGCCGGGATGCCTTGCACGAGCCACCGAATCACTCATCGCTCGAGCTGGCGCTCACCACCGTGACCCCCGATGAGGAGGTCGTAGCAGCAGGCGGCGTCCGCAACCTGGAAGACCTCGAGGATCTCCGCCAGATAGCGGTCGATGATCGCCGGCTCGGAGGGGTCGTGGTCGGACGTGAGGTCACCGAGGGTCGGTTTACCTTCGAAGACGCCAGGGCCGTCATCTCGCGGACGGCCTGAACGGTCAGTCCAGCCGCTCCTCCTCGGCGTACGGCAGCACCTCGATGATCTCCCCGCGGCCCAAACGCTGCTGCGTGCGCTTCCAGTACTCGACGGAAAACAGGTCACCGTGCTGCTCTTCGAAGATGCGCCGCAGCGGCTGGGGCAATCCCAGAAACGACCGGAACTCCTCGGGAAAGAGGTCGTTTGGACCGATCCCCTGGGCGGGAACCTCGGCCAGCTCGTCGAACGGGTCGGGCTCCGGGAGCCGACGAAACACGCAGTCACTCATCCGGGTCAGCTCGTCGTAGTCGTAGAAGACCACCCGGCCGTGCCGGGTGACACCGAAGTTCTTCAACAGCAGATCGCCCGGGAACACATTGCTGGCTGCCAGATCCTTGATGGCCGTGCCATAGTCCATGACCGCCGGGATCGCCGCCACGGGCGATACGCCGCGCACGTGCACGTCAAGCGGGGTCACCCGGCGCTCGATGTAGACGTGGTCGATGATGACGGTCTCACCGGCCACCGAAACGGTGTTGCCGGCCTCACCGGTCAGCTCGGTCAGCAGCTCGGGGGAGAAATGCCGTCGCTCGAGCTGCAGGTGCTCGAACTCGTGAGCGTCGATGAGGCGACCCGCCCGGTCGTGCTTGAAGACCAGGTCGTACTTCTCTTTGACGGATCGAGGCGTGGTTCGCTTGGGCGCCCCAAAGCGATCCCGCAGGATCTTGAACACCAGATCGAAGCCGGGCATCGTGAACACGATCATGACCAGGCCGCGCGCCCCCGGGGCCTCCTCGAACCGCCGGGCAGTCGACCCCAGGTGGTCGAGGATCTCCCGGAACAGCTCGGTCTTGCTGTGCTTGTGAAAGCCGATGGCGCTGTACAGCTCCGAGGGCCGCTTGCGAGGCATGAGCGTCTGGAGAAACCGCACCAGCTCGAAGGGCCGCTCGGTGCGCACATGGAAGTGCGACCGGGTGAAGCTGAACAGGATGCTGATGGCGTCCTCGTCGAGCAACACGGCATCGACGGCCACCACCCCGCCCCGGTTGCGCAGCGCCAGAACACACGGCACGAGGGCGGTGCCGCGGTAAAGCCTGCCGACCAGGTAGGCACCCTGCTCTCGATAGAACACCGATTGCACAACCTCGGCCCGCTCCAGGAGGCCGGGAGCGGCCACCCGGGTCAACTCAGCCTCGATTTCGGTTGCCACCCGGGCAGCATCCCGGCGAATGTCCTCGTACAGAGTCCCGAAGCGGAAGTCCGTCAGAATCGCTTCGACCAGCCGGGCGGCCGAAGCGGCCTTGTCGTAGCGAAAAAATAGGTGCCGGGAGGGGCGGGTCGGTGGCGTCGGAAAATCCGTCGCCACGAACTCGATCTGCGGATCCACCCCGGTGGTGGCGAACACGCGCCGAGTCACGGAGTTATAGAAGGTCTCCCCGATCTCCCACACCTGGCGGTCGGTCAAGCGGGCGGAGTAAAGCGCCTTGATATCGGCCCACAACTCCCGATCGTCGAGATCGTCCCCGAGCAGAGCTTCAAGCCGGGATCGAACCTCTGCCACGATGAGCGGGTACAGCTCGAGACGCTCGACGGCATCGGCGTGCATGCTGTGCCAGTCGGCTTCCTCGAATCGTGTCCGGGCGCGCTCGGTGATATCCCGGAAGCGCCGGGTGTATTCGAGGAAGCACTCGACGAACAATTCGGCAACGGCACCGGCGCGCGACTCATCATTCATGCCGTCATTGTCCCCGGCCACCAGGTGGTTTCGAAACTCCGTTAGCCGGTTTCGGTCTGCTCGAGAAGTGCCAGCGCCTGGGTCACGAGATCCTGCGCCTCGGACACCTTCTCGGCGTACCGGGCGAGGTCCCCGGCCCGCAGGGCCGCATCGGCCTCGGTGAAGGCGGCCCCGGCGCGGGCCAGCAGGTCGGCAACGGTGCCGTCGATCGGTCCCGGGTCCCCGCCGTTGTCGGGCCCGCTCGTGTCGGTGCCGAACACCACGTCGATGGCTTCGGCGAGCGTGGTGCGCATGATGATGCGATCTTCGAAGACCACGACGACCCGCTTCAGCTCGGGGAGCGCGTTCTGGGCGGTGCCCTGTAAGTAAACGGGCTGAACGTAGATGATGGACTCTTCCACCGGGACGACCAGCATGTTGCCCTGCACGATCTCCGAGCCCTGCTGGCCGAGCAACGTGAAGTCGCTCGAGATGGCGGTGTCCTGATTGATCCGCCCGCCCACCTGGTTCGGCCCGTCGGGCGGGTTCCCCTGCGGGAACTGGTACTGGACGAGCTCGCCGTAGCTGTCGGGATCGCTCTTGGCGACGAGGAAGCCCACCATGTTGGGAGTCCCGCGTGGAGTGAACGGCTGCAGAATCAGGAACGATTCGGTCTGCTCCTCGGGCAGCGTCATCAGCAGGTAGTACGGAAGCATCGGCCGGGTACCGGCCACCCCGGTCGCCCGCAGCGTCTCGAGGTCGAGTACCGGATTGACCGAGGACGGGTCCCGGGCGATCTGCCACAAGTCGCTCTCCTGGAAGAAGACACTCGGATCGGTCACGTGATAGGCCGTATACATGTCGGACTGAACCCGGAACAGGTCCTCCGGATAGCGCAGGTTGTCTCGCAGGCTCTCCGGCATCTCGCTGAAATCGGTGAACAGCTCGGGGAACACTTCGGCGTAGGTGGCGACGATCGGATCGGCGGGGTCGACGACGTAGAACGTCATCGTGCCGTCGTAGGCATCGATGACCGCCTTCACCGAATTGCGAAGGTAATTGAACCCGTCAGGCAGCGAGTTGGGCGTAAAGCCCAGGCGCGAGGTGCCGCCGAATGGATCACCGGGCTCGGCCGGAGTCGAATACGGATAGCGATCGGTCGTCGTGTACAGGTCCATGACCCACACCAGCCCGCCGTCGTTGAAGACGAGGTAGGGATCAGAGTCCTGGGAGAGGAACGGCGCCGCTTTCTCGACCCGGTCGGAGATGTTCCGGAACAGCAGCGCCTTGGATTCGCCGGTGATCCGGTTGGAAATCAGGGTGTTGAAGTCATTGAACCGAAGGGCGAGCGCGGCCCGGCGGAAGATACTGCCGACCTCCACCCCGCCGGTGCCGTCGTACTGGTTGAAGCTGACGGTGCCTGCCTCGGTGAGGGCATCGACCTCCAGCTCCTGGGTCCCGACGAACACGAAATCTGAGGAACCCGGCACCTCGCCGAAGTAGATGCGCGGTTGGTCGAGCTGAAGCGAGTCCGTCGCGATCTTCGGGGGAATGTCATTGACGAGGAACTCGGGCTGACCCTCGATAGAGACCGCGTTCGACGGGCTCAGCACTGCGCCGAAGCCATGAGTGAACACCAGGTGGTCATTCACCCAGGTGCTTTCCGCAACGTTGTCCACCTCCAGCTCGCGGGCGGCCAGACCCACCTGCGTCACCTGGCCATCGATGACGTAGCGGTCGACGTCTACGTCTTCGAACTGGTAATACGGCCGGAGTTGCTCGAGCTGGCCGTAGGTAGACCGCAGCACGCCGGGATCCCACAGGCGGATGTTGTCGATGATGGCCTGGTTGGCCTCGATGTCGTCGGGGCCGAGCGCCGGCGAGGCCGCAAAGTCGCGCACCTCAATGTCGGCCAGACCGTACGCCTCCAGCGTGGCGTCGATGTTGCGCCCGATGAACTCCGACTCACGCTCGATCTCGTTTGGCTCAACCGAGAGGCGCTGAACCGCCGCCGGAATGATCCCGCCGACGATCACCGAGGTAGCCAGCCACAACCCGCCGGCGACCAGGGGCAGCGTCCAGCCCCGGAACCGGATGTTGATCAAAAGCAGGATGGCGGCCACGAGCGAGATGCCGATCAGCAGCTCGAGGGCCGGCTTCTGGGCGTTGATGTCGGTGAACGTGGCCCCGAACGCCGCCCCCCTGGTCGAGTACACCAGCTCGTACCGGTCGAGCCAGTAGCCGACTGCCTTGGCAACGGCGAGACCGGCAAACAGGACCGACAGGTGCAGTTTGACCGCCGGGTTGACCCGCTGCAGGTTCTGCTGAATCTGGATCCCGCCGTTCAGATAGTGCAGCACGGCAACCAGCAGCGTGGTCCAGATCAGCAGCTGGAAGACCCAGGAGAACACGTCGCGATAGAAGGGAACACTGAACACGAAGAAGCTGACATCGCGGCTGAAGAGGGCGTCGACCACCCCAAAATCTTGCTGGTTGAGGAACAGCAGCGCTCGCTCCCACCAGTTGCCGGCGGTGAGCCCGATCAGAAATCCAAACACGCCGGCGGCCGCCAGCAGAATCCGCCCCCCGTAGATCTCGGCCCATCCCTGAAAGCGAGCGACCAGCTCGTCCGACTGGCCAAGGGCGAACACGGCCCGCCGGGGTGAAAGCCGGTCCGCCAGCCGCAGGTTGGCGTAGATGACCAGGAACGCCACCACGGTGGCGATGATGACGATGAAGATGCGCGTGAAGACGAGGGTGCGCCACACGGCTGGGAACCCGAGCGAGTCGAACCAGAGGAAGTCGGTCCACGCCACCGCCGCCCCGCGAGCGGTCAGAGCGACGACGAGCAGGACTGCCGCCCCGATCCGCAGCACATTTCGGCTACGCCGGGGCTGGCGCGGAGGACGGGGAGGGGGGCCTTCGCCCGGTTCGCGATGAATCACAGCGGCATTCTATGGTCAAGGGTCAGCGTCAAGGCCACAGAGCCTATTGCCCTCCGGCTTCTACCAATCTAGGAAGCATGCCGGGCGGCCGCCCACTCCCCCAGCGCCCACTCGGTGTCGGTCATCCCTTCATCCCGGAGCGCCGTCCGGAGAGCATCGGCGTACGCCACCTCCGACAGTTCCCGCAGCCGGTGCTCGGCCCCATCGGTTCGCCAGGATCTATACACGCGCGACACTGCGCCAGACGTCTTTCGGGTCGATTCGCCCGCCGTGCGACTGCGCACCAGGGTGTCGGTGACGGCGGCGACGAGATCTGCTGCGAATTCGGTGTGAGCATCGGCGGCCGGGGGCAGCTCGGGAGGGCCACCGGCGCGAACGCCCAGCTCGCGAGCCGCCAGATATCCGGCCCGGGTGCTCTCCAGGACCAGCTCGGACAGGACGGACGCGAAGGCCGCTTGATGGTCCTCGAGTGCCGGCTCCCAGGATTCGCCCGAAATGCGGAGCTGCTCGAGCGCCAGATTCTGCTGCTCGGTGAGCTGACGCTTGATCTGCCGGTGGGCGGTGTTCTGGAGGGGCAGCAGTAGCCGTTCCCGGAGATCGTCCGGGTCGACATCGCCGGCGGGACGACGTGGGGACGTCGCGGCCGTTGCCGCCTCGGCCGGACCGACCTCCCGGAGATTGGCGAACAGCGCATCGATGTCGCGGTCGGCCTCGGCCGCCACCGGCTCGTCGGCAGGGGGCGGCGCCTCCTCAACGGCCTCGGGGACGGGCTCCGGCTCGCCGGTGTCGTCTGCCTCTGCCGCTTCTCCTGGGGCCAGACGCTGTTCGCGCAACGACCGCACCTCATCCATGATCTCTTCGGCGGTGACAGGTGGGGCCTTGGTGCGAGGAGCGGATGGGATGACGCGCACACCGGCCAGCTCCTCTGGCTCCGATTGAACGATCTTGACCGTGCTCGAGTCGAGCGGCACATTGCGGTCGCGCAGGTTCTCCTGGCGGGTCTCCAACTCTTCCTCGAGGGTCCGCATGGCCTGCTGGGCTTTCTCGAGCTGTCCCATCAGCTCGGTCCGGCGTCGTTCGAGCGCCTGGGTCCGCTCCTGGGCCGTTGCGGCGGCGCGGGTGGCGTTCTCGATGATTTCATCGTGCTGGGCCTGGGCATCGCCGACCAGGCGTTCGGCCTCGATCCGGGCGGCCCGCCGCTGCTCCTCCGATGTCTGGCGGGCCTGGCTGACCATTCGATGGGACTGCTGCTCGCCGTCGGCAATGATCGCCAGGGCCTCGTTCTCAGCGCGCTCGCGGACATCGGCCACTTCCCGTGCCACTTGATCGAGGATGGCGGTCGCCTCGTCCCATACCGATGCCCGCATCGCCTCGGCGGCTGAGCGGGCTTCTTCGCGCTGCTGAGCGGTGTCGGCGTCGGCACTGCTGCGCACCCCGTCGGCGTAGTCGTGGGCGGATGTGCGAGCGTCGGCGGCGGCGGAATCTGCTTCGGCAACCAGGCGCTCGGCGTCGGCGGCGGCGGCGCTGCGCACCTCGGTCGCGTAGGTATCGGCCTCTGCTCGCATGCGGCTCGCCTCAGCTTCGGCGTCGCCCCGCCACTGCGCAGCGTCTTCCCGTGCTGCGGTACGGGCCGACTCAGCATCGGCGTCGGCTTCGCGGCGAGTCTGCTCGGCGTACGAGTCGGCTGACCCCGTTACCCGCGCAGAGTACGTGTCCGCCGACTCCCGAACCTCAGCGGATTCCTCGTCAGCTGCACGACGAACCTGGGCAGCGTAGGCATCGGCCTCTTCCTTGACCTGGGCGGCCGCCGCCTCGGCCACCTCGCGGGTTTGCTGGGCATAGGCGTCCGCCTCTTCCCGGACCCGGGCGGCGTACGCGTCGGCGTCGGCCCGCTGCTTGGCGACATCGCGCTCGGCATCGTCGAGCAGGCGCTGTGAATCGGCAGCGGCTTCATCCCGAACCCGGGCAGATTCGACTTCGGCCTCACTGCGCCAGCGGCGGGCGTCGGCATCGGCTTCGTCACGCCATCGGCTCGCTTCGGCGGCGGCCCTGGTACGGAGGCCCTCGGCGGCTTGGCGGGCTGCCGCGACAATGCTTTCGACCTCGGTGGAAACCCGATCGAGCTCCTCCTGGATGGGCTCGGGATAGCTGCCGTCTCCCGGCAGCTCGCTCGGATCGGCCAGTTGAGCATGCAGCTTCCGCAGCTCGGCCCGCAGTTCGCCAAGATGGGCGTCTACCTGATCACGGTCGTAACCGCGCCGGGCAATTTCGAACTCGACCGGATCCAGGTCGCGAAAATCGTTCATAGCCAGATCACCATACCCCTCATCCCCGGTGGCGGCCAGAGATTTATGCCGGCGGCAACGACTCCAGAAATGCGAGGGCTTCGTCGATCGTGCCGATGGGAACAACCTCGATTCTCCCGTCGGCCGCTGCAAAGGCAGCGTCGAAATCGCCCTCCGGCACCAGGAGGTACTCGGCGCCGACGCCGATGGCGGCAAACGTCTTTTGTTTCATGCCACCGATCTGTCCGACGGTTCCATCGGGGGTGATGGTTCCCGTTCCGGCGATGCGGTAGCCCTTGGTGATGTCCTCCGGCGACAGCCGGTTATAGACCCCGAGGGTGAGCATCATGCCGGCGGAGGATCCCCCGACGGCACCGGAATCGATGTCGACGTCGAACGGAAACTCGAAGAACGCCCCGGCATCAGCCACACTGATCCCGATGATCGGCAGGTCGGGATCCGTCTCACTCTCCCCCAGCACGACCTCCACGTCCCGCAGGTCATCGTCCCGGCTGATAGTGAGTACCACCGTGTCGCCGACTTCCCGGCTACGTACTTCGGTAATGAGCTCCTCGACGAACTCAATCGGCATGCCGTCGATGGCGGTGACGATGTCGTTCACCTCGACGATGCCGAAGCCGCCACTGCCTTCGAGCACCTCGGCGACCAGCGCACCGGTCCCGACCACTTCGACCTCATACCCGAGGCGATCGAGGGCAACGGCCACAGCGATTTGTTGCGAGTTCATCATCAACTCGAGGTTTTGCCGCCTGCGCTCGTCGCTGGTCTGCCCGGCCGGAATCACGGCGTCGCGCTCCACGATGTCGATTTCCGGATCGCGCCACGCCTCCAGGAACTCGAGAATGGTCAGGGAATCCGATGGGCGAGAAATGGTGAGAAAGAACAGCTCGCCGTCGGGATCAAATGCCTCTGCGCCATCGACCTCGATGATCCCGTGAATCTCGGTGACCGGCCCGGGCGACGTCGCCAGATACGGCACCCGCACACCGGCCAGCAGTATCAACACGAAGCCAAGTACCAGCAGCCCGACCGCGACCATTCCGGCCGTGATCCCCTTCCGCCGGGACGGCTGGGAAGGCGGCAGCGAATCTTCGGGAGGCGCCAGCAGGTCTGTCATGGGGTCCGTTGATGGTACATCGGGTAAACGATCAATCCAGGCGCAGGGGTTCCCAGCAATCGGAATCAGCAATCAGCAATCAGCAATCAGCAATCAGCAATCAGCGAACGGGCAACGGGGTGGGTTACCTCCCCTGCGAGCGCAGCGAGTGGGGGAGGCAAGGAGGGGGGTGAGAGCGCGTTCCCGTGCTCTTGATTGGAGTTGCAGGATGCAGGTTTCAAGTTCCAAGCCATTCAGCAATCAGCAATCAGCAATCAGCAATCAGCGAATCGGCTATCGGCTATCGGCCAGAGCGGGCAACCAGCGACTTGCTCGGGACTAACGACCAGAGACCAGCGACTGTACCGGCAACCGGCAACCGGCGACCGGCGACGGGGTCAGTGGTCAGTGGTCAGTGGCAAGAGATTCTCATCCACCCAATTCTGAGCCATTGACCATTGACTATCGACCATTGACCGGTCGCCGCTTCGCGGCGACCTACCTCTTCCCCGTCAACTGCCAGGCGCCGGGGAGGAGGACGCCGGCGAGGACGATCTTGGCGAGGTCACCGAGGACGAAGGGCACGGCGCCGAGCTCCACCGCCTCCTGCCAGGAAGCATTGATCTCGGAGGCCAGCCATGGAACCCCGAACAGGTAGATCACCACCGTGCCGGCCAGGAACGCCGGGATTGCGGAGGCCACCGTCCGGTCCTGTCCGCGCTCGGCCAGATTCCCAACCACCCAAGCGGCGGCGACGAAGCCGATCAGGTAGCCCCCGGTAGCTCCGGTGGCGTACTCCCATCCGCGCTCGCCTCCGGCGTAGAACGGGAAGGCCAGCCCTGCGATCCAATAGACAACCTGGCTGGCGGCACCGGCCCGGCTGCCAAGCACCCCACCTGCCAGCAGCACGGCAAAGGTCTGACCGGTGATCGGCACCGGTGTGAATGGCAGGCTGACTTTGAACTGGGCGGCGGCGGCGGTCAGAAGGGCAAACGAGACGACGAGCGCAACTGTGACTGCCCGTTTGCGAGGCAGTACGGCCGATGCGAGCGGAAGATGGGCAGTGGTCATGGTGCGGCGAGTCTATTCGCCATCGGCGTGGCTTGGCACATCTGACAACAAAGAGGCGCCCCGGTCGGGGCGCCTCTTTGTATTCGTATTCGCGTGGCGCCTACAGACCGACGCAAGGCCCGCTGTAGTCGTGCGCCGCAGCCGTCGGTCCCGTGAAGGGGCCTGCCAGCAAGGTGATGCCGTCCGGAGCCGCCGGATCGACCGCACCGACGATGCTCGCCGTCACGATCGGGTTGGCACCGTAGTCGGAGACGGTCTCGACCATCCCTTCGAAGTCGACCTCTCCCAGGGACTTGGCAGCAGCCACCAGACCGGCCCGGGTGATGTCGCCGGCCGCCACCGCAGCCTCGAGCGCAGCCTTCAACGGGTACTGCTCGGCCCAGCCGGCGCTGACGAAGTTGCTGGGGGGCACACCGGCCGCCTCAGCTGCATCCCGCATGGCGGCGTGGCCCACGGTGTCGGTCGACCACGGTCCCCACGGCGCCGAGTTGAAGTAGATCCCGGCTTCGAAAGCCGGTCCGGCCGCGCTCTGGAGCAAGGCGGCGTTCCACGTTGGTCCCGCACCGATGAACGGCTTGGTGTGGCCCGCACCGGCCGCCTTACCGACGATTGTCGCCGTCTCGTTGGGACCCATCACCAGGAACGTCACGTCCGCTGCCTGGGTGACCACGGTGTTCACCGCCTCGGTCTGCTCGGCATCGAGCGCGATCGGCAGGGTGACCTGCTCGAAGATGACCTCGAGCCCATTGGCCTCGGCGGCGATCTTCACGCCCTCCAGGTAGTCCTCGCCGAAGTCGCCCGGGAAGTGGACGATCCCGACGGTGCTGACGCCACCGGGGATGTTGCCGACGGCGAAGTCGGTGGCGTTCATGGCTTCGACGCAGTAGCTGGCACCGGCCTCCAACACCAGCCCGGCATCGCTCTCCTCGTAGTTCCACCCCGACCACCACGTCGCCGGTGCCGCCACCATGTTGTCTTCGATCATGTCGGGAAGAGCGGAAATCGACTGAATGGTCCCCAGCGACTCGGCCAGGGCCAACACGTCATCCCGCACCTCCTGGTACACCTCGACGTGCGTGGCGGGATCGAAGTTGTTGTTGACGATCTCGCTGTCGACGATTTCGACGTCGAACAAGCCGCCGATGCCGCCCATCGCATTCACGCGGCTCCAGAAGAGGCGGTGCCCGGCTTCGAGGCCGGGTGAGGCGGCCGCGAACGTGCCGGTCTGGTCGGTGATCATGCCCAGCTTGATGCAACCCCGATCGGGATTGCCGTCGGTACACGGTTCCTCGGTGACCCCGATGTCAAAGGCCGGTCCCATGTCCTCCGGCTCGGTCGTGGTCGTCGTGTCGCCACTGCCGGGGTCTGCGGTTGTCGTGGTTGCGGATGGTGCGGTGGTGTCGGTCGTATCGTCTCCACCGCATGCTGCCGCGACTAATGCCAACACGGCGAGCACGGCGATGAACCGTAGGCCCTTTTTCATTGCGGATGTTCCTCCTCAGAAATAGAGACCCGCATGGGGTCGAAAGCAGGTTAAAGCCTCACCGCAAGTTTTGCATGGCGAACGC
>JABDLU010000148.1 GCA_013002865.1 Acidimicrobiia bacterium
ACGCCATCGGCTCGGCCGTCGTGGTCGTCGTATCCCCGGCTGTCGTCGTCGTAGCAGCCGTCGTCGTGGTCGTATCACCGGCGGTCGTGTCCGACCCGGAGTCATCGCCACCACATGCCGCGGCAATAAGCGCCAGCACCATCAGCAGCCCTATGAGGCGCCGCATTGATCCATATTTCATTGTTGTTTCCTCCACAGTTGTCCCTAGCGGGCTTGTTGGTAGTCGTATCTAGTCGTCGTCTTCTTCATACGCCTCTGCGGCGCTCCCGGCGGGGTGAAACACCCCGAGGACTCGCAGCGGCCGGTCGCCGGTGTTCTCCAGGCAATGCCAGGTCGGCGGGGGAAGGTGAATGCAGGTGCCGGTGGTGATGGGACGGTCGGGCTCCCCCTCGAGGTGGAGCACCCCGTCGCCGTCGAGCACATAAATGACTTCGTCGTAGAGGTGGTAGTGGGTCGGGGCCCGGCCGGGAGGAATCCAGCCGACGAACTGGGTGACGTCCTGGCAGCCGGCGTCCGGATTGATGACGAACCGGAACTCACGGTCCTTGCCGGCCGGAATAGTCGGCTGGTCGGCGACCCGAACGGTGACCTTGCGGGGGCCGGCGGCGTCGGTGTCGGTGGGCTCTGGAGCGGTGACGGAGACCAGCACGATCTCGTGGGGGCCGGGATTGTCGACCTGATACGTCTCACCGGCCCGGACGTAGATCCCCATGTCGGGCGAGAGCTCGTGCTTCGTGCCGTCGAGGGTGAGGGTTCCGTTACCCGAGACAACGTAGGCCACCTCGTCCCGATGCGCCGCCGTGCGGGGTGCGGCAGTACCGGCCGCGAACCGGAGGATGCGCTGTTCGAGCTGCTCGGCACCGGCCCGCGCGTCGATGGTGGTCTTCACCGAGACGGTGTCATCTGCCTCGGAGACCATGTCGACATCCGACTCGTGAACGGTATAGCCCGGCATCGAACTCCCTGCGTAGCCACGCATTGCACACAACAGTGCGCTGAAGCGTGGATTCTGGCAGAAATGCGAACTTCGCGCCTGCGCGGCTGGGTCTTACAGCTCTCCGGAGAGAATGGCGGCCAGCTTGGCGGTATCGATGTTGCCGCCTGAGATGATGCACACGACCTTCCCCCCGCCGGCCCTTCCCGCCAGCGCCGCCGCCACCGGAGCCGCGCCTGCCCCTTCGGAGACGATCCGGTTCCGGACCGCCAGGAGGCGAACGGCCTCGGCAATCTGGGACAAGGACACCACGAGCGATCCGGCCAGCAACCGGCTGACCAGCGGCCACATCTCATCCAGCACCCTGGTCGACCCGATCCCGTCGACAAACGACGGCTCATACTCCACGTCGGTCGGCTCGCCGGCTTCGAATGCCGCCGCCACCGGAGCGGCCGTGTCCACCTCGGCCGCATACACGGGGACCTGTGAACCCCGGGCCCGTAACGCCGAGGCGATCCCGCAGCTGAGGCCGCCCCCGCCGTAGGGGACGATCACGGCGTCGAGGTCGGGAAGGTCTTCGAGCAACTCGAGGCCGATGGTTCCATTGCCGGCCATAACGGCCCGGTCACTCACCGGATGCACGAACACACCCGCCTTGTCACCGTAACGGTGGGTGACGATGATGTCCCACCAGGTGGCGAACGGCACCTTCTCGATCTCGGCCCCCATGCGGGTGAGGGCGTCCAGCTTTGCGGCAGGGGCGTGATCGGGGACGACCACCGAACAGGGAATGCCGAGCCGGCGGGCGTTCCAGGCCACCCCCTGGGCCATGTTGCCGGCGCTGGCGGTCCAGACCCCGTTGGCCAGCTCGTCGGGAGACGCCTGAGCCATGGCGTTGCCGGCTCCCCGGATCTTGAACGCCCCAATCGGCTGGAGGTTCTCCAGCTTCAGGAAGACGTCAAGGCCGGAATCGTGATTGAGCCGCACCAGCGGGGTTCGGATGGCCAGGCCCCTCAGACGTTCCCGGGCGGCCTCGATCTCGGGGAGCGGGATCGGCTCATGCATGGCGTGCGCCACCTAGCTCGAGCGATACACCGACATTGGCCGCCAGCGCCTTGCGGTACACCAGATCACCGGCCGCGATGTCCTCGACGGCTAGGCCGAGCGACTTGAACAGGGTGATCTCCTCATCGGTTTGGCGTCCGGGGGCGCTGCCGGTGAGCACCTCGCCCACCTCGGCGACGATGTCGGCGTCGCTCACGTGCCCTTCCTGGCGGGCGAGCAGGAAATCACCGGCTTCGTTGAGGGCCGACTCCCGCCGATCGACGAACAACCGTGAGCGCGCCAGCGCCTCGCCGTCCAGTTCGCGCGCCGTCGGGATGCTCGCCCCCACGGCGTTGATGTGCATGCCGGCCTCCAACAGGAAGCCCGGCAAGACCGGCTCATGCGATGCGGTGGTGGTGCAGACGAGGTCGGCGCCGCCGACGGCTTCGGCGACGGTCGACACCGCCCGGACCTCGACGCCGTCCCGGGCGGTTGAGGCGGCCAGGCGCACGGCGTTGGCCGGGCTGCGGCTCCAGATGCGCACCTCGGTGACGGGCCGCACCGCTGCCATGGCGTCCAAATGGGTTCCGGCTTGCACTCCGGAACCGAGGATCGCCAGCACCGAAGCGTCGGGGCGGGCCAGGGCGTCGGTGGCCACCGCCGAGGCTGCCGCGGTTCGGATGGCGGTGATCTCGGTGGCGTCTATGACCGCCGTGAGACGGCCGAACTCACCGTCGAACAGCATGACGGTGCCCTGGTGGGAGTCGTATGGGGTGCCGGCATTGCCGGGGAACACCGTGATGGTTTTGATGCCGATCGTGTCGATGGACGGCAAGTACCCGGGCATCATGCCGAGCGCCCCTTCGGGGAGCCACACCACCGGGCGCAGCGGCTGGATAGCCTCGCCCCCGGCCAGCTCGGTCAGGGCGCTCCGTACCGCCTCGATGCACTCGTCCATCGTGAGCAGCGATCGCACCTCCTCCTGGTTGATGAGCAGCGTCGTCACGACCCGGCTGCCCCGGTGAAGAACCCACCGATCTCGCCCCACTGTTCGGCGCTGAGCGACAGCCCGATGGCTTCTTCGATCGGTTGGAAGTGGTCGGGCCGGCGGGGTCCGACGATCGATGAGGTCACGTCGGGATGGTGGTGGAGCCAGCCGAGGGCCAGCCCGGCGGTGCTCACGCCCAGGTCGGAGGCGGTCTCGGCTAGGCGGTCGATGGCGGCAAACGTGTCGGCATTCCAGTAGCGCAGGTAGGGCTCGGGCCGCAATGTCATCCGCGAACCGTCGGGATAAGACTCCTCAAACCGGTACTTGCCGGTCAACCAGCCGCCGCACAGCGGGCTGAACGGCGTGAAGCCCAGGCCCTGGTCGCGGCACAGCTCGAGCACCTCGGCCTGGTCGGCCTGATCAATGAGATTGAACGAGTTCTGGATCCAGTCGAAGCGATGAAGGCTGCCGACATCGCTGATCCAGAGCGCCCTGGTCATCAGCCAGGCGGAGAAGTTGGATGCGCCGATGTAGCGCACCGTGCCCGACCGGACCAGATGGTCGAAGACGTCGAGGGTCTCCTCGAGCGGCGTCGTCGGATCCGGCTCGTGCACCAGGTACATGTCGAGGTGGTCGACGCCGAGCCGGCTGAGGCTCGCCTCGACCTGCCGGAGCACATGGCGGCGGGACAGACCGCGTTGGTTGGGTCCCTCCCCGACCGGGTTGGCGACCTTGGAGCTGATGAGGAGCCGGTCCCGGACGTCGGTCCCCTTGGTGCTGAGCCATTTCCCGATCGTGGTCTCGCTGCGCCCCCCGCCGTAGGCGTCAGCCGTGTCCAGGTAGTTGATTCCCAACTCGACGGCCCGATCCAGCAGCTGGAACGCTTCGGCCTCGCTCTCCCCCTGGCCGAAGAACTCGGGGGCGCTGCCGATGCCGCCGAAGTTTCCGCACCCCATCCCGAACGCCGACACGCGCAGCCCGGTCGAACCCAGTTGTCGATACTCCACAGATCCTCCTCACCCCACCCTATCTGGACCGATCCGGGGGCGACTGATCTGATTGCCCGGGTCCGACCGGCAAAGCCCGGCCCGGTGTGCGAGGCTTAAGATCGTGAGCAATGCGATGAGCTGCGGGGGCGAGTATGGGTGGTGAAGCGGCCGAGTTCGAGCCGGTGCTGGACGGTCCCGGCGCCTCCGACTACGAGCGCTATTTGCGCACCGACGAGCTCCTGTCGCTCCAGAAGGCCCCCGACGAGCAAGCCCATCGTGACGAGTTGCTGTTCCAGGTAGTCCACCAGGCCTCGGAGCTGTGGCTGAAACTCGCTTGCTTCGAGGTCGAGACGGCGACTTCGCTCATCGGCCGGGAGGATCTGTCGGGAGCGGTCCGGCTCATGCGTCGGGCGGTGTTGGCCATCCGGTTTGTGACCCACCAGATGGAAATGCTCGAGCAGATGTCTCCGTGGGAGTACCAGGAGGTCCGCAAGGTGCTGGGCCACGGCAGCGGATTCGACTCGCCGGGCTTCAATCGCGTAAAGGTGGTGACGCCACCGCTGGGGGATGCGTTCTCCGCCGCCCTCGACCGTGCCGGGCTTGACCTGGTCGAGCTATACCAGCGCAGTCGCGAGTTCGAGGACCTCTACCAGCTGGCCGAGCTCCTCATCGATTGGGACGAGCGCATCAGCCTGTGGCGAAGCCACCATTTCAAGGTGGTCGAGCGGATCATCGGCGGGCACGTGGTCGGAACCCAGGGCACCCCCGTCGAGCTGCTGGCCCACCTGCACGAAAAGATGATGTTCCCCGCCATGTGGGAGGCCCGGACCACGCTCACCGAGAAGTCCAAGGCATCTGAGTAGCACGCCGCGTCAGCCCGGTCCCTCGCTGAGATAGGCCTCGATCCTATCCAGCGCCTCCTCCAGCCGGTCGTACGGCTCGGAGCCAAAACAGATCCGCAGGTGGCCCTCACCGGAGGCTCCGTAAAACGAGCCCGCCTCCGTAGCGACCAGGCAGCGGTCGAGTATGTCGGCAGCCAACTCCATTGAGGTGCGGCCGAGCTCGCTCAGGTCGGGGAAGGCATAGATGGCGCCCTCGGGCCGCGGACAACTGACGCCGGGCATGGCGTTCAACCGGTCGAACACGAGGTCACGCCTTCGCTTGTCTTCGGCGACCATTTCCTCAACGGTTTCCGGCGGACTGAGAATGGCGGCGAGCGCTCCCTCCTGGGCAAACACGTTGGGATGCGTCGTCTCGTTGAGAGTCACACGAAGCACCTGTGAGATGAGCGGGTCCGGGGCCACCGCGTACCCGAGACGCCATCCGTCCATCGCAAACGCCTTGGTGAAGGCGAAGAGCGTGATCGTGCGCTCCCACATGCCGGGCAGCGTCGCGATGCTCACATGGGTCCCGTCGTCGTAGACGATGCGGTCGTAGACCTCGTCGCTCACGACGAGCAGATCGTGACGCCGTGCCACATCGGCGAGGCCTTCCAGCTCGGGGCGTGAGAACACTCGCCCGACGGGATTGGCCGGGTTCACGAGCAACAAGGCCCTGGTACGAGGGGTCACCGCCGCCTCGACGACACCGGCATCCAACCGGTAGCCGTCTTCTTTGACCAGCGGCACCGACACGACAGAGCCACCGATCAGCTCGATCTTGGGCGGGTGCTGTGGGTAGAGCGGCTCGAGCGTGATCACCTCGTCGCCGGGGTCCAGCGCCGCCATGAATGTTGCGAACGCGGCCTGAGTGAGGCCGGTGGTGATCAACACCTCGTCCGCCCCGATAGCGAACCCGTGCCGCCGGTTGAGGTCGTCGGCGATGGCGTCCCGGAGGGTTTCGGTCCCGCGTAGATCGCCGTAGTGGACGATTCCGGCGTCGAGCGCATCCTTGGCCGCCTGTTTGATGTGGGGCGGAGTGTCGAACGACGGACGGCCGACCTCGAGATGTATGACGTCGCGTCCTTGTCTCTCGAGCTCGGCAGCGCGTTCGTACATCCCGAAGCCTTTGCCCTCCTGAGTCTTCATCCGCTCGGCCGGCCACTTCATGTGTTGTCCTCGCTCCTCTCACCTTCCGGGAAGTGACAGGCGCTGGTCCAACCGTGCCCGCGTGCAACGAGGGCGGGCTCCTGTTCGCCACAAACGGGCTGGGCCTTCCAGCACCGGGTGCGAAAGCGGCAGCCCGATGGCGGATGGGCCGGGTTGGGAACGTCACCTTCCAGGATGATTCGCCCTTCGGCGGCGACGTGGTCGGGATCCGGCACCGGAACGGCCGACAGCAGGGCTTTGGTGTAGGGATGCGTGGGGCGTTGATAGATGTCGGCCCGGTCTCCGAACTCGACGATCTTGCCGAGGTACATCACGGCCACTCGATCGGACACGTGGCGCACCACCGACAAATCGTGCGCAATGAAGATGTAGGACAGGCCAAAGTCTCGCTGCAGGTCTTCGAGGAGATTGATGACCTGCGCCTGGATGGACACGTCGAGCGCCGAGACCGGCTCATCCAGCACGAGAACCTGCGGATTCAGCGCCAGGGCACGGGCGATGCCGATGCGCTGCTGCTGACCGCCGGAGAACTCATGCGGATACCGTCCGGCGTGAACGGCCTCCAGCCCGACGTGCTCGAGAAGCTCAAACACGCGCTCCCGTCCGCCGTCCTCGTAGCGGCCGTGAATGCGCAACGGCTCGGCGATGATGTCGCCGACCTTGCGTCGAGGGTTCAAAGCACCCAGCGGATCCTGGAACACGATTTGCAGCTCCCGGCGCAGCGCCCGCACCTCGGCACCTCTCCATGAGGTCACGTCGGTTCCGCGGAAGATGATCTGCCCGGCAGTCGGCTCGATCAGCCGCAAAATGAGTCGTCCGAGAGTCGACTTCCCGCACCCGGATTCACCGACCAGACCGACCGTCTCACCTGCTCGGAGGTCCAGGCTGACTCCGTCGACTGCGTGCACCGCCCCGATCTGATTACGGAGCAAGCCCCCTAGCAGGGGGTAGTGCTTGACGAGGTCTCGCACCGACAGGATCTCCTCGCCGGCCGCGGCGCGTTCGTGAATGCTTGCAGCCACGACGGTCATGTCCGGCCTTCCCGAGCGAACAGGCCGGCAGCAGGGACCTCCTCGAGGAAATGGCACGCGGAGAAATGGCCATCGCCGACCGCCCGCAACGGTGGTTTGACCTCGACACAGTCGATCCGCTCTCGCCACAGGGGACAGCGGGGATGAAACGGACAACCGGTCGGTATGTCCGTCCCGGATGGGGGAACGCCCGCTATCGGTTGGAGCCGGGCGCCCATGTCGGAGAGCAGCGGCAAGCTCGCCAGCAGCCCAACCGTGTAGGGATGACTCGGATTGCGGAACAGGTCCCTGACCGTGCCGGTCTCAACAATGCGACCGGCGTACATCACGGCCACTCGATCGGCCATCTCGGCAACGATGCCCAGATCGTGGGTTATCAGGATGACCCCCGCGTTTGTCTCCCGACGGGCCGCCCGGAGCACGTCCAACACCTGGGCCTGGATCGTGACATCGAGCGCCGTCGTCGGCTCGTCGGCGATCAGCACCTTCGGTTGGTTGGCAATCGCAATGGCGATCATCGCCCGCTGACGCATCCCACCCGAATACTCGTGAGGGTATTGGGCGACCCGGCTCCCGGGATCCGGAATTCCAACCAGCGTCAGCAGTTCGACGGCCCGTCGCATACCGGAGGCGTTAGAGACATCCGCATCGTGGGCGGCGAGAGCTTCGACGACTTGATCCCCCACCGTCATGACGGGGTTGAGCGACGAACTCGGGTCCTGAAACACCACTCCCACATCGCGGCCCCGGATCTCACGGAGCCGGCGTCGCGACAACTTCGTCAGATCGGTGCCATCGAGGATGATCTCGCCCCTCGCCACCCTTCCAACCCCCGATGGAAGCAGGCCGAGCACCGACAGGGCCGTCATCGTCTTACCCGAGCCCGACTCGCCGACCAGCCCGAGGACCTCTCCGCTGCGAAGGTCGAACGACACGTCGTCGCAGGCGGTAATCCGGCCCGATGGTGTTGTCAGGTGAGTCGTCAGATTGCGCACCGAGAGCACAGGGTCACTCATCAGTCAAACCCCATCTCGCCGAGCAGTGGTCGCTCCCGCATCGCAATTGCGGCCATTAGAGCGGTCAGACAAATCGGCACAGCCAGCATGAAGACAAAAGTGACGGCATCACCGGCTGAGGCCGCTACAGCCTCCCGGGTAGCGGGGGTCAGGAGATTCAGCGCTTCGGCATCCCCCAGGAGCGAACCAGCCTCAACGCCGACGTCGCCAACACCACGGGCCGCCAATCCGTCGAGGAACCGGCTGGTGAGCACAGATCCAAACGCCGTCACCCCGACCGTTGCCCCAATCGCCCGGAACAGCTGAGCGACCGACGTGGCCGACCCGATCGCATCGGAGGGAACCATGTTCTGCACGGCGAGGATGATGACTTGCATCACCATTCCAACACCGATCCCGGAGGCGGCCAGGTAGACCGCAACGAGCGGGAGTGGCGTGGTTGTCTCCAGGATCCCGAGCAATCCGAAGGCGATGGCCAGGATGACCGTCCCGGCAATCGGAAACGGCTTGTAGTGGCCCAGCCGGGTGATGATGCGTCCGGTCACCACAGAGCTCACCATGAACCCGCCCATGAGCGGCAGCATCAGGACACCGGACTGGGTGGGTGAGACGCCGGCGGCGACCTGAAGGAAGACCGGTGTGAAGAAGATGAGACCCATGATGGCCGTACCGGTGATGAACGCCACCAGCAGCGCCAGTGTGATGTCGCGGCCCCCCAATAGCCGCACCGGGATCACGCCCCGCTCGACCCGGGCTTCCCAGCGCAGCAATACCGTGCCGAGCAGGATCGCGAGGGCTCCGAGGCCAACGACGAGCGGGCTCGACCAGGCCAGCCGACCCCCGCCCAGCACAATGGCGAGCACGAGGGCGGTCAGCGCGCTGGTTAATAGAGCCGCCCCGGTCACATCCAGCGACCGGGTGTGCCGTCTGGCCGTTGCCGCCGGCAGACGCTTCGATGCAATACCGATGGCCGCCAGACCAAGCGGGATGGTCACGAGGAATGTCCATCGCCATCCCAGCCGGTCGGTTAGGACGCCTCCGAGGACCGGCCCGATCACGTTTCCGATCGAGAAGACCGCTCCCAGCACGCCGAGGTAGCGGCTTCTTTGGCGAGGGGCCACGGTGTCGGCCACCATCGACTGCGCCAGGATGATTAGCCCGCCGGCTCCCATGCCGGTGACAACCCGGGCGACAATGAGCCAGGCCACGTTCACCGCCGTGGCGGCCAGCGCCGAGCCGACCACGACGATGGACAGGGCTCCCAGGAAAAGTGATTTTCGTCCGATGGCGTCGGACCATCCGCCGTAGATGGGCAACACGACGGTTGAGGCGAGCAAGTAGGCCGTGACCACCCAGGGAAGCTGCTCGAGGCCGCCCAGCTCGTCCACGATGGTGGGAAGGGCGGTCGCCACCGAGCCGGCGTCAATCGAAGCTGCGATGAGCCCGAGCACAACGCCGGACATAGCCGTCATGGTGGCCGCGTGCTGGTCGGACCGGTCAGCCATCGCGTACCAGGGCCTCCACCTCGATCTCAATGAGCACGTCGGGATGCACCAGGGTGGCAACCTCGATGAGGGTGGAAACCGGCGGGTGGGCGCCAAACCTCGTCCGGTGGGCGTCGCTGACCTCGCCGGCGCGCGTGATGTCGGTGACGTACATGCGGGTGAGGACCACATCGGCCGCACCCGATCCGAGCGCCGCCAGCGCGTCGTCGATGATGGTCAGGCAGCGTTCGGCCTGGGCAGCCAGATCACCCGGCGATGCGACCGAGCCATCATCGAGGAACGGCGCGGTGCCGGCCACCCAGATGTGATTGCCGACCCGAACCGCCCGGCAGTACCCGGCCGCATCCTCCCACGGTGATCCCGACCAGACTCGTTGCGTTGTCACGAAGCAGCCTCCTCAGCAGATTGGGCGGTCCCGACATGACGGGTCCGGGGATCGAGCGCGTCACGAATTCCGTCGCCGAGGAAGTTGAATGAGAGGACGGCGAGAGCGATCGTTCCACCTGCGAACGCCAGGATCCACCAGCCGGACTGGAGATAGTCGCGGGCGTCGCCCACCATCCCACCCCAGCTGGGACGAGGGGGCTGAATTCCGAGACCCAGAAAGCTCAGACCGGATTCGAGCAACAAGAGCCGGGCCATGTTGAACGACGTGAGAACGATGATCTCCGACGCCAGGTTCGGCAAGATGTCGCGGGTCATGATGCGCCAGGCTGACGCTCCCTGGGCAACGGCGGCTTCGACATAGTCCTGATTGCGAATCGACAGTGTCGAACCCCGGACGATACGGGCGTACTGGGCCCACCCGGTCACGCCCATGACCAGGATGAGCTGCGTGATGCCGGTCCCGACCACGCCGACGACGGCGATTACCAGGATGATCACGGGAAAGGCCAGCTGCACGTCAACCGCCCGCATCGTGATGCTGTCCACCCAGCCGCCCCGATATCCGGCAATCACCCCGGCCGTGATCCCGAGCACTGCCGCAATCACAACGGCCGTTCCCGAAATGACCAGCGACCAGCGGGAACCAAGCACGATCCGACTGAATACGTCACGCCCGATGTTGTCGGTGCCCAGTACATAGCTCCACGACCCGCCGTCGAGCCACGCCGGTGGACGCAACCGGGCCGCCAGATCAGACGCCGTCGGGTCGTGAGGCAGCCACGACGTCGGCCACAACGCGGCAATCACGACGAGGACGAGGAACACGACCGAAACCAAGTTGCTGGGCCGCCGCAGGAACCGTCGGAGGGCCGCGCGCCGCAAGCTCACCCCTCGATCGGTCATCGCTCCCTCCCATACAGGTCAATTCTCGGATCCACCAGGGTGTACAGAACGTCGACGATCTGATTGATCACAACGAAGGCGACGGCCGTCAACATCACGATGGCCTGGACGACCGGGAAATCTCGCTGCAGAACCGAGGTAACGGCCAGCCGGCCGATCCCCGGCCAGCCGAACACGACTTCGGTGATGACGGCTCCGCCGAGCAGGGCCCCCACCTGCAGGCCGATGATGGTGATCACGGGAATCAGGGCGTTGCGAAGGATGTGCAGCATGGTGACCCGGCGCTCCCGAACACCCTTCGCTCGAGCCGTTCGAACGTAGTCGCGTCCCATCACGTCCAGGACGCTCGAGCGAGTGAACCGGGCGATGATCGCGATCATGAACGGAGCCAGCGTCAATGCCGGCAGCAACACATGGCGGAGACTGCGCGGTTCATAGCCCCCAACCGGTATCCAGCTCACATTCACGGCGATGAAGACCAGCCCGAGAAGGCCGGTGTAGAACGTCGGCATGGCTTGACCCACGAAGGCCACGAACTGGACCGCGTTGTCGATCCACGTGCCGTGCCGCAGTGCGGCGATGATGCCGACGGGGAGCCCAACGATCAGAGCAATCCCCAGAGAGACCACGGCGAGTTCAAGCGTGGCAGGCAGGCGCTCTAGAACGATCTCCAGGGCAGGTTGCCGGTACCGGAAGGACGTTCCAAAGTCACCCTGGAACACACCCTCCATGAAGCGGAAGTACTGAACCCAGATGGGCTCGTCCAATCCCAGGTCGGCACGCAGTAGATCGCGTGCTTCCTGGGGTGCATCGAGCGGCAGCAGGAGAGCGCTCGGGTCCCCCGTGAGCCGAGTGATCGCAAATGTGACGACGCTGATCACGAAGAAGACGGGAATGAGTTGGAGAAGCCTGCGGGCGAATCCGGCGAGGATCACCCACGCCACTCCATGTCGGCTGCCGCCGGGGCATTCGACGCCATGTGGTCGGCCATCGTTCGCACGAGATCCCGGTGCTGCCAGGGAACGTAATAGTGACCTTGTTTGGGCCGTCCGTAGTGGAAGCTCCCGCCGTAATGGGGATCCGCGGTGGATTCGAGAAAGTCCTCCAGCAGATACAGCGCCGTGTTGAGGTAGTAGTTGTCCATGTCTCCAGATCCAAAGTGCAGTTTGCCGACGAGGTGCTCGCCGATCTCGTCCCAGTGGGTCCTCAGGTAATGCGT
Source organism: Acidimicrobiia bacterium (assembly GCA_013002865.1). Lineage (GTDB taxonomy): Bacteria > Actinomycetota > Acidimicrobiia > Spongiisociales > SHLN01 > SHLN01. The sequence goes on from JABDLU010000148.1 coordinate 12,065, forward strand.
CAGGTCGTTCCGGCGCCAGTGTTCGGCGACCTCACGATCGATGCGACCGGTCTCTTCGTCCCACAGCGGCTTCGGATAGCCATCGTCGGCGACCGGCCCGAAGATGGCGTGCCAGGGATGGAGCTGGAGGCCGGAACGGCTCCGCGAGGCGACTACGGACTCGAGCCGGCTCATATCCCGGAACGTCACATGTACCTGCCCTTCAACCGTGCGGCGGAAAGGCCGCTCGGCGGGGAGCCATGCCTGGCTGGGAAGCCGGTGGTCACGATCTCGCTCCTCATGGTCGTGCGACACGTAGACGCTCTCGTCACGATAGATGTCGGACAGCACCATGCGCCTGAAGTCCACCGAATCGGGGAACAACACCCAGGCACCGCCGAAGAAGTCCGGGTGATGCACCTGTAACGCCAGGGAGGTCCATCCCCCCGTCGAGCCTCCGGTGAGCGTTCGCGCCCACGGCTCGCGAATCGTGCGGAAGCGCGACTCGAATTCGGGGATCAACTCATCGAAGATGGCCCGGCCAAACGGGCCGGCATTCTCGGAGTCGATGGCGTGCGACGAGTCGAACCACGGATTTGGGTGCTGAAAGGTGACCGCGATGACGCGCGGAAAGTCCGGTCCCGTCCAGGCGTCGTAGAACTCATCGGCCGTCTCGACGTATCCCATCTGCTCGTGGTAGCTCGTGGCCTCCTCGGTTATCTCGTTGGTCTGGGCAACGAGACGACGCTGTTCGGCTTCGTCTCGATGCTCCGGAAATGAAAAGGCGGCGTCGAAGCTGAAGTGGTTCTGCACATAGACCACCGGGTAGCGACGGTCGGGGTTCTCGTCATAGCCGGCTGGAAGCAGCACGACGGCGCCGACATCCATGTCACATCCCCAGAACTCCGACAGTGCCTCGGAACGAATTCGGAATCTCCGGACCCACTCGGAATCACCCGGAATCTCGATGGGTGGTACCACCTGGTCGAGGACGAGATCGGCGGTCGGGACTACACCGGCCGCCACGTCTATCCACTGCGGCCGGCTGAAGAGATTGCCCGGGGTCTTGGTGAACACCCGTCCTTCCCACTCCACCCGGGGCAGCCACGGGCGATGCCCATCGGCCCGTTCATACTGCTGGTAGACGTCCATCGTTGCCTGCACGAAATAGCGACCCGGCGGGATGTCGGTCAGGGAGGCATACGGATAGCCGGGAACGGCATCGTCGAATACGACTGGCTCGGGTCCCTGCCACTGCTCGGCATCGCGCCCGAAGAACGGCTCAACCGAACCCCACCCCACGCGTTGCAGGCGGGGCTCAACGTCGCCGTTGCCGGTCATCAGGAGGTAGACGCGTCCCGTGACCGATTCGTCACCAACCTGGCGGGTTACACGCAGCATCCCGGTGCCCTTCAAACGAGCGGCTGGCTGGCATGGACCGTGAACGCGCCGCACAGCAAACTGGGGACGTTGCTGGTGATCGGTGAATGGTCGGGAAGATCCATCCACTGCACGCTGCGCTCCGACGAGGCCGCCTCCACGCTCCCGAACAGGTCGGTCATCGTGTTGGACCAACGAACGTTGGTGGCTGCACCGACGACCTCCCCGCCGCGCACGACGAGGACGCCGTCGCGGGTCGTGCCGCTCAAGTCGGCTTTTGGACCACCCCGCAGCGACACGAACGGATGGATGCGATGGACGATGAGACCGTCGCCAAGCGCCTGGACCAGCTCTTCTCGAGTGGCGGTTCCCGGGCTCACCGAGAGCGACAGCGGGCTCGGGGTCTTCATAGAAGCGGGTAGGGCGTGGCCCGTTGAAGAGACCCCGGCCGCAGCGGCCGAGGTCCGGTCGTGCGCGAACCCCGCTGCCACGCCATCAACGATGATGTCGAGTGGCCTCCGTGCGGTTCCCTCCGCGTCGAACGGGGTGAACAGGGCCGCCGGGTCGGTGGGATCATCGCGGAGCGAGAAGGCCGAGGAGGCTATCGACGACCCGAGATGACTGCCGATGTAGCTGGAGTCATCGGAAGCCACCGACGCGCCAAATGCGTTGAGCCCGACGTACCCCATCGTGGTGAGGAGCATCGACACTGCCGGTGGGTCGAGGATGACCCGGTACTCGCCCGGCTCGATCGCAACCGGCTCAGCAGCCAAGCCGACTCCCGCGAGCGCCCGCTCGACCGTCCCCGACAGGTCGAGGGCCTCCACATCGCGGCCGATCGCGGTCTCGTACCAGGTCGCTCCTCCCTGGTCGCGGGTGACGACGTTGAGAGCAATGTACGTCATCGGCAGAGAGGCCCGCAGCCCGGCACTGTTGCGAATCAGCAACTCCTGGACGGCGACCCGGAGGTTGCCGTTGATTCCCGTCGCACCCGCCTGTGCGGCATGCTGGGCTGCCAACTCGGCTCGTCGAGCTGCGTCGGTATTGGCGGTCGCTTCGAAATAGGGCGACGCCTCGAACGCCGGAGGCTCCGAGGCCAGGTCGATCCTGTCACCTCCGCGTAGACGAGCATTCGCTTCGGCCTCACCGACCGCCGCCATCAGGCCAGAACCTGAGAGGTCGGCAGTGGAGGCCCACCCGGCGCCCCCCTCCGCCCATGACCTGACCCAAACCCGGTTCCAGACGTCTGAAACGCTTTGATGGATACGCTCGCTCGAGTAACGCGTGAGGGCGAGGTGCTGACCGAGGACGACTACCTCGGTCTGCATCCCTGCGCTCGCATGCTCGAGTGCCCGATCAGCCGCCTCCAAAAGATCGGTTCCGACGGAGAGTTGTTCGTTGCTCACCATGTTGTCATCCTCTCGGTGGACCGACACTGACGTTCCGGAACCGGGCCGGCGGACCACCCTGACCGGTGAAGATGAATTGCCACGGCTGGCCCTTCCCACAGCCCAGGATGCCGCTTACGTAACGCTCGTCGGCAGAACCGATGCCGTCGCATGACTCGAGCAGGCTGTGCGTGTCCGTATACAGATATGGCCGGCTGATCGGCTCGGCGAGCTGACCGGATCGAATTCTCCAGCCGATCTCTCCGCCAAATGAGCACAGCTCCCGGTTGTCGTCGATGTCGGTCATTGCATCGGTAGCGATGTAGATGCCGTCGTCGACGCCGCCGATGAGCGACTCCAAGGTGTCGTCGCCGGGCTCGAGGTACACGTTGGTCATGCGTGCCATCGGTATCCGGTTCCATGCCGAGGCACGGGCGGTTCCGTTCGAGCGCCGGCCGAGAACGGCCGCGCACTCGCGACTGTTGGTCGCGTCGGCCAGCACGCCATCCTCGATCACCTGCACGCGTTGAGCGGCAACGCCCTCGGCGTCGTAGCGGTAGCTGCCCGCCCCGCCGGGCAGTGTTGCATCGGCCGCCACCGTGACGACCGGCGCGGCGTACGGAAAGCTACCGATGCGGTCGACGGTGACGAAGCTACCGCCGAAGTTGTCCCGCTCGTCTCCCAGAATCCGATCGAGCTCGGTGGCGTGCCCAACCGTCTCGTGCAGGACGGTCCCGATCATCGCCGGGTCCAGCACGACGGTGGTGGTCGTCGTCGGACAGGCTTCGGCCTTGAGAAGGGTCACGGCCTCCGCTGCGATGCGGTTGGCCGACCCCAGGAACCGATCTTCCCGGAACCATTCAAACCCGGCCGTTGCGTAGTCCCAGCCACCGTGATGGGGGAACGACCGCCGGGCCTTCGTGCCGTTGTTTTCGGCGGTGGCGACATAGCCTCCGCCAACGACGCCGATCTCCTGGGTGATCTCGGTACCCTCGCTTGTGAGAAGCTCCATCAGATCGCGGTGAATGTCCATGTGCCCGCGGGTACCACTGATGCCGGCCGTGGCCATCAGGATTGCGTGGACTTCCCGCATCAGCTCGATCCGTTCTGCGAGCGGGACCGAAGCCGGATCGATCACTCCCAGCATCTCCACGTCATCCTGAACCGGGTCGTGGGGGGCCAATTCGGCGGGCTCGGTCAGAGAAGCGAGAGTTCGGCGAGCAATGGCCGCCGCCTGCTCGACGAGGTCGCCTACCGAGTGGTTGTCGACGATGCTCGAGGCTGCGAAGCCCCAGGCACCATCTATGAGGAGGCGCACACCGATTCCCTGGTCGACTGCGGTCCCCGCCGCGTCAACGTCGCCACCGGACATCGTCATCGTCTCGCGACGTGATCGGCCGAACCGTGCTTCCACGTACGAGGCGCCACTTCCGACCCCTCGCTCAACCGCCTCAGCCAGCAGTCGGCGGTGCTCCATACGCGTCTCCTCTCCTCGGTCAGTTCGCAGCCGGTGACGATGGGCGGGCCGAAACCCGCCCATCGCACCTGGATATCAACCGGCTAAGCCGACTCCCCAGAACTCGAGCACCTGGTCGGCGACCGGAGCCCACCCCTGGACCCGCTCGTTGACGCCGTAGGCATCGTTGAGGACCCACAGCGGTATCCGGTTCGGGTTGGAGAGGTCGTACTCAACGAGCTCTCGAATTGCGGCGAGTTGCTCGTCCGGCTCGAGGGCGTTGCGGGCTGCCGCCGACAGGCTCTCGATCTGTTCGTCACAGCTGTAGGAGTCCCCGCTGTCGCACAGACTCGAGTTGTACATGTCGACCACGTTCAACGAGGGAGCCAGGCGGCCGATGTAGATCATCGGACCCGCTTCCTTGGCAAGCACGGCTGTGAAGTAGGCACCCACCTCGCTGACCTTTGTCGGGACGGTGATGCCGACCTTGGCGAGCTCGGCTGCAACCACCTCACACACCTCTTTGTCCTTGAGGTACCGGCCGGTCGGGCACTCGAGCTGGATCTCCAGCCCTTCGGGGAAACCCGCCTGGGCCAGCAGGTCCTGCGCACCCTCCGGGTCGTACTCAAGCGGCGGCAGGTCATCGAAGTACCCGAAGTACCCCTCGGTTGCCAGCTGGTTGATCGGCTCACCCTGGCCTTCGAACAGCGTGTCGATGATGAGCTGTCGATCGAGCGCGATCATCAGCGCCTGGCGCACCTCTTGGATCGGCGTGGCCTCTGACAGGCCGGCCAGACCCTTGTCAACCTGAATCTCGTAGATCCGCAGCCCCGGGATCGACACCGCCCGGGTGTCGGCGGCAGCATTGACCGCTTCGACCTGGTCGAACGGCAAGTCGACGATGATGTCGGCATCTCCGCCGTCGAGCGCAGCGACCCGGGCACTCGGCTCGGGCAGAATCGTGAATACCAGAGTGTCGAACAGAGGCGCTTCACCGCTGTAGCCGTTGTAGTCAGGGTTCTTGACGAGGGTGACGGAGGAGTCTCGCACCCGGCTGTCGAACATGAACGGTCCGGTGCCGACGGGATCCTCGATGAAGCCCTCATACCCGACCTCGTCGAAGTAGACGGGGGGGACCATGTAGGTCGTCTGGGACAGGTTCGCCATGTTGAGGCTCTGGGCGATGGCAGAGGTGTAGGTCAGACGAACCGTGAAATCATCGACCTTCTCGACCGTGCCCATGTTGGCGGTCCGGTTGCTCAGCTCCACGCCACCGATTTCCGGGTCGAGCAGTTTCTCGAAGCTGAACAGCACCGCATCGGCATTGAACGGCTCCCCATTGGTGAACGTGACATCTTCTCGCAGCTTGAACTCGATGGTGGTCGGATCGATCCACTCGTAACTCTCGGCGAGGACGGGCTCATAGTCGCCGGTGTTGAAGTCGTAGGCGACGAGCCGCTCATTGATCTGGCGAACAATGCTCAACTCGGCCGCAACCGACGACCAGGGAGTCAGCGTGCGAGGATCGACGCCCTGGGCAACCGTAAGGGTTCCGCCCTCAACAGGTGGAAGCGTTGTCGTTGGACCCGCCGTCGTCGTCACACCCGCCGTCGTGTCCGTGGTGTCTGCGGTTGTCGTAGTGGAATCCGCACCACCATCGTCGCCGCCGCAGGAAGCGGCAACCAGAGCCAACACAACCACCATTAGCTGGAACCTGCGCACTGTCTTCGTCATCGTTCCTCCCCAGAGCCGCGACCTTTCGAGCACCATATGTGCTCGCACCCACTCAGCACAAAGATCGAAATTGCCTTTATTGGTATCGTCCGGGTATGAATCTGGGGCTTCGTCACTTTCGGTATTTCGTCGCCGTCGCCGAGGAGCTGAGCTTCACGGGCGCCGCCAAGCGGCTTCACATGGCCCAGCCACCACTGAGCCGGGCCATTCGAGAACTTGAGGAAGCGCTCGGGGTGACCCTGCTCGAGCGTACGACCCGGTCCGTTGCCCTGACTCCTGCCGGTCGGGTCTTGCTTGAGGAAGCGCGAGAAGTGCTGTCGGCGTTCGAGGGTGCCCTCGGCCATGCCCGCCAGGCGGGCCGCATCGACCGCCAACGGTTGTCGGTTGGCTTCCGCCCGGCGACCAGCCTGCCGCTGCTGGAGCCCATCGCTCGCGAGTTCCGAGGCAAATACCCGCTCGTCGAGATCGACCCCCACCGGGTTGAGTGGACTCACCAGATCGAATCGCTGATCAACGGCGAGGTGGACGTGTCGTTCCTGATGGGCCCGATCGCCCATCCCGATCTGGCGACCCATGCCCTGGCCGTTGTCCCCCGGGCGGTGGCGACGCCACTCGACCATCCGCTCGCCGAGCGCACGACGGTCGAGATTGCCGACCTGGCGCCGTACGCCATGGCGGTTCCGAAAGATGCCGCGCCGGAGTGGTCCGAGTTCTGGACGGCGACGCCCCGACCGGTTGCGCCGGGCATGGAACAAGGCCCGGTGGTGGCCAACGCCGATGAATCGCTTGCGGTGATCCTGTCCGGCACCGCCCTGGTGATCACCATCAGCACGGTGCGCTCGTACTATCGCGACAGCTCGATACACATCATCCCGATCAGCGACATCGAGCCCGCCACCATCCTTCTCGCCCACCGGCGGGACTCGACGTCGTTGACGCTCCAGGAATTCTGCAAGGTCGCACAGGATGTGAGCGGGCGGCTCCAGGCTGACCTGCTCGACATCCCCTCCTGACACGCGATCCGCCGACGGATAGTGTTGGCGGCCATCGATTAGGTGACAGGTTCCATGCGCACCGTTGATACTCCGGCAGAATCGCATCCCGGTTGGCTGGGTCGGCTGCAACGCGACGTCCGGTTGTTCCTGCGGCTGGCGGGCATGACCCTCGGCTACGCAACTGCCGGCCGACGGATACGGAAGGCCTATCGCGATGCCCAGTCGTCGGGTGCCGTGTATTGGGTGGACGAACCCCACCCCGCGGACCGTGATCGATGACTACTCCCAGGCGCATCACGCCGACCAATCCCCCGTCGCCCGAGTACGCCTTTGGGTACCGGCACCAACCCCGGTCCGGAAACGAGATCAATGGACTTGGGGAACCTGACTACCGACAGCCGGAACACGTGTTTCACAACGCCGGAACCGAGCCGATCGAGTGGCAGGCGCTCGATGACTTCTTCGGCAACATCAGCCCGTGGCCGATCCTGCGACACGTGGTTGCCAACGCATGGCAGCTCCGCAACAAGGATGGACGCACCGCCCGACACCGGGTCACATTCGATGACGAGCAATCGGCCGCCGCTGAGATGAAGGAGCGAGCCCGCACCCTGGGAGCCGAGTTGGTGGGCATCACCCATGTGACCGACGAGAGCTTGTTCGCCGGACACTCCGTTCCCTATACCCACGCCATTTCGCTCGGCTTGTCGATGGATCGCGAGGAGATGGCTCACGTCCCGCAGCAGCGTGCGGCCGTCGAGGTCCTTCGTGTGTATCGAGCGATTTCCCGAACGGCAATTCGTCTCGCCCGCCAGATTCGCTCACTCGGCTGGCCGGCGCGTGCGTATGGAAATCCCAACAGCACCGACGTCCTCCATATCCCGCTCGCCGTGAGCGCCGGCCTGGGTCAATTGGGCAAACACGGCTCAGTGATCAGCAAGGAGTTCGGGTCGAATGTCCGGCTGGCGGCAGTACTCACCACGCTTCCCATGGCGACCGATCAACCGGTGGACATCGGCGTCGAAGACCTGTGCCGCAAATGTCGTCGATGCGTCGTCGATTGCCCGCCCGGAGCGATCTTCGATGAGAAGCAGCTCGTTCGCGGCGCCGAGAAGTGGTACGTCGATTTCGACAAGTGCATCCCCTACTTCGTCAAGACCGACGGGTGCGCCATCTGCATCCAAGTGTGCCCGTGGAGCGTGCCGGGGCGTGGGCCGTCGTTGTCCGACCAGCTCCTGGCCAAGCGCAATAGCTGATCCTCACGCCACCATCAGTGGGCGGCGTACCAGTACCGCAGGCAGCTCTTCGAGCCGTCGAGGTCGAGTGCCCGGAAGTGCCCGAACTTGGCCTCCAGCCAGCCCGGTTGTCCGGCCACCTCGGGCGGGATGGTGTCGGGCCCAATCTCGAGGACCTGGCCGTCGATCCTGACCCGGGCCGTCACGTTTGGATGGTCTGCCAGGTAGGTCTGCACCGACGGGATGGTCAGCAGCAGGCCCGTTTCGGCGTAGTAGCTCAGTCCGGGATCATCGCTCTCAACGACCTCAACCAGCCGCTCCTGGGTGTCGGTCAGCGGGAACGTCCCCGGGACCAGCAGATGATTGGTCTCCCCCTGGGCGGTGAGCAGGTTCGAGTACATGTTGAATCCCGCCGCAGTCTTGATTTCCAGGTAGGGCGCCAGGCCGTTCAGCGCGGTGAGGGCGATCACGACTATCAGCGCCGGGGCGAGCGGGCCGAATAGAGGGCCCGGGACCCGTCCGGCCGACTCCCACCTGAACGCGACGGCCAACGCCAACGAGGCCACGCCGACGACGAGCCAGATCGGGTAGGCGACCAGCCAGATGCGGAGGTCGCCGACCAGCACCAGCACCTCCAACAGAGCGATCAGGGCGACGACGAGCGGCAGGGTCAGAGTCGGTTGGCGGGTAACACGCCCGGCCAGCGGACGGATCCGTGCAGCAGCGAACGTCTCGAACTCGGGAGGCAAGAAGAGCAAGAACAGCGGCAACAGGGTGGAGGAGAAGTCGTACACGTGATTGACCGGGTCGAGGGCCAGCACGAAGTGGAAGGCAAGGGCGAACGGCACAGCGTTTCGCCATCTGCGCAGCAGCGCGATCGGGATCGTGACCTCAGCAGCGAGTGTCCCCCAGATCACGAGGTTGGACAGGACCGCATTGTCGCTTACCAGCATGCCGATGCGTCGGCCGATCTCATCCCCGAACAGCACCGCACAGCTGACGGCGGGGTCGAGGAAGTCTGAGTTGAGCTTCGAGAATGCGATGAAGCCGTAAGCCACGATGAGGATGGCCCGTGCCGCCGGCACAAACACCGTCATCCAGTCGCGGCCCCGGTGCAGCATGGCGCCGAGGATGGCCAGGTGGATGAAGCCCTCGATCATCTCGTGGTTGCCGATCACGGGTGCTTTCAGCAGGACGATCGGGACGTGGATCGCAGCCATGGCGGCGAGCCGGCCCTGTCCGGGCCTGATGAGCAAGCTGAGGGCGAGGAGCCCCATAACGGCTTCGAGTTGGCCGATCGTCGTCCAGGATTTGATGTTGAAGGGGTTGCCGGCCAGGTGGAACAGCACGGCGCCCGCCCACAGCGGGGCGAACCAGCGGTACGTCGTCGAAGTCAGTGTTGTCATGGCAGCCTCACCGATCACCGTAGGCGCAATCGCCCCAACGCACGCAGAGATCACCTCGCCCGGCGGATCGTAGGTGAACTACGCTCCCGGTCTGGGCCTGTAGCTCAATTGGCAGAGCAGCGGACTTTTAATCCGAAGGTCGTGGGTTCGATCCCCACCGGGCCCACGGGAACTCGGCT
>JABDLU010000009.1 GCA_013002865.1 Acidimicrobiia bacterium
CCCCCAGGGCATGCAACCAGGCCGCCACCGCCCACACAGCCGCGTCCTCGGTGAGTGAACGGTTGTCCTGCAGACGGCGGGCCAGCCGCTTGGCAGCCTCCGGCGTCAATCCCCGCGAGGATTGCAGCAGCGTGGTGCCAACCCCCTCCTCAGCCGCCGCCACCAGCGCCGCCACTTCGGCTCGGTTCTCGCCCACCATGTCGCGCAGCAGGGCCTGCGCACGACGCGGATCGTCGGCGATTTCGGGACCGTACCGTTCGATGATGTCTCGCAGCGTGCGCTGGGTTTCCTCGCGGGGCCCGTCACCGGTCTCACCAAACACCCGATCGCGTATGACACGGGCCAACTCGTCGACCTGTCCCTCGATGTTTCCGGAGGTTGCGTCGATCCATGGGGCGCTGCTGATGAAGTACTCGAGCGATCGCGATGGTTCGAGCTCCTGCACCCGGAACGGGATGATGTCGATTCCGTGCGAGACACCTCGCTCCACTTCCCGACTGACGTGGGGAGAACCGTTCGAGTGCTGGGAGAACACGAGGACGAGGGCCTTTGCCCCCGAGATGCCTGCCACGATGGCCTGGGCATAGTCGGCTCCCGGCATGACGTCGCGGGGCGCGACCCAGCAGGTGATCCCTCGTTTCTCCAGGCCGGCGACCAGCGAGTTGGCGATAGCGCGATCTTCCGAGGAATGACATATGAAGATGTCATGCGCCATCGCTACTCCTGCCGTCGTTGCGACCAGCCAAGACTACGCAACCCAACGGGGGACCATGTCGCGGCTAGGCGCGGGCCCGGGACACCCTCCAACCGGTGTGCTCCTCTGAAACGGCCGCCTCCGCTGAATCCACAAAGGAGGCCCACTCTTCTTCCTCATCGATCGGCTGCATGATCGACGCCATCGCCAGGAGCTCGTGGGCAGTAATGCCGTACGCTCGCGCCTGCCGATCGTATCGGCGGACACCGGTCCACATCGTGATGAGTGCGGCTACGAAGCCGGCAACCCCGAGAACATTCACGCCGACGGCCCCAAAGGCCTGCAGGAGGCCGAACATGATCGCCACCGCGCTCGACAGCACAAACATCGCATCCCAAAACCGGGATTGGCGCTCGTTGTGCCGGGCCCGGTCGGCGTACCAGGCCGCCTGATCACCGACCCGGTCTTGCTCGTAGGCGGTCTTCCTGGCGACCAGACCTGCCAGGCGCAGGTTCCGCATGGCCGGGGTGATTTGATAGTGAGCGCCCCGGTTGGGAGGGGTCCGCAGATTGCCGAGATCGGAAAGCAGCTCCCACAAACGAGCACTGAACAGGGCGTCGGCCTCTTTGCCACTGAGCCCCTCGACGGGAAACGGCTCGCCGCCAACGGCGTATCGCCAGGACAGGCTCTTGACGGACTCGGCGGCCATCCGGGCGTCGTACCAGGTGGCTTCCACGCTCGAGAGACGGGAATAGACCCGCAGTGCCGCCACCGCGATGAACGCTGCCACGCCCACCATGGCGACCTGTTCGGTATCGGTCGCCGTGGCGATCGTGCCCGAGACGACCCCGGTGAGCAGAAGCACAACCTGAGCTCTCACGATCCCGAAGAACATCGCCCGGGAGCTGACCGAAGCTTTGTCGGCCGCATCGAACAGCGCAGGCATGTCCGACGGCCGCAACGTGATGTCTCCCGCTGCCTCTTCGATTTCCACCGGAGTCTTCACCTCCCGCGTCCACCGCCTCCGACTACCGACGCTAGTCCGCCGGCACCGGCCGCGGGGTGCAGTCAGCGCCTGGTCAGGACGTACATCGGAAACACACCGAACTCTTTGGCGGTCGCAAAATGACCAACGTATTCGGGCGTCATTCCCGGGACCGGATCGAGGGCGAGGAGGGCGGCCGAAGACGCCGTCATGTATACCTCGCCCGGTGGGGTGCGGGGCTCGATGCGGGCCGTGCGGGTGACGTGGGTCCCGAAGTACGACGGCTCGCGCCGGATCGGGTCGGGGGCTGCGAACACCGGTCCGGCGTGCACCCCGATCCGCAGCCCCATATCGGGAGGCAATCCCAATGCCGGGAGGTCGAGTGACCGAAACGCCTCCTGCAGCGCCAGGGAACCGAGCGCCGCCCCCCGCGCCGTCTGATAGACGAGATAGAGCCCGTCTCCCCAACTGTTTCTGAACAGCACCTCGTCACCGGAGTGGTCGATCGAGTCGGCCATGGCGGCCATCACCGATTCGTAGAAAGCGACGACCTGGCGCTCGTCGAGCTTGCTGAAGCCCCGGAAGTCGGCAAACACCATCGCTCGGAGTTCCATGGGAGGCGCTCCTCCGCCGGGTTTCGCCGCGGCGGCCGTGTCCGGGTGGCGGCAGGGAATGACCTCCGTGACCCGTCCCGTCTCCTGCCAGGCGCGAACGTCGGATCCAGTACCGGCCTCGCTCTCCCCGTTCTCTCCGTCCCAGAGGGCCAACTGGAACGCAACGCTCGTGAGGGCATCTGCGGCGATGACGGTGTGGCCCATGGCAAGGCGGGAGCCGAAGGCGTACACGACTGCGTCTTCGGCCGGCGCATAGCTGGGATCGCACCAGACAGACGTTGCCTCCGCAATACAGGTGTCGAAACGTTCAATCCAGTTCTCGCCACCCGGCGCCACCGACCACTCGACGAACTGGTCGGCCGGACACGGCAACACCACATGGAGGCTGTCGCCCCGCGCCAGCACCTGCTCGGCGACAAGGATGTCGGCCCCGTAGGCAAGCGCCCCAAACGCAATGCGAGCGCCGGTTTCGTCGAGCTTGTCATCGATGGCGGCCCGGAGCGCATCCTCGTCTTCATCGCGTCCCGTGAATCGGTGGCCGGTGAAATGCAGCACCGACGGGACCGGCAGCCCTTCGACGAGCGCCGGGTCAAGGCCCGTCTCCCGGCACACGAGCTGCAACTGGCGGCGTGTCGTGGCCCGCAGCGCCGGATTCCCGTCCGAGGCGGCGATGGCGTCGGCCATGGCCTGAGCTGCCGCCTGGCGCTCTCCGAGCAGCAAGGCAGCCTCGGCCCTCGTGGCCGCCCGCCAGTAAGCGTCGTCTTCCTCCGCATCGTCCGCCCGGGGGGCCGCGACCAGCTCACGCGCTTCTCGTGCCAGCACTTCGGCACGCTCGGTCTCGTCGGCGACGCGGGCCATGGTCGCCGCGTTGATACAGGCGAAATAGCTCCCGTGTTCCCGATAGACCGCCTCGTAGAGGCCGGAGGCCTCCGCCGCAGATCGACGGCGGTCTTCGCCGGTGAGCGCCAGAGCCGTGTCCTTGACAAGGCGGGCTCGCAGTGCGGCGACGTCTTCTTCCAGTCGCGGGAGGCCCTCGAACGACGCCCCACCCTCATCGAGCTTGGCCAATTCGGCGCCTGCCTGGTTGGGGGCACCGGCCCGGGCCAACGCAAGGGCCGCCAGGTATCGAAGCGTCGGATCGTCGTCATGGTGCTCGAGGAGTTCCGCCGCCCGGTCGTAGGCCGTCAACAGCTCACCCCGCGCAACAAGATCCCGCACTTCGGCGTGGCCTGATTCTCTCATGATCCAGGCCCGATGCTAGGTGACGCCATCGACCGAATCGGCTGACCCGCCCGCAGCCCGGCCAGGTCGCGGACCCTCCTGACGGACGGGACTAGGTTTCGGACGGTGAAGGTGAGCCGTGCTCTCGCCGGCTTGATTGCCGCCGCCATGCTCGTGGCCGGGTGCATCGGATCCGATGAGGAATCGGAGCCGGAGACCTCGAGCACGAGCAGTCTCGCCCCGACCACGACGTCGCTGGCCCCTACCACCACCGTTGTGCGTCTCTTCCCGGAGATCTCCTGGTCCATGCCGGCCCGCTTCGGCCTCGACGCCAACTCCGACGGCCGCATCGACGTCCCGAACACGGCCGAGTACGCCCTCAACCTCCCGGCCGGCTCGTGCGCCGGAGGGTGCCCCGTCACCACCCCCACCTTCACCGTGTTGCTGTCGGGCGCCGATTCGCAGTCGGACCTCGGGGCAATCGATGACTTCACCTGGGAAGTGCGGCAGGGCTCCGAGGTCGTCGCCGGAGTCAGCTCCTCGATACCCGAGGCAGAGGTGCAACTCGCCGAGGGCAGCTATCTCGTTTCCCTCACGGTGTCGGCCGGTGGCCAACTCGCCACCGCCACCGAGGAAATCATCGTCGCCGACCATCTCATCGTGGCGATCGGCGATTCATACGCCTCCGGTGAAGGGAACCCTGAGGCCAATACGATCGACAGCTCGGGAGCGATTGACCGGGTCGTCGGCATATGGGCGGACGACGGCGTCGGCGGGCCGGTGGCGGTGACCCATCGACGTGCCCACCGCTCCACCCTGGCGGCCACACCCCAGGCAGCGCTCGTCCTGGAGGACCGCGACGACCAGTCCTCGGTCACCTTGCTCTTCACGGCCAGGACCGGCGCGGAGATCGACGAGGGACTGCTGGGCCCGCATCCGGGGTCGGAGTCCGAGGACCCACCCGAGGTACCCCAGATCGAAGCAGTCGCCGCCATGCTCGGGTGCGAAGAAACCAGCAGCGGGCCGCGCTGCAACCGCACCATCGACGCCCTCACCATCAGCATCGGCGGCAACGACGTCGGCTTCAATGTCGTGCTGGGCGGCCTCGTGCTCGCCGACCCGGATCTGGCGTTCCGGGTTGCCTACAACTTCGCTCTCAACGAGGTATTCAGGGTCGCCGAGACCGGCATCGAGGAGTTGCCTGCCAAGTACGCAGCGCTCGACCGCGCCATCCGGAGCCGCCTCGAGGTCGACCGGATATACCTCGTTGCCTATCCCCCGGCGGTCGGCTCCGGTCCCAGCCTCTGTGAGATTGCCGCCGAGGACCTCGTTCCCGGTCTCGAAGTCGACCAGGAGGAGATTCTCGAAACGGTCGACCGTGTCATTGAGCCCCTGGCGGCGGCGATGGCAGCCGCAGCTGCCGAACACGACTGGGTGCTCGTCGACGATCATGTGGACGACTTCGCAACCCACGGCTACTGCGGAACCGATCCATATCCGGCTACCGCCTACCCCGGCAACCCGTTCCCGGAGCCGCTGGTGGTTCCCGCCGACGAATCGGTGCGCTGGTTCAGACGGGCCGACGAATCGGCGCTCGTTCAGGGAGCGGCGGCCGGCACGTTCCGGCCGGCCGACCTGGCGACGAGCGGAACGCTCCATCCCAACGAGTACGGGCATCAGAGCATCCGGAATGAGCTGCTGGCGGTCCTCGACGTCAGCTGACGTGGCAGGCCGCTAGTCGCCCTGGCCGTCCTTGCGCTTCAGGGCATAGGAGGCACCGAGCAGCCCGGCCAGCACCATCGCACTGAGAACGCCGGCGTTGGACAGCCAATCGCGCGGGGTCTGATCCCAGAACCGGAGCGGTGGCCCGGTTGACTCGGTTTCGACGGGATCGCCACTCGCCCGGGCGGCCTGTGCTTCTGCGGCCAGCGCCGCGGCCTGGTCGGCCGGAAGACCGAACTCGATGAGGGCGGCCTCGAGCTGCGAGGTCGTCTCACCTTCATCCGCGGCCCGCTCGACGAGGGCGCACTCGAGGAGGTTGGTCACGTCCTCCTGGGAATTGATCTTCGTGTCTTCGTTCAGACAATCGTTGAGAGCCTGCAGTTGATTGAGGTCAATCGTGGAGGCCGCCGCCGAGTAGCCCCAGTACCCGCTGGCCAGGTAGCTGGCTTCGCGCATCACCGGGGTCTCGTTGACGTTCTGGAAGGCACCCGAGAGCACGAGCTGGATGATCAGGAGCAGTGGCAGCAGGGAGATGGCGCGATCGACGTTCGTCGACACGGCCGAAATGAGGAGACCGAGCGACATGCCGGCCAGGCCGGCCAGACCGAATCCGACGACAAACTCCAATGGCCCGGACGGCAGAAACGCCGCCCCCCAGTCCGATCCCTGCGGCAGCACCGCCATGAGCACCAGGATCGTGCACTGCACCGAGACAATTGCGCCGATCACCACCGCCTTGGAGGCGACATACGCGGTGATGGAAAGCCCGACAGATCTCTCCCGCCGATAGACGGCCGCCTCCTTGACGATTTCGCGAACCGATGCGGCGAGCCCGAGTCCGGTCACGCCCACGATGAGAACAATCAACACGGCCGATGCCTGCGAGAACCGGGTCAGTTCACCCTCGGCGAGTGGTGCCAGCTCGTCGGGCGGGAGGGCAACCATCATGATGAGCCCGAGGATTGGAGCCTGGAGTATCAGAGCAAGGAGGAGCTTGCGGTCGCTCCGCAGAACTGCCAGGTATCGCCGTACGAGCGTCGAGAACTGCCGCCACCAGCCCTGGCGTTTGATGGGCTGGGCAACGTCGCGCTCCTCTGCCTCCGTCGTATGGGGGGCAGCAGACAGCGGTGTCGCCACGTACTGCTGATAGGCCGGATGCCCGCGGAACCGGCCGCTCCAATCGTCATCGCGCTTGACCTCGAGCGTCTCGAACACGTCGGCGTAGGTCGGGCGGTCGAAGTATTCGGACACCTCGTCGGGGGGACCGAAGAACGCCGTCCTTCCGCCCGGGGCCAGGAAGATCATCCGGTCGCACAGATCGAGGCTCTGGACGCTGTGGGTGACGACAATGACCGTCCGGCCGCCATCGGCCAGGTCCCTCAGCAGCTTGGTAAGGGACCGCTCGTATCCGGGGTCGAGGCCCGAGGTCGGCTCATCGAGGAACAGCAGAGACGGTTTGGTGAGGAGCTCGGTCGCGACGCTGCACCGTTTGCGCTGACCGCCCGACATCTTCGAGATGGGCAGATCGGCCCGGTGACTGAGACCGAGCTCGGCGAGAACCTCATCGACCCTCGCTCGACGCTGCTCGGCCGTTACATCAGGGGGGAACCGCAGCTGGGCGGCGTAGTCGAGTGCCTGGCGAGCCGTTAGCTCGAGGTGGAGGATGTCATCTTGCGGGACGTAGCCGATGCGCTGACGGAGATCGGCATAGGAGCGGTACAGATCGCGTCCGTCGTAGAGGACCGTCCCCCCGTGGGCGGGCCGGAATCCGGTGAGGGCGTTCAGCAGCGTCGACTTGCCCGCACCGCTCGGGCCGACCACCGCCAGCAGGCTCCGTTCGGGCAGTGCGAAGCTGACACCGTCGAGAATCCTCTGCCCGGTTGGAGTGGTAACGCTGAGGTCGTGCACCTCCAGGAAGACGTCGCCGGTCTCGACATACTCCTCGAGCGCCCCGGCAGCCAGGCGGAGGCGGTGATGGCCGATGCTCACGACGTCGCCCTCGCTGAGCCGGGCCCGATCGGCCAGAACCCCGTTTACGAACGTTCCGTTGAAGCTCCCGAGATCGGTCAATTCAAACCCGGTTTGAGCGCTGCCGCGCAGTTCGGCGTGATACCGCGAGACGACAAGATCCTCGAGCACGACATCGTTGTCGGGAGCCCGGCCGATCCGCACCACCGCGCTCGTAGCGTGAACGCTGCGGACATCACGCAGGGTCCCAACCGTGCGGGCATCGGGGCCGCCGGCGTCGACCGGAGCGCTCACCGGCCGGGGCCGGCCGGCCGGAGGAGCCTGCGCCGGAGGAGCCTGCGCCGCAGTGGCCCGGGCCGGAGTGAGCGTCACCTCGAGGCCGTTCTGAGGATCACCCAGGCGGACGGTGGTTGGACCGTTGATGGCGACGTGCTGGACCTGCACCCCGTTGTGGAAGACGCCAAAGCGGCTGCCGTCGTCTGCCAAGAGCCACGCTCCGTCGACCAGGCTGACCCGGGCATGGCGCCGTGATACGCCGTCCGCTTCTACCCGGATGGTTGCGGACGGATCGCGCCCGATGGTGGCGACGTCGTCGTCGGTGAGCAGGTGATCGGTTCCGCCGACGTTGACATGGAGCGATACCACCGACCCTCCCTCTTCCTAGTTCAGGCTACCCGTCGGCTCTGTGAGATTGCTGGTTGCCACGACCCGTCCGCCAATGACGCCGGTGGTGGCACCGAAGCGGATCCTCACGTCGTGAGCCAATGTCACGCTCCGACCCGGTGGGACGTCCCAGCGCTTCTCGTCGGGGGTGATCGCCTTCCAGGTCGCGCCCGAGAGATTCTTCAAGCCCCACACATCGGGATGATGAGGATGCCGGTCCACCATCGCCAGCGGTTGGCGGAAGTTGTAGCGATCGCCCTCGATGTGGTGGGGGAACAGGTACGTGTCTCCGTTGAGGGCTACCACCCGGCCCCGCGTTCCTTCGATTGTCAGGCGGGCCTGGTTGGTGAGCCCGGCCCCGCAGCTCCAGCACTGGGTCGCTCCCTGTCCCTCCGGGTCGAACGGATCGAGAAAGTTCTCGAGACCACAACCCGGGCAGTTGGTTATGGCATCACGCAGGTTGGCCATGGCCTTGCGCCACTCGCTCTCCTGCACCCGGCCGTCATCCGGATTGTCAACCCCGGCGGTGAAGGCCCGGATGAACAAGTCCCGCAAGAACTGGGGGTAGATGGGCCAAAACGCCAGCGGGTTCGGGTGGAGCACAGCGTCCGGTCGATTGGACTCGTCGTCGGGACTGAAGATGAATACCGGCTCGGTCCCGTACAACTGGTTTTGCGCATCCGCGTCGAGGCAGGCGATCTCCGCTTCGCGCTTGCCTTCGAAGGGGTGATGCATCATGAACATGTAGAACAGGAGAACCGAGAGCGAGAACAGATCGGTCTTGCGGTTCGGCCGGGGGATCTGCTGGGCCAGCAGATCCCGGATCACCTCGGGGGCCATGAACTTGGGCGTGCCGGCGATGCTGGCCGGTTGGCCGTCAACCCGCACGTTGTCGGTATCGCAGATGAGGATGCGCCCGTCCTCGGGCTGGACGAAGAGATTGCCAAAGCTGATGTCCAGGTAGCACAGCCCGCGCGAATGAAGCTGGAGGAACCCGTCGGCCATCTCGAACCCGGCCGTAGCCAGCGTTCGGAAGCTCGGTTCAACCTTGCGGCGCATGACATCGACCATGCTGTGGAAATTGTCGCTTCGCAGACCCATGAGGTATCCGAAGCCCTCCTTGCCCGGCGCCCTGGCCAGTTCGAGCGGCCACAGGAAGCGGGCATCGGGAGCTCCGCCTTCCACGAGCCGCGAAAGCGCCTGCCACTGCTCCTCGGTCGCCGTATCGGGGAAGTACCACTTGAGGGCGTAGTCGGGCCCGACGCCGCGGCTCGGCGTCACTCGCCAGACCTGACCCTGGCCGCCCTCGCCCAGCATCTCGACGGTGCGGTATTCCGTCGTCCCGAACTCGGGTCTGAGGGCGGTGCCCACGGTCAACCCCGACCACGTGTTTCGTGGCCCACTCACGGTTTCGACTCTACTCCCCGGTCCGAAACGCGACAGCCCGGTCGGGTAGTCTCCGGGTAATCATGACGGTACGCCCCGGTGGCCAATTAGCAAAGCGGCCCCTCTACTTCTACTTCCTCGTCGATTGCTCCGGCTCAATGCGTATGGACGGCAAGATCCAGGCCCTCAATACCTCGATCCGCGAAGCCATTCCCCACATGCGACGGGCCGCCGACGACAACGCCAATGCCGAGGTCTTCGTACGAGTGGTCCGGTTCGCCGACGATGCCGCCTGGCACGTTGCCGAGCCGACTCCCGTCCATCAATTCACCTGGACCGACGTCGAAGCCGGAGGCGTCACCGACATGGGTGCGGCGCTGCGGATGGTGGCCGGCGAATTGGATCAGCCGCCGATGCCGGACCGGGCACTCCCCCCGGTACTCGTGCTGGTCTCGGATGGCCAGCCAACCGACGACTTCTCGGGCGGCCTGCGGGACCTGCTCGACAAGCCCTGGGGTAAGAAGGCCATCCGCATGGCGATCGCTATCGGCCGGGATGCCGACCAGGACGTGCTCCAGAAGTTCATCGATCACCTCGAGTACCGCCCGGTCTCGGCGAGCAATCCGGAGGCGCTCGTCGAGCGAATGCGGTGGGCCTCGACCGCCGGCCTGCGCGCCTCGTCAAGTCCGGCGGCCGGCCACACCGTTTCGGTGCCGGCTCCCCCGCCGGTCAAGGATCCCGAAGCGCTCCCGGTGTGGTAACACGAGCCTGGAGGGCGACCGGTGCCTCGGTGCGGGGAACCCTGCACCGACGACACGGCATCCCCAACCAGGACGCGGTCCTCTGGAGCCCGCCCTATGGCTCGGCCGACTTCGCTGCCACCGCTGTCGCCGACGGTCACGGAAGCAACCGGTGCTTCAGGAGTGAGGCCGGTGCCCGGGTTGCCGTCGAGGTCGGACTGACCCTCGTGTCCGACGTCATGGCCCGGGCCACTTCGAGCCGCGACGCGGCCGCACTCGAACAGCTTTCTCAACGGCTCACCGAAACATGGACTGAGACGGTGGCGGCGGATCTCGAGCGCCATGCATTCTCCGAACAAGAACTCAAACAGCTCGAGGTCCAGGAGGGACCCGATGCCCGGGTGGAAGTACTGGAGGGACCTGCCCTCGCCTACGGAACCACCCTGCTCCTTGCCGGGGCAGATGAGCGAGGGGTTGTGCTGCTCCAGATCGGCGACGGAGACATCCTCACGGTCTCCGAGGCCGGCGCAGTCACTCGCCCGCTTCCCCCCGACCCCCGATCGGTCGGGAATGCGACCGCTTCGCTCGCACACGCCTCGGCCTGGCAGGCCGCCCGGACCCGGTCCATCCCCGCCGCCGAGGCCCCCGTCCCCTCCCTCGTCCTCGCCTCGACCGACGGATACGCCAACTCCTTCGCCGACGACGCCGGCTTCCTCCAGGTCGGCTCCGACTTGCTGGCAATGATCCGGGCCGACGGCCTGGAAGCAGTCGGGATCCAGTTGGAGGGATG
The DNA here is from genome assembly GCA_013002865.1 of Acidimicrobiia bacterium. Taxonomy (GTDB): domain Bacteria; phylum Actinomycetota; class Acidimicrobiia; order Spongiisociales; family SHLN01; genus SHLN01. The sequence continues at coordinate 10,784 of JABDLU010000009.1, forward strand.
GCTCGGCGAGGTGTCGGAGCTCGGATCCGGTGATGACGTGTCGGTCGGGCTGCTGGTCGGAGTGGAGTGAGCCGGCCCGTCGCCCTGGTGCGCGACGATGCCTACCGCGTGCCGATGTCGAAGGCCGCCGGGAAGTGGGAATCCCTGACCTGGGACAGGGCGGCGGCCCGCCCGACCTCGAGCAGGTCGGCGACCCCCGCCCCATTCGCCAAATCGCGCAGTTGTTCGAGCTTCGGTGTCAGATAGCCAAGATCGAGCTGCTGGAACGTGTCGGGCTCGAGCAGGCCATCGAACCGGAGGTAGTGGAGCAGCGGTGAACCGCTGATGACGTCACCCGTCAGGTCGCCGACCTCTGCGTCGATGGGCCATGGAGTCGGACTGCGCGACAGGGCCTGGAGCAGGAGCTGTGTCTGCAGGCTCGCATCCGAAATGAGCATCGACGGGACCTCGAGCGCCCAGTTCCACACCTTTCGGTTGAGCACCACGGCGGCCGGCAAGGCTTCAGACCAGGTGCCGGTCCCGACCGACGTGAGCAGCAGCCGGTCTTCACCGGTTTCCCAGTGAAATGGGAAGCCTCGCAAGGTGGCGATGAGGAGGAGCATCATCGCCGGGTTGTTGGCCATGCTCACGCCGCCGTCGACAAAGGCACCGATTTCCTCCTGCCCAACATCCAACGCCTCTGGTCGAAACAACCCGGGCGCGGCGGTGCTCGCCCGTACCGCCTTTCGAAGCGGGATGTCCCGGTTGTCGGCGTAGAAGCGACCATCGGGATGATTGATGAGCGGCCAGGTGCTCCGGGTGTCGGCCCGCTTGGCCACGATGCACAGGCCGGTCGTGATCGTTTCGTCACCGAGGGTCGTCTCTCCCAGGTGCGTGTGGAGCTCCTCTTCGAGGCGACCGGCATCGAACCAGGCCTCCAGCTTGTGCACATGGCGGCTCCGGTGGCTGAACACGGCCGGGCCAAGCGTCCGGTACACCTCCTGCAACTCGGCGACGTCCATCCCGACCGCCAGGCCAACAGCGATGATCGACCCGGTGCTCGTCCCACCGATGAGGTCGAAGTAGTCGCGCAGGCGCAAGTCCGGGTTGGCATAGCGCTCCCGCAGGAGGCGCTCGATTCGTTCGAGAAAACCGAGCGACAGGGCCCCCCGTATCCCGCCGCCGTCCAGAGCCAGGATCCGCTTCGGGCCCGGAGCTGTCAGTCTTTCACTCAGAGCCATTGCCATCGACCGTTGACGCTCACCGGACCGGTGATCTCCATGACCCCGGCACTAGGCGGCGAGCATGCATGGTGGCCCGCTAACGGGCCACCCACACGTTGAACTCGGCAAACCCCGAAGCCGACGGGGTCTCTGGCCCCATCAGCAGGAGGCTCACCGAGCGGCCGATGACGTTGGGGTAGACGAGCACGTCGGGATCGGGTGTCCCCGGCAATTCGACGTCCTCCTCGTAGACCACCGTCCCGGCTGCATCGATCACCTGCACCGTTACCGACTCGAACCCGTGGTTGGTGCGGTAGCTGGTTCTCGAGTGGGCGGCGTTCGAAATGATCGAGACCGATCCGATGAACTCGTCCTGGTCTCCCGTCCACACGAACGTCGAGGACTCAACGTCGCCCCGCCCAGAGATCCACGAAGTAGTAACGGAGCCGTCGGTTGCCTTCGTGGCACCGTACGAACCGCACAGCAGGGACGAGGCACTCACCGTCCCTTCCCGGGTGGCGTCGTAATCCGCCACCGGGAGTGTGGTAGTCGTGGTCGTGGTGGTGCTCGTTGTGGTGGTCGGAGGGACGGTCGTCGTCGTAGAGGGAAGGATGGTCGTCGTGGTGACACTCGAGTCGCCGCTCACGTTGGCACCCACCTGCCGCACGAAGGGCTCACCGGTTGTCGTGTCCTGGACAACGAACTCGGTGATCGGCTCATCACAGGGCTTGATCTCAACCGCCCGCTCCGGGTCGAAGTCGGACCAGGCCGTTCCGACGTAGGTCGGTGTAGCGGCTGCGACTGGTAGAGCGAGTGGGCTACCGGAGGCGCATCGCACGCGCGGCTCACCGGTTGGACCCACGAGAACGGCCGTTCCCTCTTGCAACAGCGCCTGACGCGGCACGGCCTGGTCGCCGACGAGCACATGGGAGGTGACACGGGTGTCCTGGGTGAGGAACATGGGCGTCAGCTGCGCTATGAAATCTCCGACAGCCCCGACGTCGATTCCCTGGGCGGCAGCCCAGGCCGCGGCGGTGGTTGGAGCGGCACTCAACTCTGTCTCCAGAATGCCGGCATCGCAAGCGGACTGTCCCCGATCGGCCGCATAGCTGAGCTCGTGGGATCCCTCGACAAGGACAATCTGGATGGGCGCAGGCGCCGTCAGGGTCGTCGGCGGCCCGGGCGGTGGGTTGGTGGCGGTCGACAACAGACTTGCCGTGAATCGGTCTTCGACGACGCCGGCGGGTTCGAGGAACACCTCGTTGGCCGAGAACGCACCAACACTGGAGCCGTTGCGGGTGGCCATCCAGGCTGCGACTCCTCCGATGAGTAGGACCGCTACAGCCGCCGCACCAATGAACGCCATCGCCGGCCTGCGTCGCTCCGGTCTTGTCGGGGGAAGTGACACCGGTGGTGGTGGAGGCGGTGTCGAAGGTGGGCCCTGGCCCTCCATGCCGACCGTCTCGGGCAATGGGCTCGATGGCTCCACCGGCCTCGTCTCGGCCGGTGGCACGGCGACCGTCTTCCCAGTGGTGTCCGGTTCGGCCGGCACGCCCACCGTTTCCCCAACCGCCCCTGAAGGGGCCGGCGTTTCTGCAGCGGGTCCGGCGAGGCCGAGGGCGAAGGCCCAGGAGTCGACCGCCCACCGGGCTGCGTCTTCGGCGAGGGCCCGGTTCTGCTGGAGCCGGAGCACGAGGCGCTCGCCCGCCTGAGGGGTCAGACCCTCGGAACTCTGGAGGAGCGTCGCGCCCACTCCTTCCTCTGCCGCGGCCACGAGGACCGCCACTTCTGCCCGATGCTCCCCTGCCACGTCTCGCAGGAGGGCCTGGAGCCGGCGGGGATCGTCCGTCAGCCCGGTGCCAAACCGGTCGAGTAGTTCATGGAGGATCTGGCGCGTGGCCTCCCGAGGGTTCGTGGCGGGCTCCGGGCCGATTGATCGGCGAATCGCCTGGGCCATCTGGACGGCCGACCCCGCCGGATCACCGCTGGTGGCATCGAACCACTCGGCGCTTCCGAGGAAGTAGGCAAGCGAGCCGCTCGGCTCGACGGCCTCGACGCGGTACGGGATGATCCGAAGCCCGTGGGCAGCGGCGCGCTCGACTTCGCGTCCGACGTGGGGCGATGTGTTGGCGTGGCCGGAAACCACGAGCACGAGCACCCGGGCTTCGGCAAGGGCCGCGACGATCGCCTGGGCGTAGTCGGCGCCCGGCATGATGTTCCGGGGCGCGATCCAACACGAAATCCGCTCCGCCTCGAGACCGGCCACGAGCGCGTTGGCAGCCGCTCGATCCTCCGTCGCGTGGCAGATGAATACATCTCGCGCCATGGGGCCTCCTGTCGTGTCCCCGGCACAACACCTGTCGGTACCGTACGGGGTCGCTTCTTCGGGGGTCCAGAGGCGAATTGCCCTTCGTTTCGACCCGTTGCCGTTCGGGGCTCGTTTCCTGTGCCAGAATTGGGGCGAGCCTGCCGGAGGCAACCGTGAGGAAGAGGCGCTACCTGACGATCCTGACCGCGGCGCTCCTGGTCGTTGCCGGTTCCTGCGGAGGAAGCGACGACGAACCTTCAAGCGAGACCGGCCTGTCGGATTGCTCGGGTTTCTTCCTCGGCACCTTTGGCGGTGACCGGTCCGGGCCGTTCGTGCTTGGCCTGGGCGACGACGGATCGCTCTCGGCGGCGTTCGTTGGACCCGACACGCTCGGCATCGACCTCTCCAACCTTGCCTCCCTCTCGGGTCTCGTGGAACAGATTGGTCTCGAGTTCGGCGAAGACATCATCCTCAGCACCTCGGGCATCGAGATCGCTCCGGGAGCGCTGTCGGTCGGGACCGGCGGAGTCCGGTTGGGGAACATCGAGATCGGCCTCGCCCCGGTCGGCTCGGTTGAAGCCGGAGGCACCATTGATCCGGGCGGAGCCGACACGGCCGGGCTCACGGGAGACTTCCGATGGGGAACCTGCACCGGGTCCGGTGAGTGGGTCGACGGCGAGGAGTCCGGTCGTTGGCAGGTGGCGGTGGCGGCGGGTGGGACCCTGTCGGCCGAGAATTGCGAAGGTGCCATCTACGTCGGCCTGGCACCCGACCTCGGCGGCCTCGATCTCGATCTGGATGCCTTCTGCCTCTCCAGTTCGGTCGTCGATCTTCCCATCGAACCCGTCGAGGATGGCATTGGCGTAGGCGAAACCGACGAGCTGTCCGTCTACACGCTCGACGAGGTGGTGCTGTTTGCCTTCGGATCGGCGGATCTGACGGAGGCGGCTTCGAACACGCTCGACACCGTTGTTGCAGCAATCACCCAACAGGGCGTACCTCGTCCGACGATTCAGGTGATCGGGCACACCGACTCCATCGGCTCGGCCGAATCCAATCTCCGGCTCTCGGAACGGAGGGCCGAGGCCGTGCGCTCCGGCCTGGCGGAGCGGCTCCCGGAGGCGACACTGACGGCGTTCGGTCTCGGCGAGACGAACCCGAAGGCAGCAAATGCAAACCCAGACGGCACAGACAATCCGGACGGGCGCCGCCAGAACCGCAGGGTTGAGATCTTCGTCACCGGCTGAGAGGCGAGGGGCCCCGTCTACCCGGCGGGCACCATGTAGAAGGTGAACCCGCCATCGTGGAGGAATGTGCCCAGCTGGATGGCTCCCAGCACGGCATCGCCCTGGTGGGCGGTCGGATCCGGTGCGCTCAACCAACCGAATTCGTCCAGAGCGGACCGGGCAAATGCGCCGCTCGACTCCGGCTGACCGACCGTTCCCACAAGAGCCATCGCAACGTCCATCATCTCGCTCACGGCCTCATCGGACGCCGATTCGACCTGAACCGTCAACTCCCGCAGCGTGCCCCCTTGCGTTTCGATGCCCCAGATCTCTGTGTTGCAGAACGGTGCCGCAAACCGCCCCCAAACAAATGTCTCTCCCGGACCGAGGCGGTCGGTGGTGACGTCGATCGGCTCGAGTTGCAGCAGCGTGGCACACCCTGCAGTGAGCTCTATGGAGGACGCCTCGGCCGACCAGCGGTCGACAACGTCGGCCGCAGTCAGACCGTCGAACGCGAAGAACGCCGACGGGACGGCGGTCGTTTGCTGAGGAGTCGTCGTTGCCGGTGGCGCTTGCGTGGTTGGTATCCCGCCACCGGGATCCGAGTCATCGCCCCCGAACAGGGCCACAGCGCCGACCACGCCCCCTATGGCAAGCACCCCAATCGCCGTCACCGCCACCCACCTCCGCCCCGAGCCCGACGGTGGCTGTGCAGACGGCGCCGGTGCGGTGTGCCTTGGAGCGGCGGGAGAAGCCGGGATCGTAGCCGGCCCCGCATCGTGACCGGACGTCGGGATGGCGGGGCTTTCGCCCGGCTGTGCAGGGATGGTCGGCTCGCCGGCTTGGACGTCTGGAGAGGCCACCGGTTCCGGTTGACCGGACGGATGCCGGGCCGCCACGGCCGCCACCGTCTCTGGTAGCCCTCCGGTCACCGGCGTCGTGAGCCCTTGCGGGGCGGGCGCGTCCATACGAAGGGCGTGAGACCAGGCGGCGACGGCCCACCGGGACGCCTCCTCGGTGAGCGCGCGATTGTCCTGCAACTTGCGGGCCAGGCGCTGGATGGTCTCGGGAGTCAGTCCCTGGGACGATTGGAGCAGGCCGGAACCAACCCCTTCCTCAGCGGCTGCCACCAATGCGGCGACCTCGGCGCGATGCTCTCCGGCCATATCCCGCAGCAAGGCCCGCACTCGACGGGGATCTTCGGCCAGAGCAGGCCCGTACTCATCGACGATCTGACGCAGGATGTCGCCGGCCGCCTGGCGGGTGACATCTCCTTCCTGGCCGTACACGAGTATCCGAATGGTTCTGGCCAGTTCGCCAACGTGGTCCTGGATCGGTCCAGCCGTGGCGTCGAGCCACTGGGACGTGCTGATGAAGTACTCGAGGGAGGGGGCGGGCTCGATGTCGTCGATGCGAAACGGGATGATGTCGATGCCTCGGGAAACGGCCCGCTCGACCTCACGACCCACCTGCTGCGACACGTTCGAGCGGGTAGAGAACACGAGCACCAGTGCTTTGGCCCGGGAGATGCCTGCGACGATCGCCTGGGCGTAGTCGGCTCCCGGCATGACATCCCGGGGCGCAATCCAGCAGGTAATCCCGGATTCCTCGAGACCGGTGACGAGCTCGTTGGCGGCGGCGGCGTCCTCTGACGCATGACAGATGAAGATGTCCTGGGCCACGGTGCTCTCAAATCAGCCGATCCTCCAAATCTACATTCCGGTCCTCCGTGAGTGCTGCCGCGCCCCTTGGTGGACCGGCTCAGCGCTGATTTCGAGAAGTAGAGTGGGTCGAGTCCCGGGTAAAGGTGGTCCCGATGAGCAAGCGACGCAGACGTCGGCAGCTAGCCAACCTCGGATCGGACGGACTTCCACAGCCCCTCAAGTGGCGTCCGCGCGTGCGGATCTTCGGAATCCTCACCGGCATGATCGGGGGTCTCGGCACCGTCGTCCTGATCCAGCAATACGGCATCGCTCCACTCGGACGGGCTCTGACATTGCAGGGAATCATCGGCGGAGCGCTCAGCGGAATCATCTTCCCGTCGCTGATCTATGCGTTCGTCGTGCGACGGTACAACCGCAAACTCGGAGCGGTCCGGAGCAGACGAGGGGGCGGACCGGCCGCCGCCGGCGGGCTGGGCATGGCCATCCTCTTCGCCATACTTCTCGGCGCATTCACGGTCTCCGGAACCGGTACCGCGTCCGCGGAGATCGACGGCACGTGCGAGCTCGTGGTCAATGGCATCGACGTGCGAGACCTGCGGTTGACGGCGTCCGATGCGATCGACGTGGAGACGGAGGAGTCGCTGACCGGGTTCCTGCGATCTCCGTCCGACTTCGCCTCGTTCGAGGTCCGCTTCTACTACGCGGGGTTCAGCTACGGATTCGGTGACGATGAGGTAGTGGAAGACCCCGACGGTGGAGGGGGCACGTACACGTATGAGCTGCCGGTCGAAGACCTCTTCCAGTACGCCGGCGGCCTGTATGAGGTCAGAGGTGGCGGGCTGCTGGCGAATGGCGGGGAGTGCCGGTTTGGGCTGCTCTTCAATCTCGACAACAACCCGCTCGAGACCATTGTCGGCCAGGTAGCAGCCGGCGCCGCCGCCGTTGGAGCCGTCGGCCTTCTCGGCGTCTCGGTGAGCACCCTCGTCGAAGGCGGACGCATGCTCGGCGACCTGAGCAAGATGCTCGTCGACCTCGACCATGACGGGGTAATGGACGCCGTCGCCCTTGACGTGAACGCGGACGGCGTAGTCGATGCAGTCGGAGTCGATACCACCGGCGACGGCTTAGTCGACGAGTACGCCGTGGACTCGGATGGTGACGGAACATTTGATCGCGTGGTCGAACGACAGCAACTCGGTGAGCCGACCGACGTGGGGACGGCACCCGGGGAGCCGGGTGAGGCCGCAGGCGGAGAGCCACCAACGGAAGCATTCCCAGGCGGAGAACCCGGACTGGAACCAACCGGTGAACCCGGTGAGCCTCCGGCTATGGAGCCAACCGGCGAAACGGGTGAGACACCGACCGGAGAACCCGCAGCGGAGCCAACCGGCGAAACACTCACCGGAGAACCCGGGGCGCAGCCAACCGCTGAACCCGGAGAGACTCCGACCACCGAACCGGTCGAACCCCCAACCGGCGAAACACCAGCCGGCCAGACACCCACCGGAGAACCGGGAGTGGAGCCAACCGCAGAACCATCGACCGGAGAACCCGCGGCAGAGCCAACCGGTGAACCCGGAGAGACTCCGACCGGGGACCCTGGATTGGAGCCCACCGGAGAGTCCGCAACCGGAGAACCCGCAGCGGAACCCACCACCGAACCACCGACCGAAGAACCGACGGGCGAACCCGGAGGCGAACCGACGGGCGAACCCGGAGGCGAACCCACCACCGAACCACCCGTGCAACCACCGGTAGAACCACCCGTCGTCGAACCACCCGTGCAACCACCCGTGCAACCACCGGTCGAACCACCCGCAGAGCCACCGGTCGTCGAACCGCCTATGGAGCCACCGCCGAGCCCGGGATCGCCTCCGCCCGCGCCTCCGGATATGCCGGGTACGCCTCCGCCCGCTCCACCGACGGGACCGGATACGGCGCCACCCGACGCGGGGATCCCCCCTCCGTCACCCCCGGATGGGAGTGTGGGCGGTGGCGGCATCGGCGCACAGATGGCCACAGGCGCCGTCCTCGGTCCTGCCGCGGTTGGATCCCTGGCGCGTGCCGTGCAGAAACGCTCGAGCGGAGCACCATCCGAAGCCGGCCCTTACTGGTTCTACGTTGACGAGCCCACACAAATCTTCGGGCTCGAGGAGTACCGGGAGGTCGGCCAGGCAATGCCCGGATCCTGGTATCTGGCCGTCGGAACCTACGGTGATTGGGTCCATGCCTCCGATCAGCAATCAGCCGTCGAAGGGTGGATCGCCGCCAGGTCGGCCAAGCCCGCTCCATCTGAATAGGTCACCCAGCGAGCCAGGCTGCGCGCCGTCGACTCGTGGCGATGCCCGCCGGTCCCGGTCGTAACATTCGAGGCGTGAACCTCTCCACTCGTGGCGAATTGCTGGCCACCAACCGGCCAACCCCGCGCTACATCGACGAACATTTTGCTCGCGTCGAGAATCGCTGGGACCCCGATGCGAATCCGGACGGCTACGTTTCGATGTGCATCGCGGAGAACAAGCTCGTCTGGGATCTGCTCGGCCCGAAACTGGCAGCCGGCCGCGAGGTGCCCCAGCGGGTTGTCGAGTACGACGCCATGGTGGGCACAGCCTCCTTTCGGGAGGCTCTGGCCATCTTCCTGGAACGCCACATGGTGGGACGGCCAATCGATCCTGACCACGTCATCGCCCTGGCCGGAGCGGGCACGGTGCTGGAAATGCTCTTCTACACCATCGCCGATCCCGGCGAAGGCATCCTCGTCCCAACACCGAGCTACTCGGGGTTCTGGCCGGACCTCGAGACCCGGGATGAGCTGCAGATCATCCCGGCACACACCACCAGCGAGAGCGGTTTCCGCCTCACCGTCGATCAGCTCGACGAGGCCGTTGCGGCCGCCTCCGTCCCGGTGCGGGCACTGTTGTTCACCTCCCCCAACAACCCACTCGGATGCGTCTACTCCCATGACGAGCTCGAGGACATCATCACCTGGGCTGAAACGCGCGAGATCCACCTGGTGTTCGACGAGTTGTTTGCTCTGTCCGTGTACGGCGAGGCAGCCTTCGTGAGCGGAGCCTCACTGCGCCCCGCCCTCGGCCCTCGAATCCATCTCGTGTGGGCGTTCAGCAAAGACTTCGCCGCCAGTGGCCTCCGCTGCGGGATCCTGGTGTCGGAGAACGAAGGCATTCGCCAAGCTGTCGACGGCCTCGCCTACTGGGCGGCGGTCTCGGGGGACACTCAGTTCGTCCTCGAGCAAATGATCTCTGATGACGCCTGGGTCGACGAGTTCACCGCAGAGAATCAGCGACGTCTGGGACTCGCCTACCGCGAAGTGACGGCTGCGCTCGAGAAAGCATCCATCCCCCACGTTTCCGCACAGGCCGGCTTCTTCTTCCTGTGCGACTTCCGCCCGTTCATGGACGAGGTCACCTGGGAAGCCGAGGCAGAGCTGTGGGAATGGCTCTTGACTACCGCCAACGCAAACCTGACCCCCGGGGCCGATTGCCATATCGGCGAACCGGGATTCATGCGCCTCGTGTTCCCGAGCGAGCGGACCGCCGCCGTAGTGGCCGGGATCGAACGAATGGGAACGGCGCTTGCCGAAAGGAGACGGTCATGATGCGAACGAAGCTCGCCGCCCCGGGACTCGTTCTTGCCCTGGTGCTGGCAGCGTGCGGCGGCGGCGCATCGCCGGATGTGACGAAAGTACGCGAGGCGGCTTCAGTTGAGGCCGGCACGGCCCTCTATGAGGCGAACTGCGCTCGATGTCACGGCGCCGATCTGCGAGGAGGCTCCTACTCCGGCGGTATCGCTCCCTCACTCTCTGGCAAGACAGGACCGAGCGACGCTCTCCTCATCGAGATCGTGAAGCGGGGCCGGGGCCTGGGGATGCCATCGTTTGCGACCCAGCTCGAGGAGACCGAGATCGCCTCGATTATCGACTACGTGCGGAGTGTGCAGGCCGCTCTCATCGACGAGTAGCCGACTCAGTCCTCCTCATCGGGCTTCTTGCGGCCGAGCAATCGGCCGAGGGCGCCTCCAACCGTGTCCTCGACCCGATCGACCGTCGCCTTCGTCCTGGGGCCAAGCTTGCGCGCCTCCTCGGCAGCAAGGTCTTCTGCGGCCGTCCGGAAACTGATCGAACCCTGCTCGGGAAACAGACTCTGGCGCTTCTGGTGGACCCACAGGTACAGGTCGCTCACGGGTGTGTGCCCCATGAGCTTGTCGAGGCCAACGGCCTCGATCTCGGCTACGTTCTTCAGATAGACGTTGTCGTACCAGTCGGCGGCCACGGCCTCTTTCGACAGGACTTGCTCCGCTTGTTGCTGGAGGTGATAGCCATGCACTTCGAGGTTCTCGAGTAGCTGGACATAACCGACCGGTCGTGAGAACTCGATGCGTGCGTCGGGCCGGACCCGTCCGAGCCCGGACTGGTGAAGAAACAGCCGCCGCTGCTGCAGGTGAATGATGTCCCCGAGGTCGTCCTCGGGCTTGAGCTCGTACGGCGAGTGCAGCTCGGTGATGTCGGCATCGATGAACTCAATCTCCCTGGCCTTCGCGACACCCACCCGGTGATGGCCGTCGATGACATAGAACGTGTCGTCGACCTGGTACACATCGATCGGTGGGAAATCACCGCGAGGAAACGCGCGCTCAACCTGCTCCCAGCGATGCTTTGACCGGGGGGTTCGAGGTCGGAAGTCCTTGTCGAAGTCCTCACTCTTGTCGACCGAACCGACGATCTGATCCACCCGGATCGGACGAACCCCGACGTACGACTGCTGGAAGAGCGCAAGACGCCCTTGCACGTCGTCCAGCTCCATGAGCTGATCGGGTTGCTGACCCTGCACCACCTTGGCGATGCGGTGGCGCGACTCCTGCCAGCGGGCCCGCTCGTACGTGTCCTGCGGATACCAGGTCACACCTCCACCTCCAGCACCTTGTGAGGGATCACATTGATGATGCGGGTATCGCCAAGCTGCCGATCGGGCTTGACGAAACCGTGTGGATGTATGTGCCCATGCAACATAAGTCGAGGCTCGAGGGCTTCGAGGAGGGGAATGAACGAGGCGAACCCCTGGTGCGGGCCGTCGCTCTCGTCACCCATTCCTTTGGGCGGCGAATGGGTAATGAGGATGTCGACCGGCGTCCGTCGCAGTTTCGCCTGGCGCCGCAGCCGGCGGGCCCGGGCGGCCATCTGGCGCTCCGTGTATTGATTGGGACCCTCCCGATATCGAATCGAGCCGCCCAACCCGGCGATGGTGAGGCCCTTGATGGTGACGATTTGGCCGTCGGCGCAAATGCCGCTCGCCTCGGTAATGCCTTCCTCAGAGCTACCGCCGCTTCCCCAGATGTCCTCGAAGTGGAGGAAGCCGGTAACCGGGGCCACCCTGCGCGGTGCCGGAACGGCGTCGTGGTTGCCGGGTACATACACGAGCGAGGCATTGGCGGC
>JABDLU010000029.1 GCA_013002865.1 Acidimicrobiia bacterium
CGCTCCTGGTAGCCCTCGACGACCCGCACGGCCGGATCGCAGTGGTGCTGACGCTGCGGGCCGACTTCTACGATCGTCCTCTCCTGCACCCGCAATTCGGTCGAAGGCTGGGCGATGCCGTCGTCAACGTCACACCGATGTCGACTGCCGAGCTCGAGGAGGCGGCGTTCCGGCCCGCGGCGGAAGCCGGCGTACAGCTGGAACCCCGCCTGCTCGCCCGGCTGTTGGCCGACGTGGTCGGCGAACCCGGTGCTCTCCCGATGTTCCAGTACACGCTCACCGAGCTCTTCGAGCGCCAGCACGGCGGCATGCTGCTCGAGTCGACCTACGACAAGATGAGCGGGCTGCGGGGTGCCATCACGAACCGGGCCGAGGAGCTGTACGAGGAGCTGGATCCCGCCGAGCAAACTGCCGCCGGACAGTTGTTCCTCCGGCTGGTGGCCATGTCCGATGAGGAGACCTGGAGCCGACGACGGGTGAAGGCGTCCGAGATTCTCTCGCTGGACGTCGATGTCATCGCCCTCCAGTCCGTCATTAATCGGTTCGGCGCCCACCGCCTCCTGTTCTTCGACCGGGACAAGGTGACCGGCTCACCGACACTCGAAGTGGGGCACGAGGCGCTGCTCTACGAGTGGCCGCGCCTGGAAGAGTGGATCATCCGTGCCCGGCGCGACCTGCTTCGCCACGCAGCGTTGCGGGGCGCCGTCGACGAATGGGAACGCTCCGGGCGCGACCCCGGCTACTTGCTGACCGGGACCCGGCTGGCAGAGACAGAAGCGTCCAGCGCCACGGCTTCAATTCATCTCAACGCCCGCGAGCTCGAATACGTTCAGGCATCAAGTGCTGCTCGCGATGCTGCCGAGGAGGTCGAGGAGCAACGCCTCGCATCCGAGGCCCGACTAGCAGGGTCAGCCAAGCGCCGACTGTGGGCGCTGGTCGCCGTGGTTGCAGCCGTGGCAGCAATAGCGCTGGCAACCGTGTTGGCAACGGGAGGGGATCCGGTGCGCGTTGCCCTGATTCACGACAACGACGATCTCATCGGCCGGGGTCTCGATGAGGCTGCGAGGCGATACGGGATCGAGCCGGTGAGTATCACTCCGCCGTGGGTATCGGTTGAATCGGTCGGCGACGAGCTTGCCAAGAGCGGCACCGAGTTAGTCATCATGAGCCCATTCGACGCCGGCACAGCCGAGGATCTCGCCGCACGACATCCCGACACCAAGTTCGTCGTCCCGTTTGACCCCTTCGACTCGGTCGCGCCGAACTACATCCGATATACCTTTGCGCACGAACAGGGCAGCTACCTCGCTGGAATCGCAGCCGCAACCGTGTCGGAATCGAAGGTCGTGGGTTTCATGGGCGCCTATGACTTCTTCGGCGATATCCACCAGTCGCTCGCCGGATTTCAGCAAGGTGTTTGGTCGGTCGATCCGTCTTTCGAGGTTGCCCCTGCGTATGTGTCCCCCAACCCGTCCGACGCGGCATTCGATGACGTCGACGCCGGCCATCGGACGGCGCTGGAGCTGTATGAAGCGGGCATCGACGTGGTGTATCACCATGCCGAACGTTCGGGGCTTGGGGTATTGAGCGCAGCCCGGTCGGCCACCGCCGTGGACGGACGCCACCGCTGGGCGATCGGCTCCTACAGCGATCAGTACTTCGAGGCCAACGCTGACGATCGAGACCATATGCTCATGTCGGTAATTCGGCGCCTCGACACTGTCGTGCTCGACGCCACCCAGCGCCTCCTCGCGGACGAGCTGACCGGGCCGGTATACCACCTGACTATGGCCGACGGCGGGCTCGGCTACGTGGATTCCGGCGGCAAGCTGCCCGCCGGTCTGGCGGACGTCCTCGACGAGGCCATGTCGTCCATTTCCGATGGCAGCACCGTTGTCACGGCACAGCGAGCCTTTGGGCCAACCTCGAACGGGCAGACGGATCCGACCGACAGTCGGTTCGGGCTGGTCGGCGGAGGCAACAGCCTCACCGTCGCGATCACGCCGTTCTCGCCCTTTGCTGAGGAGAGGGACGGCGTTGTCTTGGGGTTCTTCCCCGACCTGCTCGAGGAAGTGGCGAACCGGCTCGCGTTGCAGGTGTCCTATCTGGAAGCACCGTTTCCGGAGCTACTCGAGGGGGTCGAAGAGGGTTCGTTAGACGTTGGAGCCTGTGACTGCGACATCACACCCGAGCGGCTCGAGCGGTTCCTCTTCGCTTCCCCGGTTCTCAAGAGCACGATCGGGCTCGCCGTGCTACCCGGCAGCCCAATTTCGAGTATCGATCAAGTCGCAACCGTCACGGTGTCGCCGGCCAGTTCCGGTGACGAGCTCATCCGCACGGAGTACCCGGATTTAGCGATCGAAGTAGCGTCCGGCCCGGTCCATCCCGGTATCTTGGAACGAGGACAAGCGGATGCCTGGGTCGGTGATGTGGATGATTTTGCTCCGGAAGTGGAAGTCGTCCAGATCCTGCAGGAAACACTGCAGGCCTTCACCGTGAATCCCGAGCTGACCGAACTCGCCGCCGCCTTGCAGGACACGATGAACGACATGATCGCCGATGGGACCTACGGCGAGATCTACGATCGCTGGTTCGACGACGACGCATATCGTGTCGACCGCTGACCCGATCAGCCGATCTTGGCGCGGTGAACTCGGGGACCGCTTCGACCTCCATGAATTACAAATTGCCCTTGTTTGGTATATACCCAATTAGGGCACAGGGAGTATGCTGGTGCCCATGCAGACCCGACGATTTCTCGACGTCGACAGCCGTGGCAGGGTTTCCCTGGCCAAGTTCGGATACAAGAACACCCAACTCCTCGCAATCCAGGACGAAGACGGCACCATCACCCTCGAAGAAGTAGTGCCCCTCACCCGGGCGGAGCTCGAGCATTTCACAGATCCGGCGGCGATTGAAGCCCTTCAGCGAGCATGGACCCAGGCCGCCACCGGCAAAGCACGCCCCTTCACGCCTACGGGGGAGGAACCAGGCTGACGGTTCCTTGGGCGCCCTCCTGACCCGGCCGTCGGCTCGATCCGATCGCGGGCATAGTGGTCGCCATCGCTACCCCGATCTCACCAAGCCCCGCCCGGGCTCGATCGACTAGACATAGGGGCATTACGAGCCCGAGGCCTACGTCATGCCCGACCGCTTCAATGTGAAACTCGGCGCCTTGCTTCGCCGACCCGTGGTCGACTCGGATGGAATACGGGTCGGCCTTGTGGAGGACGTGTGGCTGGAGAACGACGGCGACATCTGGCTGGTCGTGGGCGGCAACTTCGTCCAGGAGTTGCTGGCCAAGCTCCACATCCGGCCCGACATCGAACTACTCGTTCCACGCGACGCGGTCGAGAAGGTGTCCGATGAGATCCAGTTGAAGTGGTCGAAGTTCCAACTCGAGTCGACCTGCGAGGAGTGCTGGAACAAGGA
>JABDLU010000033.1 GCA_013002865.1 Acidimicrobiia bacterium
TCTCGGTCGCGTCGCCGTTCTGACCGGTGAAGCCTGAGCCCGCGACGGTCACGGACCCGGCCACCGCAGCACCGGTCACGTCCTTGGTCACCGCCACCGTCCCGGCGTTGAACGCGTATTCAATGAAGTCGTTCGTGACTGGGTTGGTGACTCCAAAGTCGATTCCGATCGTCTGGCCGTCCACGAGTTGGGCCTCCGCGATGCCGATCATTCCGGCGATCCCGCAAAGCGTTGCTGCAAGTCTTATTTTCATGATAGCGCCTATGGAATAACCACCGTCACGTTCAATCGCGCAAAGAGCTTCCCGTCCAGCGCGAGGCTGTCGGGCAGGCTGACCGTGACACGATCGATGCCGGGCCCGTAGAAGTCGTCATCGGCCGCAATGGTCACCCCGTCCACGCCGTCCATCGCGACGGTCCAGTCGTTGTCGAGGTTGCTCCCGTACTCCACCTCGATGGTGGTGTCCGCGTCGTTGTTCGACTCATCCGTGCGGCGGAAGACGAAGTCGAGGCCCGTGCCGGTGTCGGTGCCGGTCGGTTGGAGCGGGCCGGCGTCGTTCACGGTCGGGTCGCCACCGACCACCCACTCCACCGCGGTGTCGAGACCGTCTCCTTCGAAATCGATGCTCGGGTCGGTATCGGTGAGCCCCGGGAAGAGCGCGGCCCAGTTGGCGTAGGGCGTGCCGGCCGCGGTGAGAACTTCGAGAAGGCCCGGGCCGGTGATGAGGGCGGTCTCGTTCGCCGCCCCGGATCCGATCGCGCCCCACGTCCCGGCGGCCTGGCCGACGCCGTCGATGAACAACTCGTCGACCTGGTCGGTGCCCGCGAAGTTGAGATCGAGTGTCGCCCCGGTTGTCAGTTCGACGTCGGCCCCGTCGGCGAGGTTGGAGTTGTCGGTGCCGTTGCCGAGCGAGAGCACCCCGGCGGAGACGGTGGTCGTGCCCGTGTAGATGTTCGAGGCGCTGAGGGTCATCGTGCCCGCGCCGGTCTTGGTGAGTCCTTTGCTGCCTCCGCCGTTGTTGCTCAGAACCGCGGACACGGTCAGATCGGAAGCCGCGGCGCCGTCGGCGACATCGAACACGGTGACGTTGTCAGGAATTAGCCCGGGGGAACCGATCCCCACCTCGTTGAAGTCACCGGCCCCGGTGGTGCTGATGACGGATCCGCCGGGGGTGGCGTTCACGGTGACGGTGCCCTTGAGACCGAAGGTCGGGAAGTTGGCGTTCACTCCATCGTTGGCGCTGAGGGTGCCGCCGTTGAGAACAAGGTCGATGAGCGGGGTGTACTTGTTGTTGCTTTCCACGACACCGCCCGCATCGATCGTGATGACCGGAGTCGAGGTCGTGGCGGCGGCGCCCCAGGTGTCATTGCGGTCGAACCTGATCGTCCCGCCGTTCTCAACCAGGATCCCACCCGCGTCGCTGGTGGATCCGGCTCCGGAAAAAGTCAACGTGCCCTCACTGACGGTGGTGCCACCGGTGTAGGTGTTCGCTACGTTGATCGTCAGATTGCCCGCACCGGCCTTCGTCAGCGACCCGGTGCCGGTGATGGCAGAACTGCTGATATCGACGCTCTGGGTCAAGTCGTCGGAGCGATTGTAGGTGAGGGCCCCGTCGTTGACGATCGTCCCGAAGCCGAGCGAGCCGGTCGTCCCGCCGCTGCCCACGTTCACGCTGCCCGCGAGGATCGTGGTTCCACCGGTGAAGCTGTTGTCGTTCAGGACCGTGAGCGCCCCATCGCCGTCCTTGAGGAGGTCCGTGGATCCGGTAATCCCGAAGCCCCCCTGGAAGGTGTAGTCGTTGCCGGCGGTGTTGTTGATGTCGAGTAGTCCCGGCGCAACATCGGCGAGAAGCGTCACGGTCTTGTTCGCCCCGCTGTCATCAAAGAGGACCTCGTCCCCGTCGAAGAAAAAGGTGTCGCTACTCGTCCAGTTCGCGTCCGAGCCGCCGAGTTCCCAGTTGCCGGAAGTGGTGCCGCTCCACGTCGAGCTCTCGGTGGTCACGCTGACCTCGATCAAGCCCGCGGTGTCAGTGATCGATGCAGCCCGCGCGCCTGACACCGAGAAGCTGTCCTCAAGCGTCCCCCCGTTCCCGTCGGTGAGAATCCCGCTGTAAGTTCCAACCGCGAATGGTCCACTCCCCCCGGGAAGGAACAGATTGGTCACGCCATTGAGGATGAGATCCCCCACCCTGATGCCGGTCGGCGAGTCCGCATCGACCACGAGGTTCGCCCCGGTCGTGCTTCCCAATGTCAGGCTCCCGGTGGTGTTGGAGCCGTCGCCCGAGATCGTGGCGCCGTCCGCCACGCTCACATCGCTGGTGAAGGTGCCGGTCATGCCGAGCGTGCCCTCCGAAACCATCGTGGGCCCGGTGTAGGTGTTCGCTCCCCCAAGGGTCAGGCTGCCGCTGCCGAGCTTCGTCAGACCCCCATCGGTGGCGCTGTCGCCCCCGATGTCGGAATGCTCGAGGGCCTTGGTGGTCGTGATGTCGAAGCCCTGGGTGTCGATCGTCGCGCCGCCGTCGCGGACGTTGACGCGATCGACCGTCGGGAAGAGGGCGCCGACGGTGGCCGCCGCAGCCTGCAGCGTGCCTCCGTTGAAGTTGACGAAGGTGGTTCCGCCGGAACCATCCCGGATCTCGCGCTGGGTGCTGAG
>JABDLU010000044.1 GCA_013002865.1 Acidimicrobiia bacterium
CCGTCGCCGTCGAAGTCGCCGACGAACGGCACGTCGCCGTCGACACCGAACCAGTAGTCGTATTCGGCCTCCGACAGCGGAGCACCGTCCGGCCCGAGCTCGTTGACGATGAAGACGTGGCCCTTCCGGAACACCGAGACGGTGTCGCAGCCGTCGCCGTTGAAGTCACCGGCAATGGGAATGTCACCGGGGATCCCGAAGATGAACGAATGCTCACCCTCTCCGGTCGTGAGGCTGTTGCGCAGGTAGACCAGTCCGTTTGAGCGGCGATAGGCGCCGGGGGTGTCGATCCCGTCGCAATCCCAGTCGCCACTCAGCGCAACGTCGCTGGCCGCCCCGAAGAAGATGGTTCGCGTCGTCCCGTTCTGGTCGGGGAGTTTCCAGCGGGCCAGCGAGTCGACGATCCCGGGCACGTCGCGGATCGGCACGATCGGCGTGCGCAGGGTCTCGTTCGGCCCGTTGGTGGAGGCGTTGAACTCGGCGTCGATCGCTTCGATCCGCACGTCGTAGTCGGTGGCCGGGTCGAGATTCGACATGGTGTACGTCGTGAACGGGGTGGTCAGCTGCCACTCGCCGTCGATGAACACCCGATATCCCATCACGTAGGCGTTGTCGGTCGCCCCCGACCAGTCGAGGACCAGGCTGGTCGGCTGATAGGTGACGTGCAGATCCGGGTCGACCCAGGTCGGTGGAACGGTGGTGTCGTATGTGAACCGGGCGGTCACCGTGGTGTTCGTGGTGGGAACGATGTCGTGGCTGATAGCGCCCCCGTCCGACCAGGAGACGAACTGGTGGGTCCAGCCGCTCCCCGGCTGGGGTGAGTCGGTCGAGATCCCGAGCGGGGAGCCGACGATGGCGGTGATGGTGAGCGGCGACGGGCCTTCCTGGTTGAAGGCGCGCACGGTGAGCCCGGACGGGATGGTCTTCAGCGTCACGTCAACGGTGGCCGGCTCCAGGTCGATGCTGACCGAGTCGGTCAGCCCGTCCGAGTCGGTGGCGGTGAGGCGAGCCGACAGGAAGGATGGGTACTCGTGCTCCGGTCCGGGGAAGCTGGCGGTCGGCCCGGTGAAGGTGGCGATCTCGTGAATGTGGCACGAGTCGACCTCGGCGCAATGGTGGAGGCTGATTCGCCATTCGAGGTCGCCCACCGAGCCGTCCTCGACATCGGTGGCGGATCCGCCCAGAACGATCGGCTGGCCGGTGGTCCACGCCTCCGGAGCGCTGTCGATGCTGGCCTGCGGGGCGAAGCTGCCCGGGCTGATGGTCACCGTGTCGGTGTCGGTCAGGTTGCCGTCGCCGACCCGCAGCCCGATGGTGCGGGTACCGGCCTGGGCATAGGTGCGGGTGACGGTCGGCCCGGCGGCGTCGTCGTACTGGCCGTCTCCGTCGAGGTCCCAGGCGTACACGAGCGGATCCCCGTTCGGGTCGGACGAGCCGGTCCCGTCGAAAGTGACGGTGAGCGGCAGCGCACCGGAATTAGGGGAGGCGGCGGCGACGGCGGTGGGAGCGGCGTTGTCGGTCAGATAGCTGACCCGCTTCAGGGCTCCACTGTTCGGGGTGATGTTGCCCGATCCCGGATCGAAATCACCCAGGCTGATGAAGTAGAGGTCGCCGGCCGGACCGGCCTTGAGGTCGACGATCAGCCCGACCTGATCGCTGAACAGCTCGATGCTGGAGGGGTCGACCTCGCCGCCGGTGTCCTCGAACATGACCCACATGCACTGGCGGCTGTAATCGGAGAAGAACAGCGCCCCGTCGTATTGGTGCGGATAGCGGCCGGTGTCGTAGAAGCTGAGGGCGGCCGCCGAGGACCCGCCGGTGAGGCAGCCGTCGCCGGTGACGATCTCGTTTGAGTGCTCGTACGCGAACACGGGCCGGGTCAGGTTGCTGGTGAGCGAGCCCGAATACTGGTCCTCACACAGCGGAAGGTTCTCGCCGTCGTAGTTGGGCTGGCGGTTGAAGTTGGGGTCGTTGGTGTCGAACTCGTTGCCGATGTGACACGGCCATCCGAAGTTCTCAACGAGGCCATCCTGGGCGTCGGCGATGCGGTTGACCTCCTCCCAGCGCCACCAGCCGGTGTCGCTGACGTAGATCTCGGGGCCGGTCGCTCCTGTGTAGGTGCCGGGGCGGATGCTGAACCGGAACGGGTTGCGGAACCCGAAGGCGATGATCTCGTCGTCACCGGTGACGCCGTTGCCGACCAGCGGGTTGTCCGGCAGAGCGTTGCCGGTCTCGGGGTCGAGGCGCATGACGGTCCCGTTGAGGCCGACCGGGTCACCCGGGCTGAGCAGGTCGAGGGACCGCAGGGCGCCACCCTCGTTGGTGGGGTCGCCGCACAGTCCGCCGCCGATCTGGCCGAAGTCCTCGGTGAGCGAGGAGGCGCCGTCGCCGGCGCTGGCATAGAGGGCGCCGTCGGGTCCGAAGGCGAGCGCGCCGATCGAGTGGCCGGGGGCCCGCTGGCACCAGCGGTCCTCGATGAGGACTTCTTCCGGGCCGCTCGGCTGATTGTTCGGTCCGATCGGGATGCGGGAGAGCCGTCCGTCGACCACACAGCCGGGATCGTCGCCCAGCGGGCACGTGTCACCCCACGAACCCGAGCCCTGGGCCGGGATCTTGCGGTCCCAGGTGTAGAGGGTGTAGAGGTAGGGGTCGGCGGCGAAGCCGGGATGGGCGGCCAGGCCGAGCAGGCCCCGATCGAGGTAGTCGTGGACCTGGCCGGGGAGCAGCGTGATCGTGTCGGGGCCGTCGGTGTCGTCGATCCCATCGAACACCTGAATGCGGCCGGACTTCTCACCCACGAAGACGCGACCGTCGTCGGCGAAGGTCACGACCGTCGGCTGGTTGAGCCCGTCGAAGATCGTCTCAATGACGAACTCACCGTCGTTCTGGTGCTCGGTGTGGGCCTGTGCCGCCGTCGGTATTGCAGCGAGCACGCCGGCGAGCAGCACCCATGCGAGCACGCCCGATCGACCCCGGATCAATTGAAGTGTCATTCCCGCCCTCAGTGGTTTATTCAGCGCTGTGTGTGGTATCACCGTAGCGCGGTTGGGCGACCCTGAAAGCGGGTCGAGGGGCTCATTTTTGCAGCCTTTTGCCGCCGTCCACCCGGTCAATGAACGCCGCAATGTCGCCCATGCGATCGCGGAGCCCGTCGAGGTCTCTGCGGTCGCCGGACAGCTCCTCGCCGAGCAGATCGAGCGGAACGCCCAGCGGTGGCGGGACGTCCAGGTACTGGAGGTTGCGGAGCGACACGGCCAGCTCGTCGAGCTGCGCAATCGGGTCGCTCCCATTGGGTGGCTGTGATGCCGCGGCCACTCTCCTTGAGTAGCTGTGCACCCAGGCCTCGATCGTTGACCACAGCCAGACATCCCGGCCACCCCATCGGTAATCGGGCAGGGCGAGCCGGCGGCTACGGTGCCAATGGAGAATCACTTTCTTGGGCACGCCGAGCCGCGAGGCGATCATCGTGGTGTCAACGGGATCGACGGTGGGCGAGGAGGGGATCGGTTCGCGTAACGAGCGGCGCGGATGTCGGGCCCAGCGCTTGACGTGCGTCCATGACCAGATCGACTCGCCGTGGAACGTCAGGCTGGGGCGGGCGAACGCTCGCTGGCGCTGTAGACGCCGGGCGATCTTTCTTGACAGGTCAAGACGCGTGATGACCTGATCGAAGTCGAGAAGGTCCGGTCTCCTCCTCACGAACCGCTCCTATCGACACGTTCGATGAACTCCTCGACGGTCCGCAAGCGCTCCTCGAGGCCCGGCCGGGCACCGGTCCGTCGTGACTCAGCGATCCCGTTGTTACCGAGCGACTCTTGGAGTTCCTGCAACCCAGCCAGGGCCTCTTCGAAGGGATCGAGCTCGCGGCTCGGCGCCGGCGCTTCGACGGGAGTGACCGGGGGGGCCTCTGGAGGGCGGCGGATCTCACGGCCACGAGCTGATCCCAGCCAGTGCTCTATCGTCTGCCACTGCCAGGCGGTCGTGTGCGACCACCGGTAGTCCGGTTCGATCATGTGCCCTTCGGCCAGCCAGCCTTCGATTGCCCGCGTTCGCACGCCGAGCCGCGTAGCGGCGGTGGTGGCATCGACGAGGTCGAGAGGATCGAGGACCAGTCGGAAGGGCTTGCGCCGGGTCCGACGCCGCTGGCGTTTCCAGTGTTCGACTCGATCCCACCACCATATCGGTCGGCTCCGGAAATGAAGCTCGGGTGGCGGAAACGTTCCCCGGTTCTGGAGGCCTCGCAGTCCCGGTTCAGACAGGTCGAGACGATCAATCAGCTGTGTCGTATCGACTAGGTCTGGTCGCCCAGCCACCCCAGGTCCTCCCGCCACCAACCGGAGCCAGCGCAGCTCCGTGGACGGTGAAGGCTACCACTCATGGTCGCAAGGCAATCAGCGGCGCGCTGACACTTGTCACGCCCGAACCGCCGCCTGACCGTTAGGCAATTCAGCGTCGAAGGACTGAACCGGACGACCGATATCTCTTGATTCCGCTCAGGGATCTAAGGGAATGGCGAGGTGCCCGCACGGGCGATCCGGGCGCCCACCGACTATCGAGCCACGGCAGCCACCGCGCTGTTTCCGATGTGTGGCACCTGCCCACGGTTCGACGAAGTCGCCGGTATGAGCTACTTCCGGCTGTCCTTGGAAGCTCGTCGCAACTGGCGCAGCGACAGATCGAGGGGGTTGGTGTCTCCGCCTTCACGGGCAATCTCGGATCCACCGGTCTGGCGCCGTTGCCATTCGCGCATATTGGTCTCGAGGGCCACTGCGGCCCCCAAACCGAAAATGCACCATGCCCAAACAGCGACCTGCGGCCCTTCGAGCGTTCCATCGAAGAAGGCGTTCAGCAAGAGCGCGGTCATGGCCAACATGGCCCAGCCGAGAAATGCTGCCCGGCGGGGCGAGTCGACCAACATGAGGCGGTGTCTGGCCCGGAAGAGGTGGTAGTACCAAGCGGCCCAAACGGCGATCCACAACCCCACCCCCACGAATCCCATTCGCGCGAGCACGTTCAGGTGAGAGTTGTGGACGTTGCGAAGTGGGTTGACGCCCTCGTCCTCGGCAGTAGTACCGACGATCACTCCGTTGCGTCTGACGCCTCGAAACGTGAACCCGTATCGGTCGCCGAGATTCTCTCCGAATCCCAGCCCGGTCAGAAACCGTTCTTGGGTTAGGACATCATCGATCACCGGAGACCATATCTCCGCGCGTCCGCTGTCCTCCCCCTCACGGAGGCTGACGATGTTGTCCACTATCTGGCTGACCGAGAGATCTCGGTTGCCCATCTCAACTTTGGCGTCGGTTACGTAGAGCAGCGCAAGGATGGCGATCGCTGCGCCTGCAATAAGTGCTACCGCCGGCCCGAAGCTCCGCCGAACCAGTGGCACTCCAACAACAACGAGCAGGCCGGTAACGAAACCGCCGCGGTTCTGTGTTCCTGCCGCGACATACAACACCAGAAGGGCAACGGCGAGGATCGACGTGGCCGCAATCGCCGTCGTCCTCTCGAGTCGATCCGCCAGCCACGGGCTGACAAGAAGGACAACAAACGCGAATCCGACGGCGGCGTGGAATGCAATGTTTCCCGGCCGGTGCGATGTCCACGCGACGAGTGTGTCCGGCACGAGTCCGGCTGCATCGTTGCTGTGCATGGCGAGACGGACCCAACCGAAGATGGCGAAGCCGGCCAGTAGCAACCCATAGATCGGGATCAGGCGGTCGATCGAGTCTCGTCGGACCCCAATGAAGGCTCCAACGACGATGGCAAATAGGCCGTAGTACCACAACGCGCTGTCTTGAACTGCGTCGATGCCGTGATCGAAGACGTGAAACATCAGGAGCACGAGCCCCCACAGCATGAAGCCCAGAAGGGCGCGGGTAGGTGTGCTGCGCTGGACCAGGCGGCGCCCCTCCGCTGAGTTGATTGACAGAACAACTAAGAGCGCGAGGACGGGCTCGGCTAGGTAGATCGGAGTGCCGGGAATATGCAAATGCGCAAACGCCCGGTCGAAGAGCAGATAGCCACCGAGCAGGGTTAGGAGGACCGCCGAATACCACCCGTGGTGGCGTTCGAGGGCCAGTGCAGACCGGGATTCGGCGCGAGTTTCAGAGACACCGGCGATGGCGTCAGTGTACTTCTGAACCAGAAAGCGTTTTGAAACGACCGCGACCCTGTTTCCTTCGGATACACTGGCCGCCGTACGAACGCAGAGAGCGTTCGGAAGGGCACCCGGGGAGGTCATATCATCAGGCGTCTGCGCGCGGCTGCTCTCGCGTGGCTCACTCTCGCCACGGTGCTTGCCACCGTCGTGCTCCCTCCAGTGCCGGCTGAAGCGGCCCCGACGCTAATCGATCGCTCGGCGTGGTCGATCGTTTCCGGTCAGACCACCGAGGACGACGGCAACGGGCCCGACAACGCCATCGATGGCGACACCCAGAGCTTCTGGCACACCCGGTGGCAGAGCCCGGCCGCACCGTTTCCCCACGACCTCGTCATCAATCTGGGTGCGACCCACGACATCGAAGGCTTTCGCTACCTGCCCCGCCAGTGGGGCCAGAACGGGGAGATCAAGGACTACGAGCTCTACCTGAGTTCGAACGGCTCCAGCTGGGGGAGCCCGGTTGCCTCCGGTCAATTTCCCGATGATCCGTCCCGGGCCGAACAGGAAGTGCCGTTCGCCTCCACGTCTGCCTCCTGGGTCCGCCTCCGATCGCTCTCCAGCTGGCACGGCGCCTTCACCTCCGTCGCCGAGTTCAACCTGCTGAGTGATGGGGGAGGGGGGACCAACCCGCCCGACCTGGAAGTTACGGGAGTCAGAGGCACGATCATCGACTGGGGACCTGGAAGCGGATCGTCCTGCAGCATCGTGGCTGGCTCCGGTACCCCCGCCGGCAGCGCTGGGCTGGCCACCGTGGCGCCGTCCTGTGGGACCGGCACGTTCAACGCCACCGGCCTCAGTCCCGGCCTCTACCAGTTCGACTTCAACCGCGACGCCTCGGTTCTCACCGTCTCGATCACCGTGCGAGACCCGATCCCGATGTGGGACACCGCCTGGTCGCTCCCCAACCGTTCGACGCCCGCCCACGTCGACGACTACGTCGACTATCTCCAGGCAGAAGGCTTCGAGGGGATGTGGATCAGCATCGCCCCGTTCAATTGGCAGGGCGGCATGAACGCCACCAACTACGCCGGCCACTCCCTGGGCAGCTTCAGCTCCCCCAATCCGAACTACTTGGCTCACGTTGACTACATCATCGACGAGGCCGCTGCCCACGGGCTGAACGTGGGAGTGGTTGTCGCCTGGGGAACCGACTACACCGGGATCCACCCCGGTACCTGGCCGGACAGCAACACCTTCGGCCCCGCCACCGACCGGTTCGAATCCTGCCACCCGGATCCGTACTCGAAGATCTCATCGAGCCGGCAGGCCGCCCTGCCCGCCGGTTACTTCACGAGCTGCGACCCAAACAATGCCTCCGACTCGCGCAACCAGAAGGCATACAACTACGGCTTCACTCTCGGCGATCGCTGGAAGAGCGAGTCCAACGTCCTCTGGGTCATGGGGGGCGACTACTGGGACGGCACCAGCGAAGATCTCACTGAGCACACGTGGATCAAGATCGTCGACGGGCTGCGGGCCGCCGGCGCCACCCAGGACGTCACGTACCAACCCGGCGGCTATTCGTCGAGTTGGAACAACTTCGCCGGCGACGCCTGGGTCGACCAGGTCTCTTTCAACCACCACTGTCTGCAGGCCCCGCAGCTCGAGGTCGAGCTGGCCGCCCTCGACGTGTACGGCAAGCCGGTCATCGCCTCCGAGGTTCGGTACGAGGATGAATGGGCCGACGCCAACGGGCTGACCTGGTGGTGCCAGGGCGGCAGCCCGGGCGGCAACACCATCGGCGCCGCCGAGATCATCGCCGACGCCCAGGCGGTGCTCGACTCCGGCGCCGATCACTACGTGTACGGCCACGACGAGCGCTGGTCGTGGGACACGAACGACGAAGACAACGACGGCGTCATCGACGCCCTTGATTCACTCGGCCGGCCGGGTGAGCAAGCGGCCCTCGACCTGCTGGGCGCCAACGTTCCCGACCCACCGGCACCCGGCGCCGACCCGTGGCCTCCCACCTGGCCGGTCGGCTCCACGTTTGCGGTCACCGATCTCACCCTTACCGCTGCGACCCTTGATTGGAGCGCCGCCGTCGACAACATCGGCGTAGCCGGCTACCGCCTGTATGACGCTTCGAACACGCTGCTCGATACGGTGATCGGGGCGACGAGCACGACGCTGACCGGCCTTCCCCCCAACACCGCCCAAACGATCCGGGTCGAGGCCTACGACGCCGAAGGCAACGAATCCCAGCCACTGGCCGGCCTGGTCATGGGAGCCCGGGTCGACCTGCCGGCCGGTGACCGTCCTCACTCGATCGACCTCGCCGACCTAGACGGCGACGGAGATGCCGACCTGGTCGCCGCGGCGGCCGGCTCTGACAGCGCCGCGGTACTGCTCGGCACCGGCAGCGGGACCTTCAACCCGGTCACTCTCTACCCGGTTGGACCGGCCGGCGAGTTCCCGAAGAACATCGACGTCGCCGACCTGGACGACAACGGCACACCCGACCTGGTGGCGGCCAACCAGAACCAGAACCGGTTCGGTGTGCTGCTCGGAGACGGGGATGGCACGTTCGCCGCGCCCAGTGTCTACGACACGAGGGTGGGGACCCACGACGTGGTGACCGGTGATTTCGACAACGACACCGAGCTCGACGTCGCCGCGGTCGGCTGGGGCGATTCGATGATCGCCACCTGGCAGGGAACCGGGACCGGGGCATTCACCAACCGGGCGGACTTCGAAGCCGGAGGTACGCCCCACGCAGTGGTGGCAGCCGACTTCGACGACAACGGCACGATCGATTTGGCCGTTGCCTCGCACTCACTATCGGCCGTGCGGGTGCTGTCGGGGACCGGCACGGGCTCGTTCGCCGCCCCCGTCAACTACCCGGTCACCGGGTCGGCCCACAGCATTGCGCTGGCCGACTTCAACGGTGACGGCGACGAGGACCTGGTCACCGCCGACGAGTCGGCCGACAATGTGTCTGTGCTGCTCGGCTCCGCCGGCACCACGTTTTCGGCCGGTACTGCATTCGCGGTCGGTGATCAGCCGAAGGGCGTGGCCGCCGGCGATCTGGACGGCGACGGAAACGCCGACATCGTCGCCGCCAGCATCCGGGGGAATTACCCGAATCTCGTCAATCCGGGCGGGGACCCGCTGACCGTCTGGCTCGGAAATGGCGACGGCACCTTTGCCGCCGGGCCCACCCTCACCGCCGGCGAAGCGCCGTTCGCCACGGCGATCGGTGATGTGAACGGCGACGGCCACGCCGATCTCCTGGCGGCCAACTGGCACAACGATTCGGTCTCGGTTTTCCTCAACCTCGGTCGCGGCGGGCCCGCCACGTCGTTCACGACGACCGATACCCAGTTCAATGTGGTGCCCGAGCTCACCGGCCTGACGTTCCCAACGAACGTCGAGTTTGCACCCGACGGGCGGATCTTCGTCGCCGAGAAGGCAGGAGTTCTCAAGGCTTTCGACGGCTTCGGCGACGCAACGCCAACCACGGTGTTCGATATCAGCTCGAGCGTGAACGATTCGCTCGATCGGGGTCTACTCGGATTGGCGATCCACCCCGACTTCCCGGCGACTCCATATGTGTACACCTTCTACACCTCAAACGAGCTGCTGCTCGGCACGTCCGGATCCGACACGGTGAGCAACAAGCTGTCGCGCTGGGAAGTCGACCTGAGCAACAACCTCGTCGGAACCGAGCAGGTGTTGATCCACGACTGGTGCCAGACGGCCAACACTCACTCAGCCGGGGACCTGGAGTTTGGCCTCGATGGCTACCTGTATGCCAGCGCAGGTGAGGCTGGCGACCCCGGCATCGCCGATTGGGGCCAGACCAACAACGGGTGTGCCGACCCGCCGAACGAGGGAGGCGCGGTCCGTTCGCAGGACGTGCTCACCTCGGTCGGTGGCGAAGTCGCCGATCCAGTGAACCTCGACGGATCGATCATTCGCGTCGACCCCCTGACCGGGGCGCCATCGCCCGGGAACCCACTGGTGGGCGGCACCATCGCCGGCGACGATCCGATCATCGCCCACGGGCTCCGCAACCCCTTCCGCTTCGTCGTCCGGCCGACAGGTGGCGAGCTGTATGTGGGGGACGTTGGCAGCTCGGCCTGGGAGAAGATCAACGTGGTGGCCGATCCCGCCGACGCCGTGGTGGAGAACTTCCGTTGGCCGTGCTGGGAAGGGCCGGACGTCAACGGCGGGTTCATCGGCAACCCGTTGTGCGACGACCTGGTCGCCGGTACCGGGTCGTGGGCGGTCACCACCACGCCCACTCCGGCGTTTTTCGAATACGGCCACCCGACGAGCTTGCTGAGCTGCGCCCCCGCCGGATCTTCGGTGAGCGGCCTCGCCTTCGAGATCGATTCCAACTACGGAGCCGACTATGACGACGCGCTGTTCTTTGCCGACTACACCCGCGGCTGCCTGTTTGCGATGAAGGCCGGGCCCGGTGGCGCGCCCGACCCCGCCCAACTCGAACTGGTGTTGCAGGGCGAACAAGTGGTTGACCTGGAATCGGGCCCTGGCGGGGACATCTTCCTGGTCGATCTGCTGGCCGGTCGGGTGTCCCGCCTCGACTTCCAGGGAGTCAACGGCATCCCGGCCGCCCACCTCACGGCCGATGTCATCACCGGCGAGGCGCCCCTCACCGTTGCCTTCGACGGCACCGGCAGCACCGACCCCGATGGCGATCCGCTCACCTACCAGTGGGACTGGAACGGCGACCTGGTGTTCGACGCGGTGGGAGCCACTCCGAGCCACACCTTCACCGCGCCGGGCACCCATCGCGTCATCCTGCGAGTGACCGACCCGTCCGGCGCGTCGAACGACGCCACCCTGACCGTCAATTCGGGAAACACCCCGCCGGTCCCCACCATCGCCGAGCCGCTCGGCAGCTTCGAGTGGATCGTTGGCGATACGATTCCGTTCTCCGGATCGGCCGTCGACGCCGAGGATGGGGCCATCGACCCGGTCGACCTGGACTGGACGGTGCGGCTCCATCACTGCCCGGGCGGAATCTGTCATATCCACATCGAGACCACCATCGACGGTACGGCCGGAGGCAACCACCCGGCTGACGATCACGCCTACCCGTCGTGGCTTGAATTCGAATTGACCGCAACGGACTCCACGGGAGCGACTGCGACCACGAGTGTTCTGGTATATCCGCGGACGTCCACCATCACTTTGGAGACGAACCCGCCGGGGCTCGACCTGGTTGCCGGCATTACCCCAACCCAGCAGCCCTCACCAATCGTCATTGAGGCGATCGAGAACGGGCAAGTCACAGTGAATGCCATCGGGCCCCAAACCTACAACGGGCTCGACTTCGACTTCGTTTCCTGGTCGGACGGAGGTAGCCGAAACCACCTCGTCACCGTCCCTGCCGACGACGGGACCATAACGGCTCAATATGTCCCCACCTCCCTACGAACCATCATGCCGATCGGCAACTCAGTCACCGAGGGTTTCGATCCCAACCCCGGAAACCCGGGAGACGGATGGCACACGTATCGCTGCTACCTGTGGGACGCCCTCGGGGCGTACAACGTCGACTTCGTAGGCGAACTCACTGGCACGTCAGGTGGGACGGTCGGTGCACACAACCTTCCGGCCGACGGGTGCCCGTGGACCTTCGACGAAGACCACGAGTCCTTCTGGGGTGAGCGGACCGACCAGGTGCGGCCCAAAGCAGCCGCCGAAGCCGCCGCCAATCCGCCGGACATCGTCCTCACCCACCTCGGAACGAACGACGTGCTGCAGAGCCAACCCAACGCCGACACGGTCGACACTGACCATCTGGGCTTGATCAGTGACCTCCGGGCAGCGAACCCCAACGTAGTGACCCTGTTAGCGCAACCGATCCCGTGCGATCCTGCGGCCGGCAACCCGGCGTTCGGAACCCGCTGCTCAGTCGAAGTGCCCGATCTAGCCGATCGGCTCTACGACCTTGCCTGGCAAAACGACACCGCCCAATCCCCGATCATCGTGATCGACCAGCACACCAATCTGTCGCTCGCCGATCTGCGGGACGGAGTCCATCCGAACACCGGCGGAGACCAGAAGATGGCAGACGCCTGGTTCACCGGGATCGAGCCGGTTCTGAACGGCGTCGACCCCGCCGGGGATGTTGCGATGACGGGCGCTGCCGGCGCAGAGGTGCCGTGGGTCCCCTCCCATGCCCAGGTGAGCGGGCGTCCTCTGGTGTGTGCAGTGGTTCCCGGGTCGGGTACCGGTGCCGCCCGGGCGAGCCTGGCATCCTGCACAGACGGGTCATTCGACGGTTCCGGGCTGGCACCGGGCGACTACTCGTTCGTGTACGCAGCGACCGACGACGGAACCACCGGCAACGGGAGCGCCACCCACTTCGGCGAAGTAACCATCACCCTCACCCCCAATGGCAACCAGGTCGAGGTGTTCCCCGGCGACAACATTCAAGCGATCGTCGACGCCAACCCGCCCGGCACCGAGTTCCTGCTCCGGGCCGGGACCCACCGCATGCAGTCCATCGTGCCGCAGGCCAATCAGAAGTTCACCGGCGAGCCCGGCACGGTGCTCAACGGCTCGACGATTCTCACCGGGTGGATACCCGATGGCGGTCGCTGGTATGTAAGCGGCCAAACCCAGCAAGGCACGGTGCGAGGGACCTGCTCGTCGGACTTCCCCAACCAGCGGTGCCGCGAGCCCGAGGAGCTGTACATCAACGACGTGACCCAGGTGCATGTGAACAGTCTCAGCCTGGTCGGTCCCGGCACCTGGTACTTCGATTACGGAGCGGATCGGATCTACATCGGTGAAGACCCTGCCGGCAAGGTGATTGAGACCGCAGTCACGACGAAGGCTATTGCCGGGGCGGCCGACGGCGTGGTGGTCCGCGACCTCGTCGTCGAGAAGTACGCCACTCCCGCCCAGGAGGGCGCCATCGACTCCCGGGATGGACACAACGGCAACAAGGGTCTCAACTGGGTGATCGACGGAGTCGAAGCTCGACTCAACCACGGGACCGGGGTCCACATCTCCGACGGCGGGACCATTCGAAACAGCTGGCTGCACCACAACGGCCAGCAAGGCTTTGCTGCCATCGGTAATGGGATCGTCGTTGAAGACTCCGAGGTCTCATTCAACAACACGGCACACTTCAGCTTGGACTGGGAGGGTGGGGGCAACAAGCTCGTAGGAACCGATCTCACGGTCCGTCGATCATTCCTACACGACAACTACGGCCCCGGGATTTGGTTTGACATCAACTCGTTCAATGCCGTCATCGAAGACAACGTCGTCGAGGACAACTTCCGGGCCGGCATCTTCTTTGAAGTGAGCAACACCGCCATCATCCGGAGGAACTACACCGAGGGCAACGGGCTCGATGATCCGCGCGCCGAGGACTGGCTGTGGGCATCGGGCATCCTGGTGGGTTCATCGCTCAATGCAGAGATCTACGACAACGTCGTCGTCAATAACGGCAACGGCATCACCGCAACCCAGCAGAACCGGGGGTCAGGACCGTGGGGCCTGCGCCGTGTCGAGAACCTCGACGTCCACGACAACACGGTCACGATGTCCCCCGACACAATCCCGCCCAACACCAAGAGCCGGACCGGCGTGGTGCAGGACGTCGGAGACAATGCGGTCTTCACGAGCCGCAACAACGACTTTCAGAACAACACGTACTACGGAACCGGCAACCGGTTCGATTGGCTCAACTCCAGCCGCGACCTTGCGGCCTGGCAGGGATTCGGGCTAGACACCGCCGGCACCATTTCGCCGATCACCACCACCCCGCCGACATGGTCAAGCTCGCTATTCGCGTCCGGCAGCACCAACACGACGATCTCCTTGACGTGGTCGGGAGCGTCGGACCCCGATGGCATCGGTGTCTACCGGGTGTATGAGGACACCCTGGGTCTCGTGGCCACGACGGCCGGTGCCACCAGCACCACCGTGCAGTTCCTGCAGCCCTCGACTACCTACACATTCACGGTTGAGGCTGTTGACGTCATGGGCAACGAATCGACGACGGGGCCTTCGGTCATTGCGTCAACCGGAACCGGCGGCGGCGCTCCGGGGTTGGTGGTTGATCAGGGGTTGGTGTCGTTTTCGGTGCTGGAGGGGTCGGGTCCGGTGTCTGATGTGGTGAGTGTGTCGACGTCGGATGCGGTGGCGGCGGCCTTTTCGGTGACTCAGGATTTGCCGGGGTGGCTTTCGGTGTTGCCGGGGTCGGGTTCTACTCCTCAGGTGTTGACGGTTGAGGCCGATCCGGGCGTGTCGGGGGTTGGCACCTTTACTCATACGGTCACGGTTACCTCCCCGTCTCATGATCCGGTCACCTTTGATGTTGAGTTGGTGGTGAGTGGGTCTCCGCCGGTTGGGGTGATTGATTTTTCTGCGGTGACGGTTACGTCCTATGGGGCCGGTCAGGATGCGGGGTCGGCTGCGGTGATTGGTGGGGGTGCGGGGTTGCGGTTGACGGGGAACGCTTGGAAGGACATTGGGTTCAATTACACGGTGAC
>JABDLU010000058.1 GCA_013002865.1 Acidimicrobiia bacterium
GCCAGGGCGGGATCGATCGCTGCGGGCATGGGAGCTCTCCCCGGCTTTCAGCATGGCGCATCGACGCCCCGTCGCGAGCGACTGAGCCCCGGGGGGCGCCGTTGCAGCCCCCTGCCCCGTCGCTACATTGCCGCTCCCGTTCTGGCACTCGCGAGTCGCGACTGCCAATTCCGCGGGGCAACGGCCCCGCAGCGGATTCCAAGCCAGACACCCCGGCACCTCTACGCCGGGAAGAGGAGACCGACATGAAGATCCGTCCGCTCCAGGACCGGATTCTCGTTCAGCGGATCGCGGAAGAAGAGACCACGAAGGGTGGGATCATCATCCCCGACACGGCCAAGGAGAAGCCCAGCGAGGGCAAGGTGATCGCCGTGGGCAACGGCAAGGTCAGCGAAGAAGGCAAGGTCCACCCGCTCGACGTCAAGAAGGGCGACCGGATCCTGTTCTCGAAGTACGCCGGCACCGAGGTGAAGGTGGACGGCGAAGAGCACATCATCATTCGCGAGGACGACGTCCTCGGCGTAATGGAATAAGGAGGCCGAACTCATGGCCAAGGAAATCCGCTACGACCAGGACGCCCGGGGCAAGCTGCTCGCGGGCGTGGACGCACTCGCCAACGCAGTGCGGGTGACGCTGGGGCCGAAGGGTCGCAACGTCGTGATCGAGAAGAGCTTCGGTTCGCCGACGGTCACCAAGGACGGCGTCACCGTCGCCAAGGAGATCGAGCTCGAAGACCGTTTCGAGAACATGGGCGCGCAGATGGTGAAGGAGGTGGCATCGAAGACCTCCGACGTGGCCGGCGACGGCACCACCACCGCGACCGTGCTGGCGCAGTCGATCTTCCGCGAGGGCAGCAAGCTCGTGGTGGCCGGCATGAACCCGATGGAGCTCAAGCGCGGTGTCGAGTCCGCAGTGTCTGCCATCACCGCCGAGCTCTCGAAGATGTCGAAGCCCACGCGCGACGCGTCGGAGATCGCCCAGGTGGGCACGATCTCGGCCAACAGCGACGAGACGATCGGCGAGATCCTCTCCGAGGCGATGCAGAAGGTCGGCAAGGAAGGCGTGATCACGGTCGAAGAGGCCAAGTCGATGGAGACCGTCCTCGACGTGGTCGAGGGCATGCAGTTCGATCGCGGCTACCTCTCGCCCTACTTCGTGACCGACGCGGAGCGGATGGAGGTGGTGCTCGAGGACGCGGTGATCCTGCTGCACGAGAAGAAGATCTCGAGCATGAAGGACCTGCTGCCGCTGCTGGAGCAGGTGGCCCGTGCGGGTCAGCCGCTGGTGATCGTCTCCGAGGACATCGAAGGCGAGGCCCTGGCCACGCTGGTGGTGAACAAGATCCGCGGCACGCTGAACGTGGCGGCGGTGAAGGCCCCCGGCTTCGGCGATCGTCGCAAGGCGATGCTGCAGGACATGGCGATCCTGACCGGTGGCCAGGTGATCGCGGAAGAGCTGGGCCTCAAGCTCGAGAACGTGACCCTCAAGGACCTCGGCAAGGCCAAGCGGGTGGTGATCGACAAGGACAACACGACGATCATCGACGGCGCGGGCAAGAAGGGCGACATCGAGGGGCGCTGTGCCGAGATCCGCAACCAGATCGAGGACACGAGCAGCGACTACGACCGCGAGAAGCTGCAGGAGCGGCTGGCGAAGCTGGTCGGCGGTGTGGCCGTGGTGAAGGTCGGCGCTGCGACCGAGACCGAGATGAAGGAGAAGAAGGCCCGGGTCGAGGACGCGTTGCACGCAACGCGCGCCGCGGTCGAAGAGGGCATCGTCCCCGGTGGTGGTGTGGCGCTGCTGCGCTGCCGCAACGTGCTGGACGGCATCGGCGAGAACGAGGAGCAGAAGGCGGGTGTGAACATCATCCGCAAGGCGCTGGAAGCGCCGCTGCGCCGGATCGCCGACAACGCCGGCATCGACGGCTCGATCGTGATCGACAAGGTCTCGCAGTCGAAGGGGTCCCAGGGCTTCAACGCGCGGACCGAGAAGTACGAGGACCTGCTCAAGGCGGGTGTGATCGATCCCACCAAGGTGGTGCGCACGGCACTGCAGAACGCGGCCAGCGTGGCCAGCCTGCTGCTGACCACCGAGGCCATGATCGCCGACAAGCCCGAGGAGAACGGCGGCGGCGGCGGTGGTGGCGGCGGAATGGGCGGCGGAATGCCCGGCGGCATGCCGGGGATGATGTAACCCCGCTTCCTGCCTGAAACGAATCCGGGCCCCGGAGTGTTCTCACTCCGGGGCCCGATTTCGTTCGCGGTGCGAACTCGTCGCAGCGATTCGGGCTCAGCCCACCTCGCGTCGCGCGTTCTCGATATCGGCGTCCATCAAGGTCTTGCGCCGATTCTCATCGGCCGAGCGGTTGGCCGCCGCGGCCAGGCGCTGGAGATAGCTCTCGGCTGCCTCCACCGCTTTGTCCAGGGCCGACCCCGAAACCCGCATTCCACCGGCGTGCTCACTGAGCACCCGCTTCACGACTGCCTTCGGAAGACTCATCGATTCCCCCCATCGGACCGCCGGTCACCCGGCGGTTGCGAGTCGGCAACGTAGCGCAGAGCGGGCCGGGGACGAGTCAGGAAATCGCCGAGCTCCCGGGCCAGCTCCGGCCCGTCATGGTCCACCGGCAGCACGTGGCCCGAGTTGGGCAGCCAGCAGAGCTCCCGCTCGGGGGAGCTGACGCGGCGCAGGATCTGCTGGGCGTCGGCGGTGGCGGCCGTGGCGTCCAGGCGGCCGTGGGCCACCAGGATCGGGGCCCCCACCCGGGGCAGCCCGGCGCGCACCCGGCGCTGCAGTCGGACCAGCTGATGGA
>JABDLU010000122.1 GCA_013002865.1 Acidimicrobiia bacterium
ACCTGCTCCGCGACAGCGACACGACGACGTACTGCCCCTACAAGGGCGAGGCCAACTACTTCTCGGTCGAGCTGGACGATGAGCTGATCGAAGACATCGTCTGGTACTACAAGTACCCGGTCGAGGAGAGCTCCCGGATCGCCGGCATGGTCAGCTTCTACAACGAGAAGGTGGACATCTTCGTCGATGGCGACCCCGAGCCCCGCCCCAAAACGCAGTTTTCATAGCCGCCTTCGGCGGCGGTCGACGGTCAACGGTCAACCGTCAACGGCCCGAGGACCCCGCGGGTTCCCCCCAACCTCCACCCGCTCGCGTTCTGGCCGACAGCCGACAGCCGATCGCCGATCGCTGACCACTGACCGCTACTCCCCTGCAACCGATTGCCCGCGGCCGGTGTTCTTATCTGCAATGACAACCGATACGCTCGCACCCGTGAACCATGACCTCGCCGCCGATCTCGACCGGGCCTTTCCCGGTTGGATGCGCGGGATGCAGAACGGTATCTACTCGGGCGTCCGGCGCCTGGTGCCGTCGGCCGCCGACGCCGAGGACATCACCCAGGAGACCTTCATCCGGGCATACCGGGCGCTGTCCGGCTACTCGCCGGACCGCATCCGAGAACTGAACCTCCCCGGCTGGACCTGGACGATCGCGGTGAACCTGTGCCGCAACGCGGCCCGCACCCGGAGCCGGCGCCCCCGCACCGTCGAGCTGGATCGGGACGTCTTTCACCGCCAGGATGGGCCGGAGCGCCACGCCCTCACCGCGGAAGAGAATGCCGCCTGGGAAGCCCGCCTCAGCCGCCTCTCACCGGCCCAGCGCACCGCCGTTGTTCTCCGCCACGTCGTCGGGCTCCCCTACAAGGACATCGCCGAAGCAACCGGACGGGCGGAGGGCACGGTCAAGACCGATGTCCATCGTGGACTCGCCAAGCTGCAGGAGACATTGCTATGAGCACCGAACGGGAACTCGCCGCCCTCGCCACCACCGCCCCGGAAACCATCGCTCCAGCCGTCTTGCTCGAGACCGGCCTAGCCGACGGCTACCTGGCCTACGCCGGCCCGGCCGGTCCGATGTTCGTGTCGTTCAACGCTCGCGGCATCTCTTCCCTGACTCTCGGCACCGATCCAGAAGCGTTCGAAGAGAAGTTCGTCGAGCTATTCGGCCGGCCGGCCGTGCCGGTGAAAGCCCTTCCCAAGCGGCTCGGACGGGCACTGGAGAAGACGCTCGAAACCGGCCGGATTGGGTCTCTGCCCATTGACTGGGACGGCATGAGCGAGTTCCAGCAAGCCGTGCTTCGCAAGACCGCCGAGATCTTGCCCGGCGAAGTTCGACCGTATTCGTGGATTGCCCGGGAAATCGGCAAGCCCAAGGCGGTGCGGGCGGTGGGAACCGCGCTCGCCCGCAACCCGATCCCCATCGTGGTGCCCTGCCACCGGGTGGTCCGCAACGACGGCAACCTCGGCAACTACTACTACGGAACCGATGTCAAGCGAGCGGTGCTCGAGTCCGAAGGCCTCGACGTCGACACCCTGGAGGACCTCAGCACCCGCGGGGTGCGGCTAACCGGCAGCGACACGACGCACATCTTCTGCAACCCGACCTGCCGGGACGCGCGGCGCACCACCGATCGCCACCTCGTCGAGTTTCGCAGTGAAGCCGAAGCCCGGGCCGCCGGGTATCGGCCTTGCAAGCACTGCCGCCCCGCCGCCGCCTGACGGCCCTGCCGCTAGCGTTCGGGTCTCGATGACCCGCTCTTTGTCGCTCGGCCTGCTGGTGCTGTCTGTGGTCATGGCGTCGTGCTCGGCGGGGTTCAGCCGCCCGCGAGCGGTTTCCCTGGTCGAGGGCGACGGCATCATGTATGCCCTTGTTGATCCCGACCGCGATCGAAACACCGACACCAACATCGACCCGCTGCAGGCCACCACCGACGGCCGCACCTGGGAGCCCATCGTCGGCGATCGCTCGCTGCCGGCCACCGTCGGTGTCGAGCTCAATCAGCCCGGCGTGGCACAGGAGTGTGATGAGGTCTCGGGGCGGTGCTACCGGATCCTCGCGCCCGATGGCGGCATCTCCCTAGAGGAGTCCACCGACCGCGGACAGACCTTCACCCCCATCTGGGACATCACCGCCGGGCGGCTCGACTTTCAGGATCGCTGCTGCGGGAGCCGTCAGTTCGCCATCCGGGACCTGGAGTTCGATCCGGGAAGCGGGATCGTCGCCGTCGCCCTCGGCGAGTACGGGCTGCTCACCCGCGATGTGGATGGCGCCTTTCACCTGGACACGCTGGGTCGCCCGGAGCGTCCCGAGTCCGGATTTCTCACCGGGTTGTTCGTCGAGCCGCTCTTTGCCGGTGTGGTCGCCCTCATCATCGGCTGGATCACCACCGAGCAGCGGCTCACCCGCGTCCGGCGCGAGCTGGAGCTGCGCTTCGGCTCGGCCGACCACACCTGGCTGACCGACCGCGCCCGGCAGGTCCCCATCATCCTCCCGCTGGTCTTCTTCGTCGGCCTGGCCGGAGTCGCCGCAGCGTTCTGGCGGGTCACCCGCACCGCCGAAGGCGACCCGTGGCAAGCGAACGGCTGGGTTTCGCTCGGGTTCGCGATCGCCCTAATCGCGGCCGTGGCGATCGCCAACCACGTCCTGCTCACCCGGCAGTGGAGGGCCGACGAGCAAACTCAGGCCCGGGCCCACTTCGCGCCTGCCAAGCGCCGGGCGGTGCGGGCGCAGCTCATCGGGTCGGCCAGCGCGGTGATCTCGTATGGGGTGACTATGGCGGCACTGGTGCTGTGGTCGACCGGGGGGATCGATGCATTCGACGATGCGATCAAGCTGGCTATGGCCGGTGCGGTCCTCACCGGAGCCGCCTTCTGGATCTGGGAGGCGAGTCGGCCCCCACTCCCGGACTGAACGGCCCGGCGAGGGACGCAACGCCGGGTAGCGTTCGACCATGGAACCCACCGCGCCCGGCAGAACGATCGGCCAGCTGATCCTGCAAGTGGTCGGCGGGTTCCTCGCCGTCATGTGGCTGATCGAGATCGTCGACACCACCATCCTGGACAGCCGCCTCCAGACCCACGGCATCGAGCCGCGACAGATTGACGGCCTCGAGGGGGTCCTGTTCGCCCCGGTCCTGCATGGCGGCTGGGCGCACATCATTTCCAACTCGGTGCCCTTCCTCGTCCTCGGTGGCCTGGTAATGACCTACGGCCTGCGGCGCTGGGTGTCAGCCACGGCAGTCATCGTCGTGCTGGGTGGCACCGTCACCTGGCTGGCGGCCCGCACCGGCAACCACATCGGTGCCTCGATCCTCGTCTTCGGCTACTTCGGGTTTCTGCTCGGGATGGCCTGGTTCGAGCGCAGCTTCAAGTCGATTGGCATTGCCGCCGTGGTTGCGGTCTTCTACGGCGGTCTCATCTGGGGTGTGGTCCCCACCGACTCGGGAGTCTCCTGGGAAGGCCACCTGTTTGGGGCGCTGGCGGGGGTGGCGGCATCGTGGCTGCTGGCGGGACGGGCCCGCCGACCCACCGCCGCCTAGCCTCCCGTCATGGCATCGGAAACCTTCCTCGAAGTCGATGGCGAGCCGTTTCGCATCTCCAGTCCCGACAAGGTCCTATTCCCCGAGCAGGGATGGACCAAGCTCGATCTCGCCAACCACTACCTGCTCACCGGTGAGGGCGCCCTGCGGGGGGTGTATGGGCGGCCCACGATGCTCAAGCGCTGGCCGAACGGGGCAGGCGCCGAGCCGTTCTACAACAAGCGGGCCAAACCGGGTGATGCCATGGAGACTGTGGAGATCCGGTTTCCGTCCCAGCGCCCGGGGCTGATGCGGGTCCCCCGCACGGTCACCGACGTCATGCGGATGGCCCAGCTCAACTGCCTGGACTTGAACCCGTGGAATGCCCGGGCCGAGGACATCGACCACCCAGACGAGATGCGCATCGACCTGGACCCCACCCCGGATATCCCGTTCGACGACGTGCGGACGGTCGCCGGCTGGTGCAACCAGTTCCTTGCCAGCCACGGCCTGGTCGGGTGGCCGAAAACGTCCGGGTCACGCGGCATCCACGTGTACGTGCGGCTGGAGCCCGAGTGGGACTACTTCCAGGTGCGCCGGGCGGTGCTGGCGATCGCCCGGGAGGCGGAGCGCCAACTCGATGGGCTAGCGACGACGGCGTGGTGGAAGGAGGAGCGGGTCGGGGTGTTCCTGGACTTCAACCAGAACGCCCGCGACAAAACGATCGCCTCGGCCTACTCGGTGCGCCCCACCGGGTACGTGTCGGCCCCGTTCCGCTGGGACGAGTTGGAGGACATCGAGATCGAGGCGTTTCCGATGGGGTCGTTCGCCGACCGGTGGAACGGGGCGGGTGATCCATCGGACGGGATCGACGACGCAGCCGGACGCCTCGAGTCTCTGCTCGAGCTGGTAGCCGAGCACGAGGATCAAGGCATGGGGGACGCCCCGTGGCCGCCCCACTATCCCAAGCAACCCGGCGAGCCACCCCGGGTCCAGCCGTCGCGGCAGCGTCGACCCGACGACGAGTACTAGAACGGAGAGGCGGGCGGCGGACCGTCGGTCGTCTCGCTCAACGGCGCCACCGGCCGCCACGACCCCTGGTCCTTGATGAGGAACGCTGCGCCGAGCGCAGCCGCGCCGGCCACCGTCGCCGCCATGGCGACGGCCCGGGTGCCGTCAAACAGATTGGAGAGCGCCACTCCGGCTGAGCCGGCCAGCACGTAGCAGGCCAGGAAGATCACCACTGACCGGCTTTCACGAATCCCGAAGCCGATCAACCCTGCGCCGAGCGCAAGACCGACCACCACCCATCCGGTGGCCACCGTGATCAGGATCTGCGATCCGAGATAGGCGGCGAGTATCCCGAGCACATAGCCGGCGGTACGCGGCTGCAAGTACTCGAAATAGGTGAGCATCAGCCACGCCATGCCCAATGCCAGGAACAGCAAGCCCGAGATCACACCCAGACTTGAGAGATCGAGGCCGCGGGTATCGACGCCGATAACGATGAGAACGCCGATCACGGCGAACCAGTTGGTCACGTGCAGGGCCGTGAG
This sequence comes from Acidimicrobiia bacterium, assembly GCA_013002865.1. Taxonomy (GTDB): domain Bacteria; phylum Actinomycetota; class Acidimicrobiia; order Spongiisociales; family SHLN01; genus SHLN01. Next base: position 5,074 of record JABDLU010000122.1, read on the forward strand.
CGTGAGCGCCGTCGGCATCCACCGCCAGGCGACGAAGGCGGCGGCTCCGGTCGGGATGCTGAACATCAGGACACTGCCCTCGGCCGGATTTATCAGATCGAAAAACACGATGCCGGCGAAACCGGCCACTGCCACCGAACTGGTCGAGGCCAGGAATCCAACCGCCCGGTTGGACACGGGATCGCCCTGGTTGAGCGCCAGCGCGGCGGCGGCCAGCCCGAAGGCCAGCATGGCGGTGACCAATAAGCCGCCGACGGCGTCGCCCGACCGGCCGAACAGCGTCGGGGTGGCAATGTCGAGCGCCGGCTGGCTGTCTTGTGGTCCATGGAGCCTCCCACGACCGCGGTCTTCCCGTTTATTCGGCGATGCGCCAGTCGTGCTTGAGGTTGCGCGAAGTCACGCAAGGCAGCCGGACCTCAAATCCAGCTCCGAGGTTGTCCAGGCGAACCCGGGGACGGGCCAGTCGACCCGCCCCCCGGTTCAATAGCTACTGCGCCTTGACTGCGTTGGCCCACGCCTTCTTGTAGTCGAGCACCGCCTCGGCGAAGTCGCCTGCCGCTATGTTGGCGGCGGCATCGGCCAGATTCGCCTCCGCCTGCGCAATCCGATTGGCGTTCCCGCCTCCGAGGATCGCAGCGATCAGCTCCTTGACGGCGAGTTGCTCGTCTGCCTCGAGGATGCCGTCAATCGCTGCCGACACATCCACGCTCGACACCATCTCCAGCTCAACCACGGCCTGATGCTCCCGATCGAAGGCCTGGTTGCCCGTCTTCGGATCGAGCGCCGCACCCTGCCAGTAGTCCGGATGGAGGCTTTGCTCGATGCGATCGATCGCCGTCTCAATCTTCTTGTCATCTTGCTTGCTTCCCGTTGGCAGCATCGCCGACAGCTCGAGCTGGACGCGCTCCTTGAAGCCTCGTGACCCCATGTCGAGCCCCACCAAGAGTGGATCATGGTCGGACGACCGAAGCGCATCAGGTGCGTATAACGGCCCGACCGTCGTCTCTCGCTCGAATGAGGCCTCGCCTGGGATATCGCGCATGTCGTCGTTGTAGTCAAAGACGTTGACCTCGTCGGCATTGATATGCCACTCGGTAACGCCGGTCACCTGCGGCAGCAGGGAGGCCTTCGCCAGCGCATGGTCGAGGTAACCCAGTTGACCGTCGAACACGAAGCTGTAGGCGCCTTGGCCCTGGAACTGCTCGATGAGGTCGGTGTACCCCGAGCTCTCGAGCGCCGAGATCGGATCCTCCTCCGCATAAGCGTTGAGATCGCCGATGATCAGCACGTCACTGTCGCCGCTACCCGTGGGATCGGTCGCCAGCCAGTTGGCAAGCGCCTGAGCAGCATCGGTGCGAACACCGTTGCAGTTGCCCTGGCCATCGCCGGCATCGAAGTCACCGACGTCGCTACATGCCGAGCCCTTCGACTTCAAATGATTGACAGCGACCGTGAGGACAGCACCGGTGGCGTTCTCGACGAACGTCTGGGCCAAGACCGGCCGGTTCTTAGTGTCGTTGAATGACGCATCGACCGAGCTGTCGAGGATCGCGAAATCGCCAAGCGGGCTCACCGTGTCCGGCTGGTAGATCAGCGCAACCTTGATGGCGTCGGTTCCGATGAAGCCGGTTGCGATGTAGTCGTACACGCCCGCTCCGGCAACGGCGTTGAGGCCGGCCACGAGGTCAGCAACCGACGAGTCGTCGTCGTTCTCGATCTCGATCAAGCCGAGGATGTCGGCGTCGAGCTCGTCCATCGCCGCAACGATCTTGGCACGCTGCCGATCCAACTCCGCCAAGCTGTCTGCACCACGGCAGTCCAGGGTCGCACTTGGACCGCAGTCACCCGACGTGCCACTCGACGTTGTGTCGATCGTGGTGAAATAGTTGAGCACGTTGAAGCTCGCCACCTGCAGCGAGCCACCGACCGGGTCGGGTGAGCCCGGCTCCGGATTGACGGACGTGAAGGTGTAGTCGTACTCCGAGGGGATCGGCCGGACCCGCCATGCGTCGGTCCCTGATGACCCGGCGAAACTCCAATGGAGCACTCCGGTTAGGTCGTCGACGGTGTCTCCACCCCGGAACTTGTTGCCAAGCGACAGCCCGCCCTCGGGGTAGTAATAGGCCTCGTCTGCAGCTGCGTCGGAGATGGCGTCATTGTTGTCGTTGTTGTCGTCGTCCAGAATGATCCGTCGTTTGGCCAAATCGTCGAGGAAGGCCGCGTATCCGGCCACACTCGGCGAGTTCAGATGCGTGAACTGGAACGGGCGAGCCGTTTCGGTGAGCACAACTTGACCAAACCTGGCCAGCTGGAAGTACTCGCTGACCACGAGGGTGTCCTCGAAGCTCACGAGCATCCCTTCAATGTTCTCGAAAGTTGCCTCGGCGATCGTGCTGCCCGCGGCGGGCAAATCGACGGCCACCGGGGTCGGGAGCGGGTTTCCACTGCTCTCGATCGTTGCGGTCCCCGAACCGAAGGCGATGTCGATCTGGCTCATGCCAAAGAACTCTTCGGCTTCACCGGTCACGGTGACCTGGTCACCAGGGGCGACGACAGGGCAGTTCCCCCGGCAGTACACGTATATCCCCTCAGAAGTCGCCGGATTCCCCTCAAGGGCTGCGTCGACGTCCTCTTCCTGGAGGAAGAAGGCGTCGAGCACATCATCGCGCTCGAACAACGCCGTAACGATTCCCTGAACACGGACCTGGCCGGCAATTGCCACCGACGAGCCGCTGCCCTGCACATCGTGGATGAAGACAGTCTCGGGCTCCGGGTCGGCGCAGACGTCATTGTCGGCCCCCGGCGTGCCGAGGTCACCGTCGCCGAACGCCGATGTGGCCTCACACCAGTTGGAGCCGTCGTTGTTGGCCGTGACGCTGGTCGAATCAGGGTCGAGACTCATCGACGCCCCGGTCGGATCGGGCCACGCCGCGCCGCCGTCGTACTCGATGCGGTCGAACTCGACGGAGGTCGGATCCTCGAGGACCACTTCGTCGGCGCCGTTGCCTAGAAAGAAGCTGGAGTACTCATAATCGACCCCGACGCCACCGTTGGTCGACGTGTTGGCGTTGCGTCCGAGAACCACATATCCGCCGGCCGGCACAACAAGTGCGCCACCGATAGTGTGCGAATCGGTTCCAGCGTCGCTAATCGTCCATCCATCGATGTCGATGTCGGTGCCCGAGACGTTCTTGATCTCGAACCACTCACCGTTTGCATCGCTGACCGCACCCGGGTTCTGTATTACCTCGGTGATAACAAGGTCGCCGGGAACTGGGCCCGCGCTCCCGTCCGAAAAGGCTTGCCCCGTATTCACGCTGCCGAACGTGTTCGGCTGCGAGGATGCCCAAATGAAATCGCCACCCATCGTGCCTGTGCCGGTGAGCTGCAGGGACTCACCAACCGAGGTGCTGCTCGGTTCTGAAACACCGATGTCGCTGCTGGTCATGCCGTTGGCTAGACCGTTGGTCGCAGTAAAGCTGCCCTCGTAGCTGAGGAACTCGATGACGGTGGAGCCGGCGTCGACCAGCGCTAGGCCGTCGGGCGACCCGTTCTGGATGCCGGACTGCGCAAAATCGAGCGTGCCGAAGCCGGACTGCTGGTTCGGGATGATCCCGGACAATGAGATGGTGGCATAC
>JABDLU010000123.1 GCA_013002865.1 Acidimicrobiia bacterium
GCGCCGGTCCAGGCGCCGGTGGCGGGGCGTTCCCGGGTGACGAGCCAGATGAGGGGGAGTTGCAGAACCGGAGAGGTGGCGACGAGCACGCTGACGATCCCGGGATCTCCGCCGCTGAGGGCGATCAGTACAAGGGTCTTGCCGATCACCATTGCGATTGTGCCGGAAATGATGATGATCCCCCACAGCTTCCAGCCGATGCGGGTAGGGCCGGTGCGCGGTGGATACGGAACTTGCGCTCGCTTCTCGAAGTAGCCGCGCAACGCCACCAGCGCGGCCAGACCGACAATGGCCCGGACTGCCGCGGCGGCCCAGGGATCGGGATCAACATCGAACACGGGATCGGCCAGCAGCACACCGCCTGCCTGACCGGCGGCACCCAACAGCCCGAAGCCCACGCCAACCCAGACGCTGCCGTGGATGGCCTCCCAATGATGGCTTTGGCCGACGCGGGTTCCGAAGGCGATCGCCAGCGTGACGCCGACCATCACGAATGCGGAGCCGACGAGCGCGGTCGCTGAGAACCGCTCGTCGAAGATGACGGCGCTGGCCACGGCCGCCATCGGAGCGTTGGCGGCGAAGAGGATGCCGGTGCGGCGCGGTCCCAATCGGGCGAATGCAGTGAAGAGCGCAACGTCGCCGAATGCCAGGCCGACGACGCCCGACGCCCCGAGCAGGGTCACCTCGCGGCTTCCGAGTGTGTCCCACCCGCCCAGCGCCGTGGCGATGACGACCAGCGCCAGCGCCACCCAGTACATGCGCAGACGCGTGAACCGCGGCCCGCCAAGCACCTTGGTCGGCCACGCCGCGATCAACCCTCCGATCGCCCAGGCAAAGGCGGCGCCGAGCGCGGCAACTTCAAAGCCCTGGGTCATAAGGCGGTGTTTGCTGGCATGACGGTGACGCTATAGCAGGTCGACGGTCAACCGTCGCCGGTCGCCGGTCGCCGGTCAGCAGAGCGAGAGCACCGGAACGCGCTTTCACCCCCCTCCTGGCCTCCCCCACTCGCTGCGCTCGCAGGGGAGGTATCAGAAACGCCCTCCTCGGGAACGGTGCCCTGGACTATCTCTGACTTGGAACTTGGAACTGGCAACCTGCATCTCTAATCAAGAACACAGGAACGCGCTCTCAGCCCCCTCCTTGCCTCCCCCACTCGCTGCGCTCGTGGGGGAGGTAATGCCCGAGCCCGATGCCTTACTTGTAACTGGCAACTTGGAACCGGCAACTCCGCCCGACCACTCCCCGAAGCAACACGGCGGTATCTATCCTCACGACGTGTCGAAATCACCTGACGTAGTTGTTGTTGGTGGGGGGCCGTCGGGGGCGGCCGCCGCCTACTGGCTTGCCGAAGCCGGCCACTCAGTCGCCCTCGTAGAGAAGAAGGAATACCCGCGGGAGAAGACCTGTGGCGACGGATTGACACCGCGGGCGATCTTCGAGCTGCAGGAGATGGGGTTCGACTTCGACGTGCCCGAGCTCCATCGCATCAACGGGCTCCGGTCGTACGGCGCCGGCACCAAACTCGAGATGGAGTGGCCCGACCACCCCATCTACCCGAACTGGGGGGCCATCATCCGCCGGGCCGACCTCGACCAGCAGGTGGCGATGCTGGCCGAGAAGCAGGGTGCGGTCATCTATCAGCAAACCACTGCCATGCCCGTGATCGAGGATGGCCGCCTCACCGAGGTCGAGCTCACCTCCAACGGTGATACCACCCGGTTGTCGCCCCGGGTCGTCGTCGTTGCCGACGGCGCTGTCTCCCGGTTCGGGCGTCCGCTCGGCGTCGGACGGGACCGCACCGCGCCGTACGGGCTGGCCCTCCGTGCCTACTACGCGAGCCCCAACGCCGACGACGACATGATGGAGAGTCTGCTCGACCTCAAAGACAAGGACGGCAAGAACGTGCCCGGCTACGGGTGGACGTTCCCGCTGGGCGGTGAGACGGTCAACATCGGCGTCGGGCTGTTGTCAACCAGCAAGCGCTGGAAGGGGCTCAACACCGGAAAGCTCCTCGACACCTACCTGGACAACCTGCCCGACCATTGGGAGGTGGACGAATCATCCCGGCTCACCGAGCCGGTGGGCGGCAAGCTCTCCATGGCGTTCAGCGGGGGACCGATCGTGGGATCCAACTGGGTGCTGGTGGGCGATGCGCTCGGGTCGACCAACCCCTTCACCGGGGAAGGGATCGCCTACGGATATCAGACCGGCCGGATGGCAGCCGCCTCGGTGCACGCCGCCCTGGCGGCCGACGACCTCACCCGGCTGCAGCGCTATCCCGAAGCGCTCGAGGCCGAGTTCGGGGACTACTACCGCGTCGGCAAGGTGTTCGTCCGCGTCATCGGCAACCCGCACATGATGCGGGCGTTCATGACGGTGGGGTTCAAATCGAAGCCGCTCATGGAATGGACCTTCCGGGTCATGTCCAACCTGATGCCCCCGGACGACCGGACTCTCACTCGCCAGATCTATCGGGCAATCGAGTCCGCGGTGCGCCTGGCTCCTGCCGGCCTCGGCAGCTCGAACTAGCCGCTACCCGGCTCCGGCCGGGAACGGTCCAACCATCACTCGAGTACTTCAGTCCCCGAGGCAACGGTCCGATGCATCTCTGAACGGACTACGCGACCAGGAACTCCCCGGATGGCTCGACAAGCTGGATCATGGGAAGGAAAGCCCGTACGGGCTTTTCTCATTCGTGCGGCGGCCTTTGTGCTGCCGCTCGTATTTGCCATCGTGGTCGCCTGGCAGCTGACCCGGATTCTTCCGACGCCGACAACCTGGCCGGGCGTCATCTTCTGGTGGCTGCTCGTGATGGCCAGCTCCACAATGGCGCTGCGAATCGCCGACCGGTTTGCGAAGCGGCTCATGCCGCTCGCCGTCCTCATGAAGCTGTCCCTGGTCTTCCCGGACAAGGCTCCCAACCGCTTCGGCGTCTCGCTCAAGAGCGGCAACGCTCACACGCTCGAAGAGCTGCTCGACAAGGCATCGCGGGCCGGAACCCACGATGACCTGACCGAAGCCGCCGAGACGATCCTGGCGCTCGGTGCCGCACTCAACGCCCATGACCCGAGAACGCGCGGTCACGGGGACCGGGTGCGGGCGTACGCCGACATGCTCGGTGAAGAGATGGGCTACACCGACGAGGAGCGCAACAAGCTCAAGTGGGCGGCGATGCTCCACGACATCGGCAAGCTCCGCGTCCCCGCCGAGATCATCAACTCACCCGGCAAGCTGACGGACGACGAGTGGACGATCATGCGCAACCATCCCGACTGGGGGATGGAGCTGGCCGCACCCCTCCTGCCCTGGCTTGGCGAGTTTGCCGCGGCCATCGGCCAGCATCACGAGCGGTTCGACGGCAACGGATACCCCAACGGGGTGGCCGGTGAGGAGATCGGACTGGCCGCCCGGATCACTTCCGTCGCCGACACCTACGACGTGATGACCTCGGTGCGCTCCTACAAGGAGGCCCGTCCCGCCTCCGAGGCTCGCGAAGAGCTCGCCCGCTGTGCCGGCAGTCAGTTCGACCCGGTCGTCGTCCGGGCCTTCCTCAACATCTCGCTCGGCCGGCAGCGCTGGGTGGCCGGCCCGCTCTCCTGGCTGGCGCAGGTCCCGTTCTTTCAGAGTGCGCTGCAGGGCGCGACCACGCTCGCCCAGAACGCAGCCGTCGCCGCTCAGGCCGGTCTAACCGCCACTGCGGTTGGCGCAACGGCCGTGGTGGCTCCGGCTCTCATCGACTCGCCGAGACCGACTCCCCCCAGCCAGGTGGCGCTGCCGGCGATAGTCGTCGAAGCCAACGACGATGTGATCACCCTTTCCGAGGACGCTTCCGAGACCGTATTCGTGCTCGGCAACGACGATGTCGAAGTCGCCAGCCTGCGGATCGTCTCCGGCCCCGAACACGGCACGGCCAGCATCGGGCCGGGCGGTCTCCTCACCTATACGCCCGACCCCGGCTTTTCGGGCACCGACTCACTGGTGTACGAGGTCTGCGGGATCGGCGGAGGGTGCGACACTGCGGTGCTGGCCATCACCGTCTCCGCCGTCAACGATCCGCCGGGGCTCGGGG
>JABDLU010000152.1 GCA_013002865.1 Acidimicrobiia bacterium
TTCGAAATCGGCGAAACCACGGTTCGATCGGGCCGCCGGGCCAAGATCGAGCTCCCGATCGCCCGTCTCATGTCGGGGACCCCGGTTGCGCTGCCCATCGTGGTTCTCCATGGAGCCGAGCCGGGCAAGACGGTGTGGCTGAGTGCCGCCGTGCACGGTGACGAGCTATGCGGCGTAGAGATCATCCGCCGGGTTCTCAAGGAGCTCGACCCAAAGACGCTGGCCGGAACGGTCGTGGCAGTTCCCGTCGTCAACGTCCACGGGTTCAACACGGGTGACCGGTACCTGCCAGACCGCCGGGATCTGAACCGGTCCTTTCCCGGCTCGGCCCGGGGCTCGCTGGCCGGCCGGATCGCCCATCTGCTGATGACAGAGGTGGTGAGCCGATGCAGTGTCGGCATCGATCTGCACACCGGGTCCGACCACCGGATCAACCTGCCTCAGATCAGGGCCGACCTCGACGATCCAACGACTCTGCACCTGGCGAAAACCTTCGCACCACCCATCGCCATTCACTCCCGGATCCGGGACGGCTCGCTGCGGCAAGCCGGAACCGAAGCCGGGGCGACGGTGCTGCTGTTCGAGGGCGGCGAGGCCCACCGGTTCGATCGACACTCGATTGAGGCCGGCGTGAGGGGCATCCTGCGGGTGCTGGCCGAGCTCGAGATGATCGAATCAGCTCCGGAGCCGGCGGCCGAGTGTCTGCTCTCGCGCAGCAGCCGCTGGCTGCGAGCTGGGCAGAGCGGCATCCTGCATCTCGACGTCGAGCTCGGGTCGAAGGTCGCGCTGGGCGATCCAGTGGCATCGGTCTTCGACCCGTTCGGCAAACGACTGGGTGGCGTCACCGCCCGGGTCGAGGGTGTCGTGGTCGGCCACACCCAGGAGCCCCTCGTCAACAAGGGCGACGCCATTGCCCATGTAGCAGAGGTCTGAGGCCGACCGCAACGGGTTTCGCACAACTCGCCTGCGGGTAAGTCGGAGCGTGACACTCTCAAAGGCCCACTCACTCGCGCCGTCGGATAGCTCCGATCATGCACTCGACACCATTCGGGACGGCCGGGTTCCGTCCTGGCTCCGCACCGCCTCAGCGGTGGGGTGGCGTTTCTTGATCGTCGTCGCCGTCGTCGTCGTGCTCGCTGAGTTGATCTCGCGGTTTCAACTCATCGTCGTCCCGCTGCTGGTTGCCGTGATGCTGGCTGCCCTGCTCGCTCCCCCCGTACGGTGGATGGAGCACCGCGGCGTACCGCCGATCATCGGGACCTGGGCCGTCATCCTGCTGGCCGCCGCCCTGATCGCCGGAGCAGCCTGGCTGATCGTTCCCCGCCTTGCCGACGGCTTCGCCGACTTCGGTACGGCACTGAGCGACTCCTACCAGGACGCCCGGAACTGGCTGATCGAGGGGCCACTCGCGCTGGACGCCGCCACCATCGACGAGACCGAGACTCGTATTGCCGACCGGTTCCAACAGTTCGCCGAAACCGGGCTGACCGCCCGGGCCACCGCCATCGTCGAGCTGGTCACCGCCCTCTTCCTGACCCTCGTCATCACATTCTTCTACGTGAAAGACGGCCCCCGCTTCTCTAAGTCGTTCGTCAACCGCCTGCCCGAAGACGACCGCGAGCGCGGCCGGCTCGCCCTCGATCGCGCATGGTGGGTAACCCAGCGCTACCTGCTGGCCGTTGTGGTCGTGGGCGCAGTCGACGCTGCCCTCATCGGAGCCGGCCTATTCGTCATCGGCGTCCCGCACGTGATCCCGATCATGGCGATCACCTTTCTGGCCGCCTTCTTTCCGCTGGTCGGAGCCATCTTCGCCGGCGGGGTAGCCACGCTGCTGGCTCTGGCATCCGGCGGGCTCACCGATGCCCTGCTCGTCGTGGGGCTGACCATCGTTGTGCAGCAAGTCGACGGCGACGTCATCACCCCCCTCGTGTACTCGAAGGCGATCGACCTTCACCCCCTGGCCATATTGCTGGCGCTGACGGCCGGCTCGATCATCGGTGGAGTGATCGGCGCCTTCCTGGCCGTTCCCGTTCTGGCGGTAGCCCTGGCAATGGTGCGCGAATGGCGGGATCAAGGACCTGAGGGAGCACCTCGGCTGGCGTGAATCAGCCTTCCGCGATCAGCTATCAGCGATCAGGCATCAGTTGCCAGTTACAGGTTCCAAGTTGCAGGCCAGACGGGGTCGGGCGTCAGGCGTCAGGCGTCAGGCGTGAGGTTTTACCTCCCCTGCGAGCGCAGCGAGTGGGGGAGGCAAGGAGGGGGGTGAGAGCGCGTTCCTGTGCTCTTGATTGGGTTTGCAGCATCAGGCGCCAGGCATCGGGCATCAGGCATCAGGCATCAGTTGTTAGTTGCAGGTTCCACGGTGCAGGCCAGAAGGCGACCGGCGTCGGGCGACGTGTTATCATCGAACGTATGTTCGATACGGCTTCCCTGTTTGGTGTTCAGGACATCGGGTTCGATGGGGAATTCTCCCGGCTGCGGCGCGCTGACCTGGGCGATGGGGCGTGGGTCGATTACGCACCGCTGTGGCTGGAGGGTGACGAGGCGTTGTTCGATCATCTCAGCGACGCGGCGCAGTGGAGTCAGCCGGTTACCCGGATGTGGGATCGTGATGTCGCCACCCCGCGCCTCATCGCGTCGATCGATTCGCCAACGCATCCGATCATCCCAGAGCTGGTGGAGGCTCTCTCGGGCCGCTACGGCGTACGGCTCGATCGGGTCAGCGCCGGTTGGTACCGGGATGGGCGCGACTCGGTGGCCTATCACGGGGACCGGGTAGCGCGCGAGCGGCCTGAAGCGATCGTCGCCACCGTCTCACTGCGGGGACCGCGTCGCTTTCTGATCCGCCCTAAGGCAGGGGGCAGCAGCCTGAGCTACTCACTTGGCCACGGCGACCTGATCGTCATGGGTGGAAGCTGCCAGCGCACGTTCGAGCATGCGGTACCCAAAGTGAAGTCGGCGCCGCCCCGTATTGCGCTCATGTTCCGCCACTCCTACGAGTGACGGGATGAGCAGTTTCCCGTCATTCCTCGATCGGCTCGTGACGCTCAGGAACCAATCCGTAGACCTCCGAGAGGGCCGTCTGGACCTCCTCGATGGTGGCCCCGGTTCGCTTCTGGAGAAGATCGGCTGCCTCGTCGCGGCTGCGCGGGAGGTTGTCGATGTCATCGGCGGTGAGTGATGGCCAGGTCTGGCGAAGGGCGGCACGGGCTTCGGCGAGCTCTTCCCTGCGATCGTTTTCAGTCATGAGAAATCACCTCCTCAGGTGGCTTACCCAGGGCGCACCGTCGGCAAACCCGGCGCCACGTTCACCGGCGTTAGCCTGTCGAGCCGGTCCGATCGAAAGTTGAGCCGACCGTGTCAGACATCATCGAAGCCACCGGCCTGGTGAAGCACTACGGCGAGGTCAAGGCGCTCGATGGGCTCGACCTGACGGTTCCCGAGGGGTCGATCCTCGGCCTGCTCGGCCCAAACGGAGCCGGTAAGACCACGGCGGTCTCAATTCTCACCACCCTGCTCAAGCCGGATGCGGGGTCGGCAACGGTCGCCGGGGCGAGCGTGATCAACGAGCCCAAGGAGGTTCGGCGCCGGATCGGGTTGTCGGGCCAATACGCCGCCGTCGACGAGAACCTGACCGGGTTCGAAAATCTCGACATGGTGGGCCGGCTCTACCGGATCGGTCGCGGACCGGCCCGGATCCGGGCGCGCGAGCTGCTCGATCAGTTCGATCTAGCCGATGCGGCCGACCGGCCGGTCAAGACCTACTCCGGAGGCATGCGGCGACGCCTCGACCTGGCGGCGGCCATCGTCGGAGAGCCACAAGTGCTGTTCCTCGACGAGCCGACCACGGGACTCGACCCGCGGAGCCGAACCGGACTGTGGGGGGTGATCCGGGACCTCGTTTCCCGGGGCACCACGCTGCTGCTGACCACCCAGTACATGGAGGAAGCCGACCAGCTGGCCGACGACATCATCGTCATCGACCAGGGTCGGGAGATCGCCCACGGCAACCCGGACCAGCTCAAGGCTCTCATTGGCGACGAACGCATCGAGCTGAAGCTGGCCGAAGCGGC
>JABDLU010000162.1 GCA_013002865.1 Acidimicrobiia bacterium
CGAGTTGCTGAAGTGATTCTGAGATATGCGATTGCCGTTGGCTCCCGGATACGGCGCCGACGCATCGTCGCTGACGATGATGATGGCGGGACCGTTGTTCTGCTCGAAGAGGTTCTTGGTGACGGTGGAGCCGGAGCCGATCACGCGGATGCCCGCGTTCTCAGGCGCAATCGTACCGTTGTTTCTGATCGTGTTCTGTTCGACCGTGTAGCCGCCCGGGCTGAGATGGCTGTCAACACCCATGCCGGCGCTGTCGACGAGCAGATTGCCTCGCACCACGGTCCCCGGACCGGCGTCACCCACGCCGTCCTGCAGGGCACCCCACCCCGCGGCTCGGCCGATGCCGCGTATTTCGTTCTGGAACACGAGCCAGCCGCCGGTTACTTCGTCTACCGAGACGCCTCCGCCGTCGCTGAAACCGATCAGGTTGTCACGAACAATGCCGTCGGTTGCCTCTGCGTACAGCTCGATGAGGTCGTTGCCCGAGGGCGCAAAGGAGCTATCGAAACGGTGGGGCGGCGTTCCTACGATGTTCTGTTCGATGAGCACGCCCGCGAATGCCGGTCCGAGGTCGTCGCCGACGGCTATGTCGTGCGAGCCGGCACCCCAGATGCCGATCCCTCGCACCGTCGCGTCGGCGGCCTCGATCAGCAAGCCGTTGGTTGGTCCGGTGATGTCGAGCTCGAGCTCAGGGTCGAGCACCGGAGTGGTGTAGAGCCCGTCGACCCCCACCGTCTCGCCGGCGCCCTGATCGGCGTCGTTGTCGTCGCGAACTGTGGTGCCGTCGGCCAGCTGGTACGCCGTCCCGTCGATGCTGGTAAATGCATTAGTGATGGCAGGGAGGGCAGACGTGACGGCGACCCGCCACCAGTTGTTAATCCCGTCGGTCCCGTTGGTCGGCACAGCGGGGACGAATCGCATCTGGTTGGCGCCGGTGATGTTGTTGGCATTGGCGATGAATTGCCGCAGCGAGCCCTGCACGGTCTGCGTGCCTGCTGCGCCCGGGTCGACCGTGGCGTCACCCCCGCGGGTGGTCGTCACCACGTCGTAGCTGAAGCCGAAATCGACGTTACTGACCGGGGTGCCGCCGGCGATGACGACTCGGGCCAGGTGCTCAGCAGACGTCAGCGCGCTCGCCTGGTCCGATGCCGTTCCGCTCCGCCCGCCGTAGCACGTCCCGGCTGCGCCGGCCTCCGCGGTCCCTCCGGCCCCGTCGGCACACCACGCGCCGGTGGGCCCGTAGGTCTGCTCGGCCCAGACATCGTCGAGATTCATGGTCGGCTCGAGGCCGGCGCTGGGCGAGACCGTCGCAGAATCGGTGACTACCCAGTACGTCCCGTTCGGCAACGATGCGAAGCTGAAGGCTCCCGTACCGTCGGTCGGCACCGGAGCGCCCCCGTTGAGCACGCTGTCGCCGGCGTCCGGGCTGCCGGGGGTGGTGCCGTCGTCTGCATACAGATAGACGTCGACGCCGGAAACTGCCGGGTTGACGGCGTCGCCGACCGCCTGGGCCCCGGCCAGGGCATCGGCGGCGAGATCCTCGAACACCCGGCCTGAGATGGTGCTCCAGGCCACGACAGCCAGGTTTTGACTGAACTCCGAGGTCACACCTGCACCCGCGTCGGTTGCTGTAGCAGTGACGGAGTCTCCAACGATCAGGCCGGTCACGTCGATGCTGAAGGTCCCGCCGGTCGCGACTCCGCTCCCGAGATACTCGGTGCCTTCGCCGTGATAGTTGGTTCCCGAGCCGGGCGGATCATCGTCCCCCGTCCCGCCTACGGCACGGTAGATCTCCACCGTGCAGCCGGCACACGCGGTCCCCTGCACGGTCGTCGTACCACCGGTGAGCCCGGCGGCGGTGAGGACGGGGAAGTCGATCTCGTTGTTGCCGTGCAAGGCATCGAGCGCACCGCCATTGTTGGGCGTTATCCCATCGCCGGAAAGGCTGTTGTCTTCGCTTGCGGGCTGGAGGTCGATGCCGAGCCCATCGTTGTTGTCGAACTCGTTGCGGGTCAGAACGGCCTCACCGGCATCGCGCGGCGTTCCCACCATCTCGCCGGCCACGGCGATGCCGGGTCCGGCGTTGTTGCGGAACACGTTGCGGTCGACGGTGTTGCCGGTGAAGAAGATACGGAGTCCACCAGACTGGCCCACACCATCGCCGTTGGCCTCGAACGTGTTGTTCCGAATCGTTCCGTTCACTGCGAGGTAGTCGAGACCCCAGTTGGTGGCCTCGGCTACGAGGTTGGCCTCGAAGAGGGCATTGTCGGAGCCCTCGAATATGTCGACAGTGTCCTCGCTGGTGGCTCGCAGCTCGTTGCCGCGAACGATGGCGTTGGCGGAATCTCCGACATCTACCGTCCGGTTGTTGGTCCAGCCGATCAGGTTGTTCTCGACGACGGCGTCGGCGGTGGCCGTGAGGTAGACACCCTGGGTGGCTACAGAGGGCAGGCTCCCCGCGAACGTGGCCGGATTGGATCCGAGGACCGTGTCTGCCACATGCGTCCCGGTGATGAGGGGAGTGCTGGCGTTGAACGGGTTGACCCGAATCATCGAGCCGGTGGTGCCGGTCATGCTCACCCGGTATACCTCGAATCGGTGCGGCAGCAGACCGGCCGCGCCGTTCTCGAGGGCAATGAGGTTGGCGCCGATCAGCTGCAGCTCGGGACGCGGGACCTGCGGCAACGCCACGTCGTCGGCGCCGACGGTCACTCCACCGAGCGCATTGGCTCCCAGGAAGCCCGTGTGGAGATCACGCACCGTCACACCATCGGCCCAGTCGACCGCCCGGCCGTCAATCGTTGTGTCGGCATCGTGGATGGCGGTTGTCGTACCGGATACGTCGATCCGCCACCAGTTGCCGGCTCCGGATGCGTTGCGGGGCGGGCCGGCCGGGACGAACCGCATGGCGTTCGGCCCGGCGACGGCGTTGGCATTTTGAATGAACTGATCGAACGAGCCCTGCTCAGCAGCCCCGGCGGTGTTGCCCTGGTTGCTGGCTACGACGTTGAACGAGAACCCGAAGTTGACGTCGCTGACACTCGCCGAACCGGCGTCGACCAGCGCAAGATGTTCGGCGCCCGACCACCACGTCGTGAGATCGTCCGACTGAGACCCGGCGACGAAGCTGACCCGGCGCCCGCCGTAGCACGCCCCATTAGCGCCGATGCCCTGGACGGTCCAGCCCCATGCGCTCGCATCGGCGCACCAGCTGCCGGCCGGCCCGTAGCTCTGCTCCGGGCGAGCAGAGGCGGCCGTGTAGGTCGGGTTGTAGCCGGCCGCGGCTGCGATGGATGACGAGTCGACGACAACCCAGTAGTCGCCCGGTGCGAATCCATTGAAAGAGAAGGCGCCCGCAGCACTGGTGGTCTGCGTGCCCTCGAATGTGTCGCCGCCATCGGGAACCCGGTCGCCGTCGTCAGAGTACAAGCGGACGGTGACACCGGCCGATCCGGGGTTGGTGGCATCACCGATTGTCTGCGCTCCGTCGAGGCCGTCGCCCACGATGTCCTCGAAGACCGTGCCGCTGACCGAGACGTCGCCGGCAGCCTTGAGCACGGTTCCGACATTGCCGACGGCGTACCCGGTTGCAGAAGACGGCCAGTAGGTCGCGTTGAGGTGGTTCCCGGTCGGGGATGCATCGCTCGTCCAGTTCGCACCGCCATTGCTGGTTTCGAGGATGGTGCCGTTGTTGCCGACGATGAATCCGATCGTGCCGTCGATCATGTGGACGCCATGGAGCTGTTCGGCGACGGGACTGCTTTGCGCATTCCAGTTGGTACCGCCGTTGCTGGTGTGGAGGATCGTCGGGCCCCGCCCGGAAATCCATCCGGTGCTGCTCCCGGACGGGAAATGCACGCCCTCGAGCATTTGGCCGGTGGGGGTCGGTTGACTGACCCAGCTCCCGCCCCCGTCTGTGGTCTTGAGAACCGTACCGCCCTGACCGACCGCATACCCGGTCAATGCGTCGACCGGGAAGTGGATCTCGCGCAGTTCATTGGTCGTCGGCGTGGTCTGGGCCACCCAGTTTGCTCCGCCGTCGACCGTCTTGAGGATCGTCCCGCCGATGCCCGCGGCGTACCCCGTCAGGGAGTCGACCGGGAAGTGCACGCTGTTGAGAGTGACGGCTGCCGGCGAGGTCTGGGCAACCCAGGAGGAGCCGCCGGTGGCGGTCTTGAGGATCGTGGCGTTGGCACCCACCACCCAGCCGACTGAGTTGTTCACGAAGTCGACCCCATAGAGGGGCTGAGCAGTCGGCACGGCCTGTGCCGACCACACGACGCCGCCGTTGGCCGTGTGCAGAACGGTTCCGTTGTCCCCGACCGCCCACCCTGTCAGGTCGTTCATCGGGAAGTCCACACCATGCAAATGCTCGCTCGTCGGCGTGGGCTGCACAACCCAGGTGGCAGCTGCAGCCGACTGCAGTCCAGTGCCGAAGACGATCTGCGTGACCACCAGAGCGTAAGCAGCAAGCAGGGCCCAGACCTTCTTGCTGGACCCTCCCGTCACGCGTGCCGTTTCCCGTAATCGATTCAAGCGGCTCCCTCTTCCTCCTCGACCACCCATCCCCCGGTCGCCTTCAGATCGGGTTGTTCGATGGCGAGCGGCACCCGCACGATGAATCGGGTCTCATCCTCGGTCCGCTGATAAGAAACGGCTCCACCCATTCCTTCGGCCAGAGACTTGACGATGGACAGCCCAAGGCCGACACCGCCGGCCACGGCCTGCTGGAAGCTGTGCTGATGAATGAACCGCTGGAACAGGCGCTCCTCGAGCTCGGCGGGAACGCCTTCGCCGTCGTCGGCGATCGTCCACTCGAACCAGCGCCCGTCGACACGGCCCCGCAGCTCAATATGCGGTCCGCCGTACTTGGTCGCGTTCGATACCAGGTTGCGGAGCACTTGCTGCTGGCGCAGCCGGTCGACGTTGACCACCGCCTCGTCGACCTGGGCCGTGACATTGGCGCCGTTGCGCCGGAACGGGCCGATGATCTTTTCGACCTCGTCCTCAGTCTCGACGTGCTCTGGCTCGTACCGAAGCTGGCCGGCCGCCAACCGTGCAGTAGTGAGGAGGTCTTCCACCATGCGGTTCAGGTCGGACGCCTCGCTGTTGATGATGTCGATCATTTCTTCGGCGCTGATCGGCATGCCGGGCTCTTCGCGGAGAAGCTGGGCGATGCCGTAGATGCTGGTCAGCGGTGTGCGCAGCTCATGGGAGGCGTTGGCGATGAAGTCTTCCCGGGCTTTGCTGAGCTGGCGCTCGGCGTCGAGCCTGATCTCCAGCTCGGCCTGGCGCTGCTGCCGTCGCACGATCTCCCGGTAGAGGATGATGATCAGCAGCGGGATGACCGCCGCCAGCAGGAAGCGGGTGACGTTGCCCCAGGTAGCGGTGCTGCGGTCAGAGTCGTTGACGGCTGCGAGCTCCTCGTTGCGCTCGGCGATCAGGACGGCGGCGAGCGTTTCGAAGGTCGTGGGAAACTGGCCTTCAACCAGCAATTGCGCGCGACGCGAATCGCCTTCTTCCAGGAAGTCGAGGATGCCGTTCGCCACCGCTGCGTAGTCCACGGCAGCCTCGCGGATCGGCTGGGAGGCGCCGAGGCGCTCCAGGTCGGCGATCCCGATTTCCAGCTGCTCCAGGGCGTCGGCCGCCTCGTCGGTCGAGAGCTCCTGCACATCGGAGAAGTCGCTACCGAACTCCCGGTCGAGCCCGGCCAGGTGCACGGCAAAGCCGAGCTGGAAGCGAACGACGGTGGCCACCCGCAGCGTGTCGTCGGCCTGGTGGAGCGAGAGCGCACTCTCGGTCACGGCCCGGGTGCCGCGCGAGAACGCGAAAATCGCTGCGGTCACCGCAATCGCGACGATCGCAACCACGGTGACGACCAGCAGGGCACGCCCGGAGCGGCCGGCGCGCGTGGTGGCGGCCGGCGGGGGTGGATTCTTGGCCATGCCTTACATTCGGCACCGGCCGGCCCGTTACTTAGCGGAAAACCGCTCTACGCAGCCTCGGCTAGCTACTGAACTCGTCGAAGGCGGCGAGCGCCCGCGGGGCGTACACCGAAGCGGGCCCACCGTCCATCAGCAGCGTGACACCGAGCGCCTCAGCCACCTGCTGGCGAGTGGCGCCGTGGCGGGCCGCTCCCCGGGCGTGGGCTGCGATGCAGCCGTCGCACGCTTCTACAACGGAAATGGCGAGTGCGATGAGCTCCTTGACCGAGGAGTCAAGCTCGCCGGGGGCCATCGAGCTCTTGTGCAGCTCGGCAAAGCTGGCCCAGGTCTGCGGGATCAGCTCCCGGAGAGCCTGGACCTGGGGGCGCAGGGTGGACTGCACCTGGTGGTAATGATCCATGGTTTCCATACGCCGAGCCTACGGCGGTGGATAGGCAGACGGCTACGGGCCGAACCGCCGGCGGGCTTCCTCGAGGGTTTCGGCCGAGGAGACCCGGAACCAGGACCGGCCATCTTCGCCCCAGCCTTCCCAGGTGTCGGGGCCCAGCTCGCGCACCTTCACCTGACCGAGGAACTGGTCGAGTGTGAGATCGTCGTCATCGGCGCGCTCGGCACGGTCCAGCCAGGCCGACGGGTACACCGCGCAGGTGCCGTGCCGCTCCCCATCGGCGGATACGGGGACGACGGCTTCGTTCGGGCCGGCGAACGCCAGCAGAAACCGCAGGGTCTCGACCCGCACATATGGCTGATCGACCCCGACCAGGAGCACCAGCGGCTTCACGCCGGGAGGCGACAAGTCGACGGCGGCCCGCATCCCGGTGACCAGCCCGGTCAGTGAGGTGTGGGAATCCCGCCGGTAGTAAGGCACGGCCGCCACCCCGGCCAGGGTCCCCGGCCGGCCGACGACGAGAACATCACCGAGTTGAGAGACGGCAAAGCTGACCCGGGCGGCCATCGATACTCCCCCGACGTCCATCAACGCCACGTCGCCCTCGACGCGGCCCTCGCCGCCGCGGGCGAGGATCACGCTCATCCGTGCCTGGGACACCAGGGGGGCCAGCTCGCCGAGGTCCTCTTGCTTGTTGCGGCGGGGGCTGGTGGGCTGCTGCTCGGACCGTGAGCCGCGCCGGAACCGGCGAAAGAACCCGCCCACCTCAGACCGCCCGGCCCGGCGCAGCCAGATCGAACAGCTGCTGGCGCCAGGCTGCGTTTGCATTGATGTGATTTCCGGTGTCGATCAGCAGCCCGGACACACCCAGACGGTCCAGCCCCTGGTCCGATCCGAGCTCGGCGACGGTCCGCGTGGGGTCAATCCAGCGGCCGCCTCCGGCCGCCTGCACCACTCCCGGTATGCCGACCTCGACCGGCTGCTCGACATCTCGCATCCGGAGGGCGGCCACCGATGCCAGGCACCGGGCAACGCTCTCTCCCGGAACCGTTGAGAGGTATGTGGCTGGTTTGGCCGTACCGAGTGTTTCGTCGGATAGGTCGCCGGGATCCAGCCGGACACCGATCTGGAGCCCCTCGGAGTGCTCGGCGAGTTGTGCCACAACCGCTCCCGTGGTGATCCTCAG
>JABDLU010000182.1 GCA_013002865.1 Acidimicrobiia bacterium
CGGCTACAGCAGGATTGATTCACCCTGGCCCGGCGTGTGAATGGTACGGCTGAGCCGGTCGGCGACCACGTCCTCGAAGGCAGCCATCGCCTCGGGGTCCCCGTGCACCGCGATGACCTGCCGGGGCGGTTGGTCTGCGGAGGACAACCAGTCGAGGAGCTCCGATTGGTCTGCGTGCACGGAGAAGGCCGGTACCGACGCGATCTCGGCGCGCACCGGCCAGAACTCGCCATGAATCTTGATTTCGTCCTCACCATTCAAGAGTCGCCGGCCCCGGGTACCGGATGCCTGGTAGCCGACGAGGGCGACGGCCGACTGTGGGTTGGGCAGCTCACGCTTGAGATGATGGAGCACCCGGCCGCCGGTGGCCATGCCCGAGGCCGAGATGACGATGTAGGGGTGCTCGGCCCGGTTGATCGCCTTGGAGTCGTCGACGGACTCGGTGACGGTCAGATTGCCGGGGTCCAGTACCTCGGGCTGGCCGGCAATCGCATCGCGGATCTCGAAGTGCGACTCGGCGATGGCCCGCAGGTAGAAACCGAGGGCTGATCGCGCCATCGGCGAATCGAGGAACACCGGCATGTGAGGGATGGCGCCCTCCTCGGTGAGGGTCCGAAGCGCGTACAGGATCACTTCGGTGCGGTCGATGGCGAAGGCCGGGATGATCACGGCGCCACCCCGCTCGGCGGTGCGGGCGATGACTCGACCGAGCTCTGCGGTGCCGTCCTCGTCGAGCTGCTCGGTGTCGCCGTAGGTTGTTTCCATGACGACGGTTCCGGCTGTCGGCGGCGGGTCGGGTGGATCCAGCACTGGATGGAACGGGCGCCCCAGGTCGCCGGAGAAGTGAACCGGCTCGGTCCCATCGTCGAACTCGAGAAGGATCGAGGCCGATCCCAGGATGTGCCCGGCCCGCGTCAGTCGCAGCCGGACCCCATCGGCGATTGTGACTGCGTCCTGCCACGGGGCCACCCGGAACTGCGACGCAGCGGCGATGGCGTCGTCCTCGGTGTACAGCGGGAGGGCGGGGCGATGCTTGCTGTACCCCTTGCGGTTGGCGCGTTTGGCGTCCTCAACCTGAATTCGCCCGGAATCTGCCATGACGACTCCCGCCAGGCGGCCGGTTGACTCCGACGCCCAGATGCTGCCGGTATAGCCGTTGCGCACCAGCGCAGGCAGGTAACCGACGTGATCGAGATGGGCGTGCGATACGACCACAGCGTCAATCGTGGCCGGGTCGACGGGAAACTCCGCCCAGTTCTGCTGACGCAGCTTCTTCGGTCCCTGAAACAGCCCGCAATCCACCAGCACCCGTGCCCGGGGCGTGTCGACGAGGAATTTGGAGCCGGTGACCGTCTTGGCGGCACCGAGGAAGGTGATCAGCGAGCGGGGCGGGCGATGAGTCATACGCCGAGGCTAGGACGCCGCTCTCAGAGCACCCCACGCACAATCGAAACGATCACGTAGACCGCGGCGGCTGCCCCGGCCGCCCACAAGGCGCCCGCCTGGGCCTGTTCCGGGGACCGCTGCTTGCGCCAGACCCCGACAAGAGCGCCGGCCACCACTCCCAGCACCACCGCCCAGGTCATGCCGCCACCCGCGCCCTAGCCCTGCGGGCCGTACACGCCGATGTCGACGGCGCCGGTGTTGCCGCCGGTTGAGGTGTTGATGTCGAACCGCACCACCCGGCCGCGGGTCTCGATGGCCTGGAACCTCCGGTCGGCAGGCGACCCCGCCGGGAACGGCCCGAGCGTGTCCCCATCATCCATCGTGACGGTGTACTCAGTGGTGACGGCACTTCCATCTGCCATCGATCGCGTGATGAACTCGAATCCGCCGATCTCCTGGGTTGCCCCGAGATCGACGGTGATGAAGCCCCCGTCGCCGTCACCGCGCGTCGACCACTCGGTGGCCGGATCGCCGTCGAGAGCGTTCGCTGCCGCAAAGGCAGCACTGAACTCGGAGCTGACCCCGGTGACGGTTGCCTCCAGTGCCAGGTTTGGCCCCCGATCAGCGGAATCACCGCCGGGCGGACCATCGACCGGCGGGATGGTGAAAGTGTCGAGGTCCCGCTTGAACAGCCGGCCGTCGGCGGTGGAGCCCTGCACGGTGAAGTAGTAGGTCTCCCCGGGGATCGCTCCCGGCAGAATCACGTCGTGCTGGGCGATCCCCGTGCCGTTCATGGTGAGCGAGTTGTTCTGGTTGCCGAGCGACTCGTTTGGCCCCCACGTGATCGCACAGATGCTCGGCTCGGTGGTCGTCACGCGGAAGATGGTGCGGCTCGGGTCGAGCGGGTCGGCCTTGAATACCAGTTCGCTTCCCTGGATCTCCTCGAACGGGAATACCTCAGCTGCGCCACTCGAGCCGCAGCCGGCCGCAACCAGGATCAGGGAGATGAGAAGGGCGCGCCGCACGCCTCCGTTATACCCGGGGGGCGCTCCTAGTCGCGATTCGGTAGGTTCGGCTCGTCCAGAAAGGAGGGTTGCGATGCCCCGACCCATGCACTTCGAGATACCGGTTGACGACGCAAACCGGGCGGCCGCTTTCTACCAGCAGGCGTTCGGCTGGGAGATCCAGCAATGGGAGGGCGCTCCCTACTGGCTGGTCACGTCCGGTCCCGACGAGGAGCCCGGCATCAACGGTGCGCTCGGGCCCCGCGGCGAGAACTTCATGGCTCCGATGTTTGTCATTGCCGTCGACGACATCGAAGCCGCCATGAAAACGGCCGAGCGAGCTGGAGCCAAGATCGTGGTCGACAAATCTCCGATTCCGGGCGTTGGATGGTCGGCATACTTCACCGACACGGAGGGAAATCAGATGGGGCTCTTCCAGGACGACACCTCGGTCACGATGGACTAACCCTCCCCCTCGGGCGGCAAGGGGCAGTACACGAGCAAATCCACGCCGAAGGGATCCTTCGCCGGGCAGTACCGAACCGGGACACCCATCAACGTGTCGATCGGATCGGGGCCGGTTCCGCCCGCATCGATGAAGGCCCGGTGCAACCGGTCCGCCTCGTCCGGGGTCGCCATCACGAACGGCACCTCGACGTTGGCCGGATTGCCGTGCGTGCCCCGCAGCAGGGTCAGCCAGGTTCCATTGAGAATCCACGAGCGCGTGCCGCTGCCCTCGACATAGGACGGGGGACCGAGCACTTCGCCGTAGTAGGTGACGGCGGCGTCGTAGTCCTCGTAAAAGAGCGTGGCGCCGCGGACCCCGCCGAAGTCGAAGCGGGGCTCCGGTTGCGGATCGACGAAGAACTTCGCCCGATACTCCTCGTAGTCGATGGTTCCTCCTGTCCGTTCCCCACCAATCTACGGGGCCGGGGCGGCGCTCGTCTCGCCACGGTGCGCGTCAGGAGTCGCTGAAGACGTCGATCATGTAGCGGACATCGGGACCGAGCGGATAGAGGATCGGGCTGGTGCAGCCATGCTCGACGTACTCGGCCACCTTGGCCCGGCATTCCTCGGCGGTACCCGAAGCCGTGATCAGCTGAACGATCTCGTCCGGGACGAGCTTCGATGCGGCCTTGACCTCGTCGCGGGTGGCCGGCCACTGCAGAACCGCTCCAACGTCGTCGAGAATCTCCTGCGGTACTCCGGAGGCCTTCATGATGTGCGGCTGCTGGCCGAGGTATTGGGTGACCAGCATGCGAGCCCCGTCGAGTGCGGCCGTCCGATCCTCAGACACCGAGCACACCACCAGCTGGGGCCGGTCGAGATCGTCGATCGATCGGCCGGACGTGGCCGCCCCCCGGCCCAGCGCCTCCATGGCCCGGTCGTTGTACGACGGCGCCACCAGGTAGTTGAGCAGGACCCCGTCGGCGACTTCGCCGGTGAGCTCCATCATCTTCATCCCGGTTGCGCCGATGTAAATGGGGACGTCCTTGGGCCGGCGCTCCTGGTGCACGTAGTCGAGGGCCACCCCGTCGAGGTGAACGAAGTCGCCGTGATAGGTGACCGTTTCGTCGTTGAGTAAGCGGCGCACTACTTCGACTGTTTCCCGCATGGCCTGCAGAGGCCGGGTTCGGGTGATCCCGACCTGGGAGGCCAGCGGATCCCACCACGCTCCGATTCCGAGAATCACCCGGCCCGGGGCCAGGTCATCGAGCGTCGAGAACGTTGAGGCGAGCAGTGCAGGGTTCCTCGTCCAATTGTTGACGACGCCCGAGCCGACGATTATCTGCTCGGTGGCGGTCAGGAATGCGGCCATCGGAACGGTGGCCTCGCGGGCCAGGCGGCTCTCAGCTTGCCAGACCGACGTGAAACCCCGCGCCTCGGCGTAGCGAACCGTCTCCATCGCCGTGCGGATGGGATGGGCGTCCTGGACGTACAGCCCGAAGCCCACAGTGGAATCTGCGGCCATCGTGTCCTCCCCGGGATGCCCGTCATCACAGCCTACGCGACCGGACGCCGCCGGGCCGGAGGCACCGCTGTGGCTGTCTAGTCTTGGACGGATGCCGAGAAGAGTCCTCATCGCCAAGCCGGGCCTCGACGGTCACGACCGGGGAGCCAAGGTGATCGCCCGGGCTCTGCGCGACGGCGGCGTCGAGGTGATCTACTCGGGGTTGCATCAGACTCCAGAGCAGATCGTTGAAACGGCCATTCAGGAGGACGTGGGCGGCGTGGGGCTATCGGTGTTGTCGGGCGCTCATATGACGCTGTTTCCGAAGGTGGTTGACGGTCTCAAGTCCCGCGGTGCCGGCGACATCATCGTCTTCGGGGGAGGCATCATCCCCGACGAGGACATCGAGCCGCTCGAGGCGGCCGGACTCGCCGCTATCTTCACTCCTGGCGCTCCGCTATCGGCGATCGTGGAGTGGGTCAACGAACACATCCCGGAAAGCTGAGCAGTGGATCTCTTCGAATACCAGGGCAAGTCCCTCTTCGCCCGACTTGGCGTGCCCGTGCCAGACGGCAGGCTCGCCACGTCACCGAGCTTTGCGGCCGCCGCCGCCAACGAACTGGGCGGCTCGGTCGTTGTCAAGGCACAGGTCCAGGTGGGCGGACGCGGCAAGGCCGGCGGCATCAAGCTGGCGCATTCGGCGTCGGAGGCCGAGGAAGCCGCCTCCCAGATCCTCGGCATGGATATCAAAGGCCACACGGTCCACTCCGTGTGGGTTGAAGAGGCCTCAGACATCGCCGCCGAGTACTACGCCAGCTTCACCCTCGACCGCTCGGCGAAGAAGCATCTGGCGATGGTGAGCGCCCAGGGTGGGGTGGACATCGAAGGCGTCGCCGAAAGCGACCCGGACGCGGTGGTCAAGCTGCATATCGACCCGGTGGTCGGGCTGACCGATTGGCAGGCCCGGGAGCTGGTATATCGGGCGAAGCTCGATCCGTCGGCCGCCCGGAAAGCGGCCGGTGCCCTCAAGAAGCTGTACGCGGCGTTTGTCGGCCTCGATTGCGACCTCGTCGAGGTCAACCCCCTCATCCTCACCGGAGGCGGTGACATCGTCGCCCTCGACGCCAAGGTGACGCTGGACGCCAACGCGTTCTACCGCCACCCTGACTTCGGCGATTTCGAAGCCGCCTTCACGCGGGATCCGATCGAAGCCCGGGCGATGGAAAGCGATCTCAACTTCATCAAGCTCGATGGAAGCGTCGGCATCATCGGCAACGGAGCGGGTCTGGTGATGAGCACGCTCGACGTCGTCGACCTGGTGGGGGGCCGGGCGGCCAATTTCCTGGACGTAGGTGGGGGAGCCGGGGCGGACACGATCACCAATGCCCTCGAGGTGCTCACCCAGGACGACTCGGTGAAATCCGTCCTGATCAACATCTTCGGCGGCATCACCCGCTGTGACCTCGTCGCGGAAGGGATCATCGAGGCGCTTGGCAGGCTAGAGCTTCCCTGGCCGATCGTGGTCCGGCTGGATGGAACGAACGCCGAGGAGGGGAGAGCGATCCTGGCCGGCTCACCGAACGAGAAGCTGATCGCCGCCGCCACGATGCGAGAGGCCGCCGAGAAGGCCGTTGAGCTGGCAGGAGGTGCCTGATGGCGATTCTCATCGACGAGGGAACCCGGCTACTAGTTCAGGGCTTGACCGGAAAGGAAGGGCAGTTCCACGGCTTCCGGAACCGCGAGTACGGGACCAACCTCGTGGCCGGCGTGACCCCCGGGAAAGGTGGCACCGATCTCGACGGCGTTCCCATCTTCAATACGGTCGCCGAGGCAGTCGAGGCCACCCGGGCCAACACCGCCATGACGTTCGTGCCACCGCCGTTCGCCGCCGATGCCATCCTGGAAGCCGCCGCCGCCGGAATCGATCTGGTTGTGGCCATCACCGAGGGCATCCCCGCCCACGACGAGGCGCGGGTCTACAACTACATCACCCAGACTTCCGACACCCGCCTGCTCGGTCCGAACTGCCCGGGGCTGCTCTCACCCGGAAAGGCCAACGTGGGGATCATGCCCCCGGAGATTGCTCTCCCGGGGCGGGTGGGGGTCGTGTCCCGTTCCGGCACCCTCACCTACCAGGCGGTGTACGAGTTGACCGTGCTCGGGATCGGCCAGTCCAGTTGCATCGGAATCGGCGGCGATCCCGTTCCCGGGACCTCCTTCGTCGATGTGCTCGAGCTGTTCGAGCAGGACGAGGAGACCGACGCCATCGTGATGATCGGCGAGATCGGTGGTGATGCCGAGGAGCAAGCGGCCGACTTCATCCGGGACCATGTCACCAAACCGGTCGTGTCCTACATCGCCGGCGTGACGGCGCCCCCCGGCAAGAAGATGGGCCATGCCGGCGCCATCATCTCCGGTAACAAGGGGACGGCATCGGCCAAGATGGAAGCGCTCTCGGCGGTCGGCGCCACCGTCCTCGATGACCCGACTGAGATCGGCACCGCCGTCCAGGCGCTGCTCTCGTAGCCTGCCGGTTGCCGGTTGCCGGTTGCCGGTTGCCGGTCGCCGGTCGCCGGTTGCAACTCCATCACGATCTGACTTGGAATTTGCAGCTTTGGAACTGGCAACTCCAATCAAGAGCACGGGAACGCGCCAAGCAACCCGGAGGGTTGCCCAGCCCCCTCCTGGCCTCCCCCACTCGCTGGCGCTCGCGGGGGAGGTAACTCTGATGCCTTCTGACTTGGAACTTGCAGCTTTGGAACTGGCAACTCCAATCAAGAACACAGGAACGCGCTGTCACCCCCCTCCTGGCCTCCCCCACTCGCTGCGCTCGCGGGGGAGGTAATCCTGCCGCCTGATCGCCGGGGCTCCGCGCCGGAGTCCTAACCTGGCTTCATGACTCAATTGCTCACGGGCAAGGAGCCCGCTCAGGCCATCAAGGACGAAGTCGCTGAACGGATCAACGCGTTGAACAAGCGGGTGGGACTGGCAACAGTGCTTGTCGGCGACGACCCGGCCAGCGAGGTATATGTGCGCATGAAGCACAAAGCCGCTGCGACGGTCGGCATGTACACGTACGACCATCACATTCCGGGCGACACGCCGCAGGACGAGGTCGAGGACCTGGTTCGTGGGCTCAATGCCGATCCGGCAGTCGATGGGATCCTGGTGCAGCTGCCGCTGCCGGACGGCCTCGATCCGGATGCCGTCATCGACCTCATCGAGCCTGGCAAGGACGCCGATGGGCTGCACCCGCACAGTCTCGGCCTCGTGGTCCTGGAGCGGAGCGGGGGCGCGGTCCCGGCTACTCCACAAGGGATCATGCGGATGCTCGACTACTACGACATCGAGACAGAGGGAAAGCTTGCCGTCATCATCGGCCGCAGCCGGCTGGTCGGCCGGCCCATGGGCCTGCTCCTCAACCACAAGTCGGCCAACGCCACCGTGGTGTTCGCCCACTCCAGGACCAGGGACCTTCCCGCCATCACCCGCCAGGCCGACATTTTGATAGTCGCGGCCGGACGTCCCGGTCTGGTCACCGCCGACGGGGTCAAACCTGGAGCCGTGGTAGTTGACGTTGGTATCAATCGGGTCGATGAAAAGCTGGTCGGCGACGTCGACTTCGAATCGATCTCGGAGGTCGCATCGGCGATCACGCCGGTGCCCGGAGGCGTGGGCCCTATGACCATCGCCAGCTTGCTGCTCAACACCGTGGTTCTGGCTGAATCCCGGATAGCAGCCGGCACGTAGTTTCCGGACGGACATACAGGAGAATCGCTATGGCAAACCTCATCACAATGGGACCGGACGGACTGCAGGTTCCGGACGACCCGATCCTTCCGTTTATTGAGGGTGACGGCATCGGGCCCGACATCTGGGCTGCGGCTGTGCGGGTGTTCGACGCCGCAATCGACACGGCCTACGGGGGGAGCCGGTCGGTGACCTGGCAGCAAGTGTTGGCCGGCGAAGCGGCGTTCGAGCAAACCGGGGAATGGCTGCCCGAGGAGACCGTCGGCACCTTCCGCGAGTATCTCGTCGGCATCAAGGGCCCGCTCACCACGCCGGTGGGCGGTGGGATACGCAGCCTGAACGTGGCGCTGCGCCAGATCCTCGATCTGTATGCGTGTGTTCGGCCGGTCCGCTGGTTCACCGGAGTGCCCTCACCCGTGAAGCATCCCGAACTGATCGACATGGTCATCTATCGAGAGAACACCGAAGACGTCTACGCCGGCATGGAGCTGGAATCGGGATCGCCGGAGGCGCGGGCGCTCCTCGATTTCGTGAAATCCGAATACGGCTGGACTCCCCGGCCCGATTCGGGCCTCGGCCTCAAGCCGGTGTCGGCTACCGGGTCGAAGCGTCTCATTCGCGCGGCCATCACCTACGCCCTCGACAACGGTCGCAAATCGGTCACGCTGGTTCATAAGGGCAACATCATGAAGTACACCGAGGGAGCCTTCCGGGAGTGGGGGTACGAGCTGGTGCGAGAGGAGTTTTCCGACCGGGCCGTCGGATGGGAGGACTGTGGAGGCGATCCCGGCGAACGGCTCCTGGTCAAGGACGTCATCGCCGATGCGTTTCTCCAGCAGATCCTCACCCGACCGGCCGAATACGACGTCATCGCCACGATGAACCTGAACGGCGATTACATCTCCGACGCGCTGGCTGCCCAGGTCGGCGGTATCGGGATCGCCCCCGGCGCCAACATCAACTACGAGACCGGGGTCGCCGTCTTCGAAGCGACTCATGGAACGGCTCCGAAGTACGCCGGCCAGGACAAGGTCAATCCGGGATCGGTCATCTTGTCGGGCGCCCTGATGTTCAACTATATGGGCTGGGGAGAGGTCGAGCAGGCCATCATTCGCGGCCTCGAGGGAGCCGTCGCCGACAAGATCGTCACCTATGACTTCGAGCGACTCATGGAAGGCGCCACCAAGGTCGCAACCTCGGAATTCGCCGACGCCATGATCGAGAGGATGTAGGTCTCGTACCTCCCCGCCGGCGGCGAGCACGTTCCTGTGTTCTTGAGTGGAGTTCCAAGTTGCCGGTTCCAAGTTCCAAGCCAGAAAGTGTTACCTCCCCCGCGAGCGCAGCGAGTGGGGGAGGCAAGGAGGGGGGTGGGCAACCCTCCGGGTTGCTTGGCGCGTTCCCGTGTTGTTGATTGGAGGACCAAGTTGCCGGTTCCAAGTTCCAAGCCAAGCCAGACGGGGGCAGGCCCAGGCATCTGAAACGACCAACAACTAGTGACCAGCGACCAATGACTATTCGGGGGACGGGGGACGGCCGACCACTAGCCTTCGATCACCTAGCTGAGAGGGAGCCACCATGAGCAAAGTCACCGTCGTTGGAGCCGGAAAATACGGATCGACGACCGCAATGCGACTCGCCGAAGCCGACATCGTCGATGAGGTCGTCATGACCGACATCGTCGAAGGGCTCCCGCAGGGACTGGCACTCGACATCAACCAGTCCCGGCCCGTGCTCGGCTACCGCACGATCATGACGGGTACCAACGACTACGCGGCCACGGCCGGCAGCGATGTGGTCGTCATCACCGCCGGGTTGCCCCGCAAGCCGGGAATGAGCCGCATGGACCTGCTCGAAGTCAACGCCAAGATCGTCAAGGACGTCACGACCCAGATCGCTGAGCACTCCCCGGATGCCGTGATCATCAACGTCACCAATCCGCTCGACCACATGACGACGCTCGCCGCCGAGGTCTCCGGTTTCCCGACCAATCGGGTGATGGGCCAGGCCGGCATGCTGGATTCGGCCCGGTTCGCGCATTTCATCGCCGAGGTGACGGGAGCCGACATTATGGAAGTATCGGCTTTGACCCTCGGCAGCCACGGCGAAACGATGGTGCCGGTACCGTCGCAGACCAAAGTAGGGGACAAGCTGCTCGAGGATCTTGTCGACGCCGAGGCTGTTGAATCCCTCGTCGAGCGCACGCGCAAGGGCGGAGCCGAGGTGGTTGCTCTGCTCAAGACCGGTAGCGCGTACTTCGCGCCGTCGGCCGCGGCCGCCAAGATGGTCGAAGCCGTCATCGGCGACACCGGCGAGATGATGCCGGTGTGCGCCTGGATGAACGGTGAGTACGGCATTTCGGATGTGTATCTGGGGGTGCCGGCCCGGCTCGGCAAGGAAGGCATCAAGGAGATCGTCGAGCTCCCCCTCACCGACACCGAGCAGGCCGCCCTCGAGGCGGCGTCGGCGTCGGTCAAGGAAAAAGTCGACGAGCTCCACCAACTCGACCTGGACTGACCGGAAACCCTTCGGGTTCCTTGGCAACTACATGCGATAGGTGCCGATCGCCGATCGCTGATCGCTGATCGCTGATCGCTGATCGCCGATTGCCGATCGCCGATGCCCGACGCCCGACGCCCGTTGCCCGATGCCTTCCGGCTTGAAACCTGCAACCTGCAACCTGCAACTCCCTGATTCCTGATCCCGGTACTCTTCTCGCATGCAGCTCGTCATCACGCCGGCGGAGTCTGCCGTGCTCGACGCCGCCGCTTCAGACCGTATCGAGCAGCTCATGGAGCGGGCCGGGCTGTGGGTGGC
>JABDLU010000212.1 GCA_013002865.1 Acidimicrobiia bacterium
CATGGGACACCGACCGGTTGAGCGGCTACGGGGAGTTGGTGGTCGGTGAGGTCGAAGGACTGTTCACCACGATTGTCAGTGGTTCGGCCCGGGAACGGGGAGAACTCGCCGGCGCTATCGGCTTTGGTGTCTTCCTCAACAAACTCCGCAAACTCCGCACAACAAACAAGACCCCACAAGCCCCAAGCGCGTCACAGTCGGTGCGGTGGCTAGATGACATCCGACCAGATCGGCTGCAGCACATCCGTGACCGGCACCTGCGAGGGGGCGCTCAGTGGGACAACAGTACGAGCTACTTCAACAATGCCGATGAGTTGGAGTCCCTGGTGACCGATGCGGCGGACTGGTCGCCGATCATCCAGTCGAACGGCAACCTGGCGACTGTTGTCGATGCGGGCCGGCCGATCGGATGGGACGCCGCTACAGGAGCCCAAACCAACCTGTACACGGTGATCATCAAACCTGGTGAGGGAGTCTGGACCGCTCACCCTGGCCTCCCGAGGGTGGGCGGATGATCTCGCTATCGCTACGCCGCACGCTGTGTGACCCGACGAGCGAGGTCGACCGGGTAGCCGGGATCTCAATTCCCGACTGGGACGAACTGCCCGGGATCAAGTTTCTTCGGTCCGTGGACTACTACGAGGATGCCGCGTTCAACTATCACAGCCTCGGAGACGTGATCTTAGAAGTCGATCTTTGGCACGAGTATGAGCTGGGCCGTGGTGACCCCGAGCAACGTGCCGAGATCATCGAGCAGGTTCGGAACTCTCTAGCAGCAGCACTTGATCGGCGGGGGTATGCGGTCTTCCTTTCGCTCTAAGGGCATTGGGCGTTTGGTGCTGTTCGTCGCAGCGGTGCTCAGCTCCTTGTTTTGGTGCGGCTACCGGCGCAATCCCTAACATCACCCGGTGGACATTTGGCAGTTGAGTGACACGGCGGTTGACGAAATGGCCGCGTTGTATCCGGTCGACGCCACCTATGTGGGCATTCCGGGGTATGACCATCTGTGGAACGACTACAGCCCGGATGGGATCGAGGCCGGTCGTAACTATCTGAAGGGGCTGCGGCTGCGCATCGACGCTCTCGCCCCCTCCGACGACCCGGCGGCGGAGCGGGCCACCCGGGTGGCAAGAATGTTCGTCGACCTGGAAGGAGCCCGTGAAGGTCACGACGACGTGTACCGGGCCCTCCGGACGCTGGCCTGTCCGATCTACGACATCCGCGAGGTCTTCGACGTGATGGACACCGAGACGGCCGACGGTCGTGCGGCGGTCACCACCCGGCTGGCCACGGTTGGAGAAGCCCTCGACGGTATCAAGGCCACGCTGTCGGTCGGGATGGACCGCAACCTGTATGCGGCCCGCCGCCAGGTGCTCGGGGTGATCGAGCAATGCCACACCAACGCCGGCCCCGAATCAGCCCTCCGAGCACTGCTCGACGACATGGAGGTGAACGGCGCGTCTTCCACCGAGATGGCGGCCGCATCGGCTGCGGTGGACTCGGCTACCGCCGGGTACGGAGCCATTGGCGAGTGGCTCCAAGCCGAGTATCTACCCGGCGCCCCCGACGAGGACGGGGTGGGGCGGGAGCGCTATGCGGCGGCGTCGGAGTACTTCCTCGGCATGGCCGTCGACCTCGAGGAGACCTACCGGTGGGGCTGGTCGGAGATCGAGCGCATCCGCAAGGACATGCAGGCCCTCAGCTACGACATCCTTCCCGGCGCCAGCCGGCGGGAAGTAGTCGAGATGCTCAACGGCCGCCGGGTGAGCCGTGACGAATTCGTCCGCACCATGCAGGAGCGCCAGCTCATCGCCCTCGCCGACCTCGACGGCTCCCATTTCGACATCCCCGAGGCCGCCAAAGTGGTCGACACCAAGCTGGCCCCACCGGGCAGCTTCATCGGCGCTTACTACATCAGCCCCAGCGAGGACTTCAGCCGCCCCGGCAGCGTGTGGTTCTCCGTCGGCGAGAACGAGACCATCCCGGTGTGGGACAACGTCAGCACCGCCTACCACGAAGGTTTCCCGGGCCATCACCTCCAGACCGCCGTGCAGATGAGCCTCCAGGACACCACGAGCCGACTGCAGCGAGTGTGGGTCTGGTACAGCGGTGCCGGCGAGGGGTGGGCGCTGTATTCGGAGACCCTGATGCGGGAGCTCGGGTACTTCGAGAAGCCCGAGTACATATTTGGCATGCTGGCCTCGGAGATCCTGCGGGCGTGCCGGGTCGCCATCGACATCGGGGTGCATCTCGACCTGCCCATCCCGGACGATCAGCCGTTCCATCCGGGTGAGCGATGGACGTTCGAGAACGCCACCGAGATGATGCGCGACTACGCCGGCCAGCTGCCCGACTACGCCGCCTCCGAGGTAACCCGCTACCTGGGCTGGCCCGGGCAGGCTCCGGCCTACAAGATCGGCGAAAAGGTCATCCTCGACCTGCGCGAGGAGCGCCTTCGCGCCGAGGGAGGCGGATTCGACCTCAAGAAGTTCCATGCCGACGTGCTGGAAGCCGGCCCGGTCGGCCTCGGTCTGCTGCAGGAGTTTGTACGGGACGCAGCCACCCGGTGAGTGGGGCGGGCCGCAACAGTAACTTCCAGGATCCCATCGGACTGGTGAAACGGATGCTGGCCTCGCGTCATCCGGCCGCCCGCTCGGCCCTGGGGCGGGAGGCACTCCGCTACCCCCTGATTCCGGTCGATCGGGTAATGGGCCTGTTCGAGCGGCGCCGCCTCCAGTCTGCCGGCGACCCGGAGCTGCCGATCGTGCTGGTGGTCGGACTGCCCCGCAGCGGCACCACGCTGCTCGGCCAGGTGCTGACCGCCCACCTCCCGGTTTCCTTCCCGTCCAACCTCACGGAGCTGTTCCCGCATGCGCCGATCACGGCGACGCACCGGCTGGGCCGCTTCGCCCGACGCCGGGTGCGATACGAGACCTTCTATGGCAACACGGCGTCGCTCGGCTCGCCAAACGACGCGTTCTCGATCTGGAATCGCTGGCTGGGCGCCGACCGTTACCACACCCCCTCTCAGCTGGATCCGGCTACCGGTGCGCAGATGCGGCGCTTCTTCGGTGCCTGGGAGCTGGCGATGGGCCGCCCCTTCCTGAACAAGAACAACCGCAACACCGCGGCCATGGGTGCCCTCGCCGAACATCTCCCCACTGCCCGGTTCGTCGTGATCCGACGAGATCCGCTATTCGTCGCCCAGTCCCTGGTTGAGGCCCGCCAGGTGGTGCAGGGAGACCGGCGGGTCGGGTGGGGTCTGGGGGCGGAAGGCGTCGCCGGGGATGACGATTACATCACCGACGTGGCCGATCAGGTGCAGCGAGTCGAACAGACCCTCGATGAGCAGTTGGCCCGGCTGCCCGCTGGCGTAACCAGGCAGGTGACGTACGCCGCGCTGTGTGCCGACCCGGCCGGGCTGGTCCGCGACGTCGCCGGCTGGCTGGGTGTGGTGCCCGCCGACACCGCCGGGCTGGAGCCCTTCGCCGTCGCCGATCGGCCGCGGCTGGAACCGGCCGAGTTCGACCGTCTCACCGAAGAGATCGGGCGGCGGTTCTCATCCGGATAGGCCGGCCGTTCGGCGAACGTTGAGGTGGACCTGGGCGGTGATGCCCACCAGCGCCGCCGCCTCGCCGGCCAGGAAGGCAGCCGCCACCCGGGGAGCGGGCTCACCGTCCACTGCCGCCAGCACCACCACGGCCGCAGCGAGGCCGATCAGCCACGCGGCAGCCAGTCGCCACGTCGCGCCGAGCGCAACCAGGATCTGATTAGCGAACGACGATCCGGTGGCCAGCACCGACCCGGCGGCGATGAAGGCCGCGGTGGCGGCGGCGGGGCGGAAGTCCGACCCGAACAGGACGGCGGTCAGGCCGGGTCCCAGCCACGCCCCCAGCCCGAGTGCCAGGGCAGCAGCTGCGCCGGCGAGGCCTGCCAGGCGCCGGCTCCACAGCCGCAGCCGGTGATGCAGTCCGTCGGCGGCCATGGCCGCAAACGGGGGAAGGAGCCGGGCCAGCACATTGTTGGCAACCGCCAGCGGAGCCCGGAACAGGGTCAGCGTCACGAACAGCACCGAAACCGCCGCCGGCGCCCCGCCGAGCCGCTCCACGGCCA
Organism: Acidimicrobiia bacterium; assembly: GCA_013002865.1. Classification (GTDB taxonomy): domain Bacteria; phylum Actinomycetota; class Acidimicrobiia; order Spongiisociales; family SHLN01; genus SHLN01. The sequence goes on from JABDLU010000212.1 coordinate 4,114, forward strand.
GCGGGCCGGCGACCAGGATCACCTGGGCGGCGCCGTTGGCGAGCAGGAACCCGGTCAGAAACGCCCCGGGACGGTCGCGCTCTCCAGACGCATTCTTTTCTGAGCGCCGCGGCCACCACAGCAGGACGACGAGCGGCGACAACACGATGGCCCATCCACCGCCGACGGCGCTATCGGTGAGGGCAATCAGTCCCAGCCCCGCCACCAGCCGGAGCACGGCCTGGCCGCCGGTGACCAGGCCGTAGTCGCGATAGCGGAGCCGGCCGGCCAGTTCGCCCCGGGCCAGTGCGAACCCGGCCATGGCGACGACCCCGACGCCGGTCAGCAGCACGTAGACGCTTTCCCCGGCAAACAGCGTGTCGACGTTGAGATAGGCGTACCCGGTGGCGATCAGGGTGGCAGCGGCCGTTACGGCTATCGCCGCGGTGGTGCCCCTGCCCGATCGCAGTGAGCGATCCCGGATGACCATTTGCTCGAGGGGGAGGAGGGCGACCGCCATGGCGAGGAACTGGATGGTCCAGAGGGCCGAGATGGCTGCGAACCGGTCGGCGCCGAGCAGGCGGGCTGCGCCCTGAAGGAAGGCGTAGGCGGCCAGGGCAGCCACCAGGCTGCCGCCGACGATGCCGGCGGTTCCGTCCCTACGCAGCCCGGATGCCGGGCCGGTCGGGACGCCGGTCCCGTTGCCGTCCGCCATGGTCAGCGGTTGTCGGCGGCGTGGGCGGGGAGGGGGGCGTCGGCGTCTGAGGCGTCTGATCCGACGCCGGTGTGGTGGCGGTTGATGGTGGTTCCGAGGTGGAACAGCTCCTCGAAGTACCGCTTGTTCTGAACGGCGATGAAGCCCAGGCTGAGCAGCTGGATCGCCACGATCAGGCCGATGCCGCCGACGATGAACGTGTGTGGGCGCTCGTCATAGGCGGCGGCCAGGGCGTCGGAGAAGTTGCCGGCATCGGGCCAGGCCGACCCGATGTGGAAGGCGCCCCAGGCCAGCGAGTAGGTGGCGAGGGCCAGGACGATCAATCCGGGAACGATGAAGAACATGAAGGGCCGGAACAGGAAGGCCGAGACCGTCGAGGACGACACGCTGCGGCGGATGCGGACCCCGGACTTGCGCCGCTTCCCGCCGGTCTGGCGGAACGTCCAGTCCAGGTGGGCGGGGATCTCGACGATGTGAGCCCGCAGTATCTGGGCCTTGTAGATGATCTCGGGATTGATCTCGGCGTCGACCGTCTTGAGGTTCAGGGATCGCAGGAACCGGGCGTCGTAGGCCCGGACCATGCCGGTGATGGTGGTGAGCTTGCCTTTGGCGGTGGCGGACAGCAAGCGGTTGGCCCAGCGGCTCAACACTTTGCGAAGCCAGGGAACGTTGGTCGTCTCACCGCCCGTCATGTAGGGCGAGGCGATGACGATCTTGGCGTGGCTCTCGACCATCTCGTCGACCAACCGGCCGATGTGGTCGGGGGCGTAGGAGAGGTCGGCGTCGAAGGTGACGATGTAGTCGCCCCGGGCGTTGTTGAACGCAAAGCGCAGCGCCTGGCCGAGTTGGAAGTTGATGGCGTGGTGGAGAGTGACCACGTTGGGGCGGTCCTCGGCGAACTCGTTGATGAGCATGCCGGTCTCGTCGGTGCTGCCGTCGTTGACGACGATGAGTTCCCAGCGGTAGCGCTCTTCGATGCTCTCGAGGTACGCGCAGATCACCCCGAGGTTTTCGGAGATGATCGCCGCCTCGTTGAAGGCGGGTACGACTATGGAGACAAGTGGGCGCTGCATCCCGTTCTCTGAATTGAGTCCGGGATCAGCGTACTGTAGATCGGCCGGGCCTATTCAGGCCTCTCCGGCTTGCTCCGTGAGGACTCCCCGGGTGCGGGGAAACTGGCGCGGGGCGTGCCGATGGCACTCCGTGTTCTTGTTGTACTTCGACAGCTTGGTGCTGCAGCCTTCCTGACTGCAGACCCGGCTCTCGCCGTAGGTCTTCAGCTTGCGCCGACGCCCTGATGGTCGGCTTGCATAGACATTGGTGGACATGGTGTCCTCCTTCCGACACCCGGTATACGAACCAAATACCCGCTGTGGATGACGACGAAATAGAGTCAGGGGTGGATGGAGGTGGCATGCAGATCGACCCGGTGAGAACCGCCAGTCTGGGCGATACCACCTACCTGTTGCGTCACGACGATCTGGCGGTCGTCGTCGACCCCCAGCGCGACATCGACCGCTTCCTCGACCGTCTGGACGGCACGGCCGGCATCACTCATGTGCTCGAGACTCACGTCCACAACGACTACATCTCAGGCGGGCGGGATCTGGCTCGCCGGAGCGGCGGCGACCTCGTCCTGCCGGCCGGGTCCGGTGTGGGTTTCCCCTTCGTGCCGGCGTTTCACCACGAGGACATCGACGTCGGCTCTGGCCTGCGCATCAGGCCGCTGCACACGCCCGGTCATACCCCCGAGCACATCTCGTACGTCGTCGTGCTCGACGACGAACCGGTCGCGGTCTTCACCGGCGGGAGCTTGCTGGTCGGCGCCGCGGGCCGATCCGACCTTCTCGGGGACGAGTTCGCCGAGCAGCTCGCCCGTCTCCAGTACGGGTCGTTGCTCAGGTTGGCGGAGCTACCCGATGCGGTTGGCGTCTACCCGACCCACGGCGAGGGCTCGTTCTGTACGGCGTCGGGGGCCGGGAAATTCAGCTCGACCATCGGCGAGGAGAAGGCCAGCAATCCGCTGTACCAGTTGAGCGACGCAGCGTCGTTTGCCGCAGCCCAGCTCTCGGCGCTGACGCCCTATCCGGCCTACTACCCGCACATGGCGCCCATCAACCGCAGCAACCCCACGGCGCTGGATCGCCCGGTCGTGCCGGTAATCGAAGCGGACCGGCTGGCTGAGCTGATCGATGAGGCCGCGGTGCTCGACGGGCGTTCCCGGTTCGACTTTGCGGCCGGCCATGTGCCCGGTTCGATCGGCATCGAACTGGGCGACTCGTTTGCGCCGTGGGCCGGGTGGCTGGTCGAATTCAACCGGCCGGTCGTCCTCGTTCTCAATCCAGACCAGGACGCCGGAGAGGCCTCAATCGAGCTGGGCCGCATCGGGTTCACAAACGTCCTGGGGGTCATGCACGGCGTCGATGGCTGGCGTCGGTCGGGGAGGCCGGTGGCCACCTTTGAGACCGTCACGGCGGCCCAATTGGGTCAACACCTGGCGGACGGCCCGGATAGCCAGGTGCTGGATGTGCGTGATCCTCTGGAATGGAAGGCCGGCCACATCGAGGGAGCGGTACACCGCTATGTGCCCGATCTTCTCGAGGGCCTTGGGGGAGAGGTGGACCCGGCCGAGCCGGTGTGGGTGGTGTGCCGAACCGGCAATCGCGCCTCGATCGCCGCCGGCCTCCTCGAAGGTCTCGGGGTCGAGCCGATCGTCGTTGCCACCGGGGGAGTCCCGGACCTGATTTAGGTCAACGGGTGGTGGCTAGCCCAACGTCTTCTCGAGGCCGTCCATGGCTTCGTCGCTGAGCTTCTCGAAGACACCGCCGAGGAAGGGCTCGATGATCTTGGCGAATCCCTTCATCCGGAAATCGGCGGTGTAGTCGACCCGGGTTCCATCGCCGCTTGGGGAGATCTCGATGGTGTCGATCCCGGTGAAGTTCTTGTTGGTGCCGACGATCACGAAGCGGCTGGTCGGCTCGTATTCAGTCATCTTGTAAGTGACGGGGACCTCGCGCCCCCGGAAGTTGGACACCAGATGGAACGTCGAGCCCAGGCCGACCGGGCCATCGCTGGTCTTCTCGGCCGTGACGATCCCGGGATCCCACTCCTCGGTCGTCGAGAAATCGGCCAGGTAGTTGAATACCTCCTCGGGCGGGCGGGGAAGGGTGACGGACTTGCTGACTTTCGGCATGGGTGGTCCTTTCGTGAGCGGCGCTAGTACCCGGTACGGTCCAGACCTAATCGCGGATCACTTTTAGTGATAAAGCTTGAATCGAGACTAGCCTCCGAAAATATGCCGTCGCTAACACTGCAGGAAGCCGCCGATCAGCTCGGTGTGCACTACATGACCGTGTACCGCTATGTGCGGCTGGGCCGGTTGCCGGCCCGCAAGTCGGGCGGCACCTGGGAGGTCGACTCCGCCGACCTCGAGGGGCTACGGCGCGGGCACGATCGATCGGTGCGCCCTCGCAAGCCCGCCGACTGGTCGCAGCGCCTGGAGGCCCGGCTGCTGGAGGGCGATGAAGCCGGGGCGTGGGGCGTGCTCGAGGCCGCCCTCGCGTCGGGGACGTCCCCGGCCGACCTCTACACCGAGGTGATCGGTCCGGCGGTGACCTCGGTGGGAACCCGCTGGCACGAAGGGGAGGTGACGGTCGCCGAAGAACATCTGGCGACGTCGGTGGTGCTGCGACTGATCGGTCGGATGGGCCCGCGGTTCGCCCGCAAGGGGCGTTCCAAGGGCACCGTTGTGGTCACCACGCCGCCGGGGGAGCGGCATGCGATTCCCTCCCTCATGGTGTCTGACCTGCTCCGTGGTGCCGGCTTTGAGGTCATAGACCTGGGAGCCGACGTGCCGATCGATGCTCTGACCGGGATCGTCCAGAAGTTCGACGAACTCGTGGCGGTGTGTGTCAGTTCCACCCGGTTCGACGGAACCACCGCGCTACGCCGCACCGTCCGCGCCCTCAAGAAGGCTGTTCCGGATATACCCATCTTCGTCGGCGGAGCGTCCGTTCCCACCCAGGAAGTCGCCGACGACCTCGGCGCTACCGGCTGGGCCCCCACCGGGGAAGGTGCCGTCGAGCTGGTTTTGGGAGTGGTCGGTTAGTCGTTGGTCGCGTTCTGGCTTGGAACTTGGAACCTGCAACCTGCAACTCCACTCAAGAGCACGGGAACGCGCTTTCAGCCCCCTCCTTGCCTCCCCCACCTTCGGCGGGGGAGGGATCAGAAACGCCCGCTTCGCAGACGATGCCGAGGACGATCACCGTTGGGGGCGGAGCTGGCGGAGAGAACGACGCGAGCAATAACACGGGAACGCGCTTTCACCCCCCTCCTGGCCTCCCCCACCTTCGGCGGGGGAGGGATCGGAAACGCCCGCTTCGCAGACGATGCCGAGGACGATCACCGTTGGGGGCGGATCTGGCGGAGAGAACGACGCAAACGGGAGCACGGGAACGCGCTTTCAGCCCCCTCCTTGCCTCCCCCACCTTCGGCGGGGGAGGGAGACGGTTTCTGGCTTGGAACTTGGATCTTGCAACTTGCAACTCCACTCAGGAGCACGGGAACGCGGTTTCACCCCCCTCCTTGCGTCCCCCACCTTCGGCGGGGGAGGTATCAGAAACGCCTGAGCCGCACCGCTGACAGCTCTGGCCGTAGACCGTTGACCGTCGACGGTTGACCTCTTCCATTTGACACTAAAAACAATTAGTGCTAAACCTATCTCTCACAGCACTGATTTAGTGCTAAGAACACCACCACGGGGGTTTGAAGATGGAAGCAGTACTCAACGCACGCACCGATGCGTCTTTGGTCGAGATGATTGAAGAGCGCCAACAGGGCGCACTCGCGGAGGTCTACCGTCGACACGGTGGTCCGGTCTTTGGGCTGGCCAAGCGGCTGCTGCGGGACCCCGATCTGGCTCAAGAGATCGTGCAAGAAGTCATGCTTCGGCTGTGGAACAACCCGGAGAAGTTCGACGCAGACCGTGGATCACTCCGGTCCTACCTGCTGTCCCACACGCACGGGCGCAGCGTCGATCTCATCCGCTCCGAGTCCGCACGCCGTATACGGGAAGAGCGCGACGCCCGCCTCGCTGTCGAAGCGGGACTGAGCCTCGAAGAAGAAGTCTGGGAGATGGCGCTTGCCGACCACGTCAAGAGCGCCCTGGCGCAGCTCGGAGACGGGGAGCGGCGAGCCATCGAACTGGCGTACTTCGGCGGCTACACCTACCGCGAGGTGGCGGAGCTGCTGGACACACCAGAAGGAACAATCAAGAGCCGGATTCGGTCCGGGCTGCAGCGCCTCAACGGTCTGCTCGCCAAATCGGGTCTGGCGCCGGTCGGCTGAGCACCCTGCGTCGGCCCCGGCCGATGAGAGGAACAAGCACAGTGGATCACAGCGAAGTAGTCGAGCTACTCGGAGCGTACGCTCTGAATGCCGTCGATTCCGACGAATCCGGTCCGATCGGCGCGCACGTCGACGCCTGTGTCGAGTGCGCCGAGGAACTTCGCCAGCACCTCCAGGTTGCCGCCCTGCTGTCCGCCAGTGAGCTTTTCGCCCCGGCACCGATATGGGACTCGATCGCCGATGAGCTGACCGACAACGGCTCGCCCACCTCCCAGCCCACGTCGGAGCCTGCCTCGCCCGCTCCGACCGGCGCTGAGGTCATACCCCTTCGGACCCGATGGTTGGGTCCGCTTGCCGTCGCGGCCGCGTTCGCCCTTCTGGCGGGCGCCGTCGTCGTCCAGTCCGTCCGGCTCAGCACCGCCACAAGCGATCTCAACACCGCCCAGGCCGCCGTCTCCGACCTGACCGAAGCGCTCGCGGAGCCCGCGTTGGCCAGCGCCGCTCAGCAGGCACTGGCCGACCCGCAGGCCCGGCAGGTGATGCTCGGATCCCAGTCGAGCGGATCGAACGCCATCATCGTCCTCATGCCCGATGGCACTGGCTATCTCGCCGAGCATTCCCTCCAGCCATTGCCGGCGGACCGCACCTATCAGCTGTGGGCCATCATCGACGGCAAGGTCATCTCCGCCGGCATCCTCGGGCCGAACCCGGGCGTGGTCCCGTTCCACATCGATCCGGAGGGATTCGAAGGCTTCGCTATCACCGAAGAGGTGGTGGGCGGTGTCGAGTCCTCCCAGAACGACCCCGTGGTGGCCTGGGTGGCGGCCTAGTCCCGATCCTGGTACCAACCTGTCGTGAGCCGAACCCAAACCCTGCAACGGCGGGCCAGATCCATCTCTGTGGTGACTATTGGAGCGGTGGTCACGACCGCCTTCCTGCCGCTCCTACTGGTGCTGGCCACCGGTTTCGACATCGCACGGTTCATGACCGGACACCGCCGCTTCGTGGGGGCACGGCTGCTCGTGATCGGCTGGCTGTATCTGGTGACCGAGCTGATCGGCTTGCTGGCCCTCGGACTGACCTGGGTGCTCACCGGGTTCGGCCTGCTGCGCGGCCCGCTCACGGCGTCGGCCTTCGCCATCCAGCGGTGGTGGACGGGAACCCTGCTCCGGGTCATCGCCACCGTGTTTCAGTTGAAGCTGGAAGTCGAGGGCGATGAGGACCTCGCCCCGGGGCCCATCGTTGTGCTCATGCGCCATGCCAGCATCATCGACAACCTCCTGCCGGGGGCTCTGATCAGCCGGCCCACCGGGATCAGGCTTCGCTACGTCCTCAAGAAGGAGCTGCTATCTGATCCGGCGCTGGACGTCGCCGGCAACCGTCTTCCCAACTACTTCGTCGACCGGGCCGCCGGGGGAACCACCGAAGTCGACGCCGTCGGCGCCCTCGGCAGCGGGCTCGGCCCCGATGAGGGCGTCCTGATCTACCCGGAGGGGACCCGCTTCACGCCCGAGCGGCGCGAGCGAGCGCTCGAGCGCCTGGCGGACCGCAACCCAGAGCTACTCGAGCGGGGACGGCGCCTCCAGCACGTCCTGCCACCCCGACCCGGCGGACCGCTCGCCCTGCTCGACGTCACGCCACCCCTCGACGTCATCATCGCCGCCCACCGCGGCCTCGATGGGTTCTCCCATATCCGCGACATCATGGAGGGAGGCCTGGTCGGCTCGACGGTGCGCGTCCGCTTCGAACGCCACCCGCACAGCACCATCCCCGCCGACCGCGACGCCAGGGTGCAGTGGCTATACGACCGGTGGGACGACATCGATTCCTGGATCGCCCGCTCATGAGCCGTGGCCTGGTGTGGTTCCGGCGTGACCTCCGGCTGGCCGACAACCCGGCCTGGGCGGCTGCCACCTCCGACCACGACGAGGTGATAGCGCTGTTCGTGCTCGACCCGGCCCTGTACCGGCCGGGGGAGCGGCGCAGCACCTACCTGCTGCACGTGCTCGGTGCGCTCGACGCCGCATTGGCCGCCGCCGGGGGCCGCCTACACGTGCGGATAGGGGACCCGCAGGCCATGGTCCCGGCGGCTTCATCCGGCGTGGACGCCGTCTACTGGAACCGGGACGTGTCTCCGTACTCGGTGAAGCGGGACGCGGCGGTGGAGGCTGCCCTCGATCGTCCCGTCGAAACCTGGTTCGGGTCGCTCGTGCATCCCCCCGGGGCGGTGCTCACCGGCGATGGCGGTCCCTACAAGGTGTTCACCCCGTTCTACCGGCGCTGGTCGGAGCGGCCGTGGGATCCCTGGCCCGAGCCGGGCGCCGCCGCAGTGCTCGACGCCACGGCCGATGGCCTTCCCGAATCCACCGGGGAGCCGGTCGACCCGGTGGGGGAGGATGCGGCCCGGGATCGCCTGGAGGACTTTGCCGACCGGGCCGGCCGATACGTGGAGGAACGGGACCGGCCCGACCTCGACACCACTTCCCGGCTGTCCATCGACCTCAAATACGGCACGATCTCACCGCGGACGATCGCTCGCCGGCTTTCGGCAGCGGACGCGTTTGTTCGGCAGCTGGCCTGGCGGGACTTCTATGCCCACGTCATGCATGCCTTCCCCGCCACCGTCGACCAAGCCATGCGCCCCGAGTACGACCGCGTCGCCTGGCGGGAGGATCCCGAGGGCTTGGCAGCCTGGCAGGAAGGGCGCACCGGGTATCCGATCGTTGATGCCGGGATGCGCCAGCTCATCGGCGAAGGCTGGATGCACAACCGGGTCCGCATGCTGACGGCGTCGTTCCTCGTCAAAGATCTGCTCATCGACTGGCGTCACGGCGAGCGGCACTTCCGGAATCTGCTGCTGGACGGTGACGTGCCCCAGAACGTGGGCAACTGGCAGTGGGTGGCCGGCACCGGAGCCGATGCGGCGCCCTACTTCCGCATCTTCAACCCGGTCAGCCAGAGCAAGAAGTTCGACCCGCGGGGTGACTACATCCGCCGCTGGGTCCCGGAGCTGGCAGGGCTCCCCACCCCCCTGATCCACGCCCCGTGGGAGGCCGGCCCGCTGGAACTGGCCGCGGCCGGGGTGACGCTCGACGACACCTATCCCGCACCTATCGTCGACCATTCGATGGCCCGGCACCGAACACTGGAGGCCTACAAGAAAGCCAGAGGGGACACATGACCTCGTTAATCGACAAAGCGCTCGACGCAACCATTGCACCGGGATTCAGCCGCTTCGGGTACAAGGTGCGCCAGCGGGAGTGGGAGCCGATCGACGAGTCCCTGGAGGGACGGACCGTCGTGGTGACCGGGGCAACCAGCGGCCTCGGTGAGGCGGCTGCCCACGACCTGGCCGCCCTCGGAGCATCGCTGGTCCTGGTCGGGCGCAATCCCGAAAAGACCGGGCGCGTTCGGGAGGAGATCGTCTCGGCAACCGGCAACGAGGCGGTGCGCACCGAGATCGCCGACCTCAGCCTGATGGCGGAGATCCGGGAGCTGGCGGACCGTCTGCTCTCGCGGGACGAACCGATCCATGTGCTGATCAACAACGCCGGCGCCCTGTTCAACGAGCGAGCGGAGACCTCCGAAGGGATCGAACGGACCCTGGCACTGAATCTGCTGGGCCACTTCTTGCTCACCAACTTGCTGATGCCCCGGCTCATCGACTCGGGCCCATCGCGGGTTATCAACGTGGCATCGGGCGGCATGTACAGCCAGCGCATTTCGGTGGGCAACCTGATGAACGGTAAGGGCGAGTACAAGGGGGCCGCCGCCTACGCTCGCACCAAGCGGGGCCAGGTCATCCTGACCGAGATGTGGGCCGAGAAGCACGCGGGCTCCGGCGTGATGTTCAGCTCGATGCACCCCGGTTGGGCGGACACTCCCGGCGTCGTCGAATCGCTCCCCACGTTCTACAAAGTCACCAAGCCGTTCTTACGGACGCCCGCCGAGGGAGCCGACACCATCGTGTGGCTGGCCGCATCGGACGAGGCGGCGGGCCGGAGCGGCCTGTTCTGGCACGACCGGGAGCCCCGCCCCACCCACAAATCCGACCGCACCCGCGAGCACCCTGAGAAGCGCGACGAGCTCTGGAGCGCGCTCGAAGACCTGTCCGGTTGGACCGGCTGAGGGGGTCTGGATTCGGGCCGAGTCGCGATTGGTACCGTCCGGTCCATGCGACCTGCCGTGATTCTCGTCGAGGGCCCTAGCGACCAGGCGGCGATCGAGACCCTGGCGCGGCGGCGGGGGCGCGACCTCCGCGGCGAGAACGTTCACGTCGTACCCATGGGCGGGGCCTATTCACTGGCGAGCTATCTGCACGATCTGCATCGCCGTCACGGTCCGGAGATCGGACTCGCCGGGCTGTGCGACGAGGGAGAGGAGACAGCTTTCGCTCATGGCCTCGAGGTGG
>JABDLU010000220.1 GCA_013002865.1 Acidimicrobiia bacterium
CTACGGACTCGTTACCTGCTGCGCACGGTTTCGGCGGGAGGCTTCCTGGAGGTCGGCGGGGGCGGTGAACTCGGGCTGGGCGGTGTCGTGCAGCCATCCACGGGGGCGGTGCCCGACCTCGCGCTCACAGACGCAGTCGAAGCTGAGCAGGTCCTGGCGGGTGTAGCGAACCTGATTGGTCGGGATGTATACGGTCGTCGACAGGAACGGGCAGTAGGCAGCCAGATGGCCCTCTTCCAGCTCGCGGTCCTCCGGGGTCAGTGCTCGTCGCACCCGGTAGGCGCGCTCGCGCAGCGCATCCAGCTCCCGGCGGGATTCCGCCAGTCGGAAGATGTTGTCGGTGCTGGCAACGAGGTCCATGTGCCGGTGCCAGCCGGCCAGCAACGCTTCGAATGCATCATTGAACACCTGATGGAGCATGCCATTGCTATCGACCCCGCTCGAACCGCTCTTGAGACACCCGATCGGCTCCTCGAACCCCCTGGGTTCCTTGCTCAGGCCGCTAGTGACCGGCCCAGCGGCGGGTGGCCAGTGACTCGATGACGGCCACCCGGCGGAGCACGTCGCGGATCTCGGCGCCGAAGGCTCGGATCTCGTCGGGAGAGCGGCCCGGCTCGGTCAGGCCCCGGTTCTCGGCGATCTGGAAAGCTGACTCGAACAGCGTCTTGGAAACCGATTCTTCGGCCGCGATCCGGTTCTGCAGCCGGTACTGCTTGCCAAGGGCCATCGAACGCTCGATTGCGGTCTTGGAATCCAGCGGCCCGTCCGCCAGAGCCAGGACGTCGGCGACGACCTGATAGGCCTCCAGAAAGGGACGAACCGCCCAATGGGCCCGGAGAATGCGCAGCTTCCGCAGCAGCACCCGGACGGATTCGGCGCCTTCGTCGAGGCGGGCCTCCCAGCCCGGATCCCGGTAGGCGAGCTCCTGGTGGATCTCCTCGCGGTAGACGTCTTTGTCTGAGAAGAAGAACTCGAATTTGAGGAGGTCCCGCAGAGCCATCACCTCGTGCCAGAACGCCTCCCGATGATCGCCGTCCGCTTCGGTCGCCTTGAGGAGGGCCAATTCTGCGATCGCCCCGTTCACGAAGAAATGGACGACCGTGTTGCGGTAGTAGGCGGCGGCGTGATGCTGGTTCGGCTGGATGCGCCACACCGTGTCGAGCCCACCGGCGAATTCCGAAACGATGTTGGACTGCACCAGCAGGGCGAGCATGGCCTCCAGCTCGCGGTGGGTGTCAAGCGGATCGTCGAGGGTGGTTGGCAGGGAGCGTTGATCGATGTAATCGTTCAACTCGGTGGTGTAGTCGGTGATCTCTTCGAGAGTCAGGGCCCGCTCTTCGTTGGCGAGCAAGGCAATGGTCACGAGCGCCGTCGGTGTGATGGGTGTGACCTCGTTGATGCGCCGGCTGACCTCGAACGCCAGCTTGCGGATTTCGAGGCTCCGCTCGTCCGGCTGCTCCGCGATCGACACCTCTTTCGACATCGAGATCGGCTCCCCGAACCGCAGGTGCACCCGGCCGCCCCGGAGCTTGAGGCGGCTGATGGTTCGCACCAGCCAGCCGGCCCCTTCGGAGTCCTTCGACTCGCCGCGCTGCTCGGCGGCATACGAGCCGACGTCGATGATCTGGTCGTAGGCAATGGAGGTGGGGATCAGGTAGACCTCGTCGCTCTTGCCCCGTCGAAAGGAATCGGCCACGTAGCTGAGCATGCCGTAACGGGGCGATCGCAGCTTGCCCAGGCGGGAGCGGCCGCCCTCGATGTACCACTCAAGCGGGAAACGCCGTTCCAGCAGAAAGTCGATATAGGCCCGTAGCACTGCCTTGTAGAGATCGTTGTCCTTGAAGCTGCGTCGGATGAAGAACACGCCGGAGCGGCGCACGAGGGGGCCGACCGGGAAGAAGTTCATATTGATGCCGCCGGCGGTGTGGTTGGGCGGGAAGTCGTTCTCCCACAGCAGATACTGGAGGATCAGGTGATCGAAGTTCGACTTATGGGACGGCAGGAAAACCAGGGGAGCCTGCTGGCCGAGCGCGTACACCTCCTGCAGCTCCCGCCGGTCATAGTCGATGGCGGTGTAGGTCTTGGTGTAGAGCCAGTGCACGGCGTTGGCGACCAGGTCGATGACGATCGGGCTGTGGGTGGCGGCGATCTCTTTTATGTAGCGGTTGGCTTTGCGAAGGGCCCACTCGCCCGGCTTGCCTTCCCGTCGTCCGATGTCGATGACCTTCTGCTGGAAGTCGTGCCGGCTGACGATGTCTTCCTGGACGAACTTCGGCACCTTGTAGCGATTGCCCCGTAGCTCCCGCTCGGCGCGTTCCAGGGCGAGCCAGGCCCGGTGGGCCACAAACTCGGTGAAGTCTTCGAGCTGGGCCTGTTCGGCCCATTGGGCCCGGAGGGTGCTCAGCGGCGCCGACGCTCCGGCCACCAGCCGGACCCGGTCCGGATAGCGAGCCCGCAGCCACCGGGCTCGCAGCGGATCGGGGTCGCGAGGATCGCCGGTCATGACGAGGTCGCTGAGCTTGATGCGCCGGACTCCGCCGCGATCGCCCGCCAGCCACACGATCCGTAGGGGAACGAGCAGCGGGTCGTCGGTTCTGCCCAGGGTGGCGCGCAGCACCGGGCTGAGCCGGCGGTGGCGGCGGTGCCGGCGCGACGATGGAATCTCGGCGGTTTCGACGAATGCGCCCTCCGGGGCTGACCGCTCGATCCAGTCGGCGATCAGCTCGTTTTCGAGCCGGTTCGATGTGTCGATGAGAAACGCGATGGGGCGACCATCGCTTTCGGGCCACCTGGGCTCATCGACCAATGCCTTCGTCTCCGTCATGGAGCGATTGTACGGGCGAAGTGGTTTGCTCGCTCAGATCGGCCGTCGGCTATCAATTACGGCTTGTGGACCGGCGACCGGCGACAGGCGACCGGCGACCGCTTAGGCCGATCGAGCCCTATCAATCTGGCCCATCAGGTAGGCGCCCAGGCCGCGCATGACTTCCCGCGCCTCAGACAAGGGCAGCTCGTCGAGCGCCTTCTCGGCGGTGCGGATGCGGTTTTCGGCGTCGGTGATGCCCACCTCGACGAAGCCGCCGGAACGCACGATGTCGAGGACCCGGGAAATGGTGGCGGAGGTGTAGGGGCGTCCGGCCCCGAGCAGCGAGCGCAGCTCGTCGCCCTGTTCCCCGGCGATGGCGGCCAGCACCGGCAGAGTGAACGTGCCCTCACCGACATCCGAGCCGGCCGGCTTGCCGAGGAAGTCGCTTGAGGCGACCAGGTCGAGGACATCATCGATCAGCTGGAAAGCGACGCCGAGCTCCCACGCCCAGGTGCTGACGGCATCGATCGTTGCGTCGTCGGCGTCCGAGGCCATGGCGCCCAGCCGGGCGGAAGTCCGGATCAGGCTGGCGGTCTTGTCCTCGATCACCTGGTAGTACTCGGCCGGGCCGTGCACGATGTCGCCGGCCAGCTGGAGCTCGAGTACCTGACCCTCGCAGAGCTGGGCATACGTCTGCGCCAGCAGGATGACGCCGGCCTGGCCGAGGCTCTCGGCGGCGACTTCGGACGCCCGGGCGAGCGTGAAATCGCCGGCCAGAATGGCGACCGTATTGTCCCAGTTGTGGTTGGCGGAGACGCTGCCCCGCCGGCTGTCGGCCTCGTCGATTACGTCGTCGTGATACAGGCTGCCGACATGGATCAGCTCGACGGCGACCCCGGCATCCACCGACCGGTGATCCTGCACCGGCCCGAGCTCGGCGGCGAGCTGCGCCAGCAGCGGTCGGAAGCGCTTGCCACCAGCGGTCAGGTAGTGCCGAGCGATCTTGCTCAAGAACTGGTTGGAGCTTTCGGTGACCTCGACGAGTCGCGTCTCTACCCGGGCCATGCGATCCCACACTGCGGGAAGCGGGACGAGCTGATCGATCGACGGGGTGTCCATGAGGATCAGTGTAGGAAATCGTGGGTTGCTGTACAGGGGGGAAGCAGTTGCAGGTTGCCGGTTTCAAGTTCCAAGCCAGAAGGCATCGGGCATCGGAGTTGCCGGTTTCAGGTTCCAAGTTCCAAGGCAGAAGGCATCAGGCATCAGGCATCAGGCATCAGGCATCCGGCCTCGGCGAGGGTCTGGGTCCGGCGACCGGCGACGGGCGACCGGCGACCGGCGACCACTGACCAACTTGGGAACAAGTTGGTCAGCAGGAGCGTTACCTCATTCCCGGTTCGCTAAAGCCGGCATCCCAAACAGCCGACCGAACCGTAAAACAACAGATATGGGGCCCTGGAAGCTAGAACAGGGCCGGCGGTATACTTCCGCCAACGGCGTGCCACATGGCTCGCCGGA
>JABDLU010000042.1 GCA_013002865.1 Acidimicrobiia bacterium
AGCCGTCAGCCCCGGACCATTGCCAGGATGGCGCCGTTGGCGACGCTGTCGCCGGCCTGAACGCGGAGGTCGACGACCTCGCCTTCGACCGGAGCCTTGATCTCGTTCTCCATCTTCATGGCTTCGAGAATGCAGATGGTGTCGCCGGCTTTGACACGCTCGCCCGCCTTCACCGACACCTTGACGATCGTGCCCTGCATGGGGGCGGTGATAACGCCGCCGTCGTCTCCGGTCGCCCGGCCCCGTTCCAGCCGGGGCGGCCGGCGGCGGGGCGCGCTGCCCGCCAGCTGGCCCTCTGGGAACCACAGCTTGACGTCGTAGCGGCGGCCCCCCACCTCGACCGTGGCCTCTCGCACCGTGGTCGCTTCGTCTTCGGGGAGGGCCGGGCCTCCTTCGCCATCGACTCCTGAGAAGTCGACCGTGTCCTCGACGAACTTCGTGTAGTGCCGGCCGGTGCGGAACAGCTCGTGGTCGAGGAGGAGTGGATGGGCTTGCAGCGTGGTGGGAATGCCCTTGATCTCGAAATCGGCGACCGCCCGCAGCGCCTTGTCAATCGCTTCATCACGGGTCGGCGCCCACACCACCAGCTTGGCCGCCAGGTTGTCGTAGTACGGGCTGATGGCGGCACCGGCTTCGACGAAGCTGTCGACCCGGACGCCAAATCCTCCCGGCTCCCGGTACGCGGTGATCCGCCCCGGGGATGGTTGAAACCCCCGTCCCGGGTCCTCGGCGTTGATCCGCATCTCGATGGCGTGGCCGTTGATCGGGACGTCCCACAGTGCCAGCTCCTCGCCCGATGCAACCTCGAGCTGGAGCTTGACGAGGTCGAGCCCGGTGACCATCTCGGTCACGGGGTGCTCGACCTGCAAACGGGTGTTCGTCTCCAGGAAGTAGAAGGCGCCGTCTGGCTCGAGCAGGAACTCGACCGTCCCGGCATTGACGTACCCGCAGGCGGCTCCGACGGCGAGGGCGGCCTCGCCGATGGCGTCACGCAGATCGTCGCCGACGCCGGCGGCCGGTGCTTCTTCGATCAACTTCTGGTGACGGCGCTGACTGCTGCAGTCGCGCTCGCCGAGGAAGAAGCCGTGCTCGTGGGTGTCGAAGATGATCTGGGCCTCGATATGGCGGGGACGCTCCAGGTACCGCTCCATGTAGATGTCGCCCTGGCCGAAGTAGGCGGTCGCCTCGCGGGCGGCCGCCTCGAGCGCGGCGGCCACCTCGTCATCGGATCGCACGATCCGCATGCCTTTGCCGCCGCCACCGTGGGCTGCTTTGAGGGCAACCGGGTAGCCGTATTCGGCTGCGAACGCGTGTACGTCGGCCGGGTCGGTGGTTGCCTCATTCGTGCCGGGAACCCCGGCCACTCCGGCGGCCTCGGCCGCCTTGCGGGAGGCGATCTTGTCACCCATGGTGGCGATCGCTGCGGCCGGTGGCCCGACCCACACCAGCCCGGCGTCAGTCACCGCCTCGGCAAACCCGGCGTTCTCGGCCAGGAACCCGTAGCCGGGGTGGATGGCGGCGGCCTTCGACTCGGCGGCAACCTGGAGGATCCGCTCGGCGTTGAGGTACGAGTCGGCGGCGGCGGCCCCGCCGATGTTCCATGATTCATCGGCCAGCAGCGTGTGCAGCGAGTCGCGGTCGATCTCGGAGTACACCGCGATCGTCCGCAGGCCCATCTCCCGTGCCGTCCGGATGATCCGGACGGCGATCTCCCCCCGGTTGGCAATGAGGACAGATTCGATCAAAGCGGAATGTTCCCGTGCTTCTTCGGAGGCGGTGTCTCGCGTTTGGTGCGCAGCATGTCCAGGGCCCGTATGAGTCGGGGCCGAGTCTCGCGCGGCAGGATCACCTCGTCGACCAGGCCGTGCTCGGCGGCCAGATACGGGTTGTTGAATTTGGTCTCGTACTCATCGATGAGCCGCTGGCGGTCGGCATCGGCATCGTCGGAGTGCGCCAGCTCCCGGCGGTGAATGATGTTGACGGCCCCGCGGGCCCCCATGACGGCGATCTCAGCCGATGGCCAGGCGTAGACGAGATCGGCGCGCAGGCTCCGTGAGTTCATCACGACATAGGCGCCCCCGTACGCCTTGCGGGTGATGACGGTGATCTTGGGAACGGTGGCCTCGGCGTAGGCGTAGAGCAGCTTGGCGCCGTGGCGGATAATCCCGCCGTGCTCCTGATCGACCCCGGGCAGGAATCCCGGAACGTCTACGAAGGTGATGAGTGGGATATTGAAGCTGTCGCAGAACCGGACGAACCGGGCCGCCTTGACCGAGGCGTCGATGTCGAGCGTGCCGGCCAGGGCGGAGGGCTGGTTGCCGACGATCCCGACGGCGTGGCCGTCGAGCCGGGCAAGGCCGACGACGATGTTCTTGGCGTAGTGCTCGTGCACCTCGTAGAACTCGCCGTCGTCGACGACCAGCTCGATGAGCTGGATCATGTCATAAGGGTGGTTCGAAGAGTCGGGGATGATCGTCGTGAGCTCTTCATTCATCCGGTCGGGCTGGTCGCTCGGGGTGAAGTAGGGGGGCGCCTCCAGGTTGTTGGCGGGGAGGAACGACAGGATGTAGCGGATCTCCTCCATGGCGGCCCGGTCGTCCGAGGCAATGAAGTGGGTGACCCCGCTGATGCCGGCGTGGGCATGGGCGCCGCCGAGATCTTCGAATGTCACATCCTCACCGGTCACGGTTTTGATGACGTCAGGGCCGGTGATGAACAGATGGCTGGTGCCTTCCACCTGGTAGACGAAATCGGTGAGGGCGGGGGAGTACACGGCTCCGCCCGCGCACGGTCCCATGATCACTGAGATCTGGGGGATCACGCCCGACCCCCGGACGTTGCGCTCGAAGATCTGCCCATACCCGTCGAGGGCAACGACGCCTTCCTGGATGCGGGCACCACCGGAGTCTTTCAGCCCGACGAGCGGAGCGCCCACCTCCATGGCGAGATCCATCACCTTGGTGATCTTCTCGGCCACGACCTGGCCGAGGCTGCCGCCGAATACGGTGAAGTCCTCAGCGAAGATGAACACCTTGCGGCCGTCCACCGTTCCCCACCCGGTGATCACCGCGTCGCCCAGCGGCCGGTTGCCCTCGATTCCAAAGCCGGTGGCCTGGTGGCGTACGAGCGTGTCGATCTCCTGGAACGTCCCCTTGTCGAGCAGCATTTCGATTCGTTCGCGGGCGGTGTGCTTGCCGCGCTCGTGCTGGCGGTCGGTGGCACGCTCATGCGCCGCCGAGTTCTCGGCGCGCAGCGATTCGAGTCGCCGGATGCGGTCGTCGGTGCTCATAATGGTCTCCCCTTAGACCACGGGAGGGCCCGCTTGGCTACAGATTACGTCGCCGACCACCGCGCCCGTGTCGTCTCCACCCAGGACGAGGCGCGCCGGGCCTTCGCCGGCACTCCCCTGCTGGTGACTGCCACCGACCAGACGGGAGGACGGGGACGGCGCGGCGCCTCCTGGCTCAACGCCACGCGAGCCCTGGCAGCCTCACTGGCGTTCCGGCCCGCCTGGCCGGACGAACAGGTCCCCCTCGTCACGCTGGTGGCCGGCCTGGCTGCTCAACGCACGCTCGGGTCTGGACTGCTGCTCAAATGGCCAAACGACCTGGTACGCGACGACGGGCGCAAGGTGGCCGGCCTCCTGGCCGAGCGGACGGCGGATGTGGTCGTGATGGGAATGGGGGTCAACCTCTACTGGCCGGACGCACCCCCCGGGATGGCCGGGCTGTACGCCGAGGACCCGGGGGATGGGGTTGGTACGGTGCTTGCCGAATCGTGGGCCCGCCGGCTGCTCGAGGAAACCGCCGCTGGGCCCGGGAGCTGGGACCCGGGCGCATACATCGCAGTGAGCGCCACGGTGGGCACCACCGTGACATGGGACGGTGGAGGCCCGGGCGACGCCATCGGGGTGGACGACTCGGGTGGCCTGATCGTGCGTACCCGTGACGGCTCCCGGGTCTTGCGATCCGGCGAGGTGCGCACCGTGCGGACTACTACGCTCTCCGAAGATTCCGCAGGAGAGGGTTGATGGCGTTACTGAAAGGCGAGGGCACCCATCAGATCCTGTATGGGAGCGCCGACATCTTCTCCGGTATCCGGCACAACCGCGGCTACCTCTCCCGGCCCGATCACGCCGGGAGTTTTCCCTCGGTTCTGGTGGTGCATGGCGCGTCCGGGCTCACCTCGTCGGTCAAGTCGGTTGCCCGCCGTCTTGCCCGATACGGCCTGGCCGTGGTCGCTCCCGACCTCTACCGGGGACGGCGCCAGCTGCGCCGACCCGTGCCGGCCTGGCCGGCCGGCAGCGATCTGCGGGCAGATATCACCGACGCCCTCGAGTGGATGAACAGCGCAGACACGCCCTGGATTCAGCCCGGTGCGGTCGGCTTGCTGGCACTCGGCCAGGGAGCCGACGCCGCCCTGGCGGCGGCTTCCCACGACGAGGCGATCGGATGCGTCGCGCTGGTTGCCCCCGTGCTGGGAGCGCGGGTCCCGCCACTCGACCTGCCAGTCATCGGGTTCTACGGCAAAGACGACGAGATCGTCGGGAGTGACGAGCAAGCGGCGGCCCAGCGGGCACTCGAACACGCAGAGTGGGTGTTGTACGGCGGAGCCGGACATGGCCTGGTCGACGAATCGGCATCCGATTACCGCTGGGATGTCGCCGAGGATGCCCTCGATCGGATCATCGAGTTCTTCGACGAGCATCTCGACACGTGAGACTCCCGGGCACACGCAGCCTGCAGTAGTAACCTCGCCTGAATGCAGCGTACTGTCGCGCCTTCTGCATCTCTCTCGGTCGGGCTGGTAGCCCGGCGCGTGTTTGTCGCGCTCTTGGTGGTGGCCAACGTCGCGGTCTTTGCCGTGCTCTTCTATCTGAACGGCCTCAAGACGGCGGTCGACACATCGATCGAACAGATCCCGAGCGATGACCTTCCGGCACTGGCCGCTCCGGCCGGACATGTGACCGGCCCGCTGTATGTGCTCCTCGTAGGGAGCGACAACCGGGAGAACCTCGATGATCTCGAGAACTTCGGCTATTTCGAGGGCCAGCGGGCGGACGTCATCATGCTCTTTCGCGTCGACGCCAGCGCGAACACTGCCCAGCTGATCAGCCTGCCCCGCGACCTGATGATCACCCGGGGCGATGGAAGCATCGAGAAGCTGAACGCCACCTATTCACGCGACGCCAACGAGCTCATCGAGACGGTTTCGTCGATCGCCGGGGTCGCCATCAACCACTACGTGGAGATCGACTTCGTGGGGTTTGCCTCGATCGTCGACGAGCTGGGCGGCATCGATTTCTACTTCGCGCTCCCCACCCGCGATATCAGGAGCGGGCTGGATGTCCCGGCAGGTGTGATTCACATGGACGGCGAGACCGCGCTGGCCTACGCCCGGGCCCGCAACCTCGAGGAGTTCGTCAACGGCGCCTGGCAAGCCGTGCCGGGAAATGACCTCAACCGCACCAAGCGCCAGCAGGAACTGGTCTTCACCATCCTCAACGAGGTGAAGCGGCCGACCAACCTGCTCGACATGGGCGAGCTGGTCGGCGCCATCGGAGACCAGATCAAGACCGACGCCGGCCTCGACTACGACCGCTTGCGCGACCTGGCCTGGGATATGCGCTCGTTTGACACCCAGAATCTCGAGGCGCTCACCCTGCCGGTCTACTTCGACACCATCCAGGGAATCTCATATGTCCGGCCGCTGCCGGACGAGGCGCCTGCGGTACTCGCCTCCTTCCGGGCCGGTGAGGCGCTGACCGGGACGCCCGAGCAGAGTCTGCGAGTCGAGGTTCGGAACGGCAACGGACGTAACGGCGCCGCAGCCGAGTTCGGCGCGTATGTCGAGTCGCTCGGTCACATTGTGGCCTCGGTCGGCAACGCCGATCGTATGTATCAGGAGACGGTGGTGATCACCCGTCCTGGGCTGATCGAGGATGCGGACCGCTTTGTAGCCCAGATTGGTTTCGGGACCGTCCAGGACGGGAACTTGAACACCGGAGGTATCGATCTGATCGTTTATTTGGGGGTAGACGCCGACTACGGCGCAGCCCCCTGAACCGGTCGGCCGACCTAGTGCAAAGTGGTCCGGGGAGCGGTAGCGTGAGGCCGGTCTGGGAAGCAGGTCAAGTCGGCCGCCCCCTCCGCCGATTTTGATCTAGATCTATCTGAGGTTTCAAACATGCAAGTTGCCGTAATCGGCGCAGGGTACGTTGGGCTCGTCACGGGGGCCGGGCTGGCGTATCTGGGCCATTCCGTCCGTCTGGGTGAGCGCGATGAGGCCAAGCTCGCCAAGCTATCCGCCGGTCAGGTGCCATTCTTCGAGGCCGGCCTCGACCGTTTGCTCGGCGAAGGCATCGCCAACAAGCTGCTGTCATTCCATTCGGACAACACCGAGGCAGTCGACGGTGCCAAGGTGGTGTTCCTCGCCCTCCCCACCCCACCCGACGAGGACGGATCCGCCGACACTTCCTACATCGAGGGCGCCATCGAGGAGATCGGCCCGGTGCTCCAGCCCGGCACCGTCGTCGTGCTCAAGTCGACCGTCCCGGTCGGCTCCGTCGCCCGCTTCCAGGCCCGTCTCGACACATTCGATGCGGGAGCCACCGTGATCTCGAATCCAGAGTTTCTGCGGGAGGGAAGTGCCGTTGGCGACTTCCTGCACCCCGATCGGATCGTGATCGGGACCCGCAACCAGGAAGCCGCTGAGGTGATGATGGCGCTCTACCAGTCGCTCCAGGCCCCGGTGGTGGTGACTGATCCGGCTTCATCCGAGATGATCAAGTATGCGTCGAATGCCTATCTGGCCACCCGGATCACCTTCGCCAATGCCATCGCCAACCTGTGCGAGTCGGTAGGGGCAGACGTCAAGGACGTGCTGCTCGGCATGGGATACGACCGCCGGGTGGGTTTTCACTTCCTCAATCCCGGCCCGGGATACGGCGGATCGTGCTTTCCGAAAGACACCCGGGCGCTGGTGGCCATCGCTGAGAGCGCCGGCTACGACTTCTCGCTCCTCAAGGGCGTCATCGAGGTCAACGAGCTGCAACGGCACCGGGTGATCGACAAGGTCAAGGCCGCAGTCGATCTGGACGGTGCCACCATCGGTCTGTGGGGCCTGGCGTTCAAGGCTGGAACCGACGATATCCGGGAGTCGCCCGCCGTGTTTTTGGCCGAAGAGCTGATGGCGGCGGGATCCACCGTGCAGGCATTCGACCCCGAAGCTGCGTACGTGCCGGGTGTGATTCGGGTCGATGATGCCGTTCAGGCAGCCAAGGAAGCAGACGTGCTCCTCATTGCCACCGAATGGCCCGAATTCCAGTCGGTGGACCTCCGCGCCGTTCGCGACGTGATGGCCGTGCCGCACGTCATCGACGCGCGCAACATGCTTGATCCAGAAGCCGTTCGCCGGCTCGGGATGCAGTACGAGGGCATCGGTCGATGAGTCGAGCCCTCGTCACCGGCGGGGCAGGGTTTCTCGGCCGGCGGCTGAGCGCCCGTCTCCTCGACGAGGGGTTCGATGTTGTCGTGCTGGACAATCTGTCCAGCCCCAGCCCACTCGGGCCGCCCGACGGCGCGACGTTCATCGAAGGCACTGTGGTTGACCCGCCGTCGATCGACGGCCCGATCGACCGGATTTACCACCTGGCCTCGCCGGCCTCCCCGCCGCGGTATTTGCTTGATCCGATCGGGACCCTCCGGACCGGCGGCGAGGGCACCCGGCAGATGCTCGATCTGGCTGAAGACCGCAACGCCCGGTTCTTGCTGGCGTCGACGAGCGAGGTGTACGGGGATCCAACCGAGCATCCCCAGCGGGAGGAATACACGGGATCCGTTCAGGTCACTTCGACCCGGGCCTGCTACGACGAAGCCAAGCGATACGCGGAGGCGCTGACGTACGCCTACCACCGGACCGGTCGGGTCGGCGAGGTTCGCGTCGTCCGCATTTTCAACACCTACGGCCCCGGCATGGCCCCCGACGACGGCCGGGTAGTGTCCAATTTCATCAACCAGGCTTTGGCCGGTCAGCCGCTCACCATTTACGGAGACGGGTCTCAGACCCGGTCGTTCTGTTACCTCGATGACCTGATCGAGGGCATCTGGCGCCTCTCTGCCAGTGATGTCGACGACCCGGTGAACATCGGGAACCCCGAGGAAATGTCCATGAAGGAACTGGCGTCGGTGATCGCCTCCGAAATCAGCGACACCGGCATCGACTATCGCCCGCTCCCCGAATCCGATCCGGCCCGGCGTCGACCCGACATCACCCGCGCCCAGACCCTGCTGGGCTGGGAGCCACGGGTCGGCTTCATCGACGGCCTGCCGCCGACCATCGACTACTTTCGCTCCCTGGCCGATGGCTGACTACAAGCTGCTATCGATCATCGTCCCGGTCTTCAACGAGCGCAACACCGTCGCTGAGGCCATCCGACGGGTCAAGGAAGCGCCGCTCGACATCGAGCGTGAGGTCATCGTGGTCGACGACGGCAGCGAGGATGGAACCCTCGACATCGTCAAGCGGCTCAGCGACTCGACCGTCAGGCTGGTGCATTACCCGGACAATCGTGGCAAAGGCGCCGCGGTGCGGCGCGGGATCGAGGAAGCGCGCGGCGACCTGATCGTCGTGCAGGACGCCGACCTCGAATACGACCCCCGCGACCTGAGCCGGCTGCTGCGGCCGCTCCGGGAAGGGCAGGCCCGGGTGGTGTACGGCTCACGATTTACCGGCGAGCGGCGCAACATGTTCTTCTGGCACTGGGTGGGCAATCGCTTCCTCAGCCTGATCACCAACATCCTCTTCAATACCACCCTGTCTGACATGGAGACCTGTTACAAGATGTTCGATGGCGAGCTCCTCCGCTCATTCCGGCTGACGGCTGAACGGTTCGAGTTCGAGCCGGAAGTCACGGCGGTTGCCCTGCGGATGGGCGAGCGCATATGGGAGGTCCCGATCAGCTACGCCGGACGCGAGCTGCACGAAGGCAAGAAGATCAGCTGGCGTGATGGCATTCCCGCCCTCACGACCCTGTTCCGGGTGCGGCTGGCCCGTGCGGAATCGCTGGTCCGATGATCCGTCAAGCAGTGCTTCTCGTCGGCGGTCGCGGGACCAGAGTGTGGCCGCTCACCCATTCGATGCCGAAGGGCCTGTTGCCCGTCGCCGGCGTTCCGTTCATCGAGCTGCAGTTCCGCTTGCTGGCCGAAGTCGGCGTCGAAGAGGTGATCCTTGCCGTCGGTACCCACCATGAAGCGGCCTGGCGAGAGTACGCCGCAGCGGTAGACAGCCCGGACATCGTGGTTTCGGTGGAGGAGACGCCGCTCGACACCGCCGGCCCGGTCCGAGCCGTGCACCAACAGCTCGACGAGCGGTTCCTCGTCCTCAACGGCGATGTGGTCCTGGAAGGGGACCTGGTCGGTTTCGTGGAGCGGGCACCCGACGCCCCGGCCGTGCTCGCCCTGGTGCGGGTAGAAGACACCAGTGCCTACGGGGTGGTGGTGACGGGCCAGGACGGCATCGTCGACCGCTTCGTCGAGAAGCCGCCGCCCGGAACGGCCCCCACCGACACGGTCAACGCCGGCATGTACCTGATGCGGCGCGATGTCATCGAGCGCTACCCGGCCGGCCGGCTGTCCTTCGAACGGGTCGTCTTTCCGAACCTGGTTGAGTCGCACGAGCTGGGCGCCGTCACCATCGAAGGAGAGTGGCTCGACATCGGCACGCCCGGGCTGCTGCTGGCCACACACGATGCCGTGGCGGCCGGCCGGTCCCGCCTCGTTCACTTTCCGGACGACTCCGCCCGTCCGTGGGTACACGTCGAACCCGGAGCGGTGGTCGAGCAGGGTGCGAGCGTGTCGGAAGCGCTGATCATGGAAGGGGCCACGATCCGGGCCGGGGCGAGCGTGCATCGGGCTGTGATCGGACGAGGTGCCACCGTCGAAGCGGGCGCCACCGTCACGGGGGAATCCATCGTCGGTGAGAATGCCACGGTCGGTCAGGACTGCGAGATCGACCGCGGCGCCCGGATCGCGCCGGATGCCAAGCTGGGCCCCGGGTCGATTACGTTCTCACCTCCCCGGTAGGCTCTCGCCCCCACGGAAAGAGGACTCATTGAGCGGGAAAGCACTCGTGACCGGCGGGGCCGGTTTCATCGGTTCGCATCTGGTGGAACGGCTCATCGACGACGACTGGGAAGTCCTCGCCGTGGACGATCTGTCCAAAGGGCATCTCGACTCGCTCGCCGACGCCCGGCGCATGGGCAACGTCCACTTTCATCAGCTCGACATCTGCAGCGATGAGTTCCGGGCTGCCGTGCGGCGCTTCCAGCCAGACGTCATCCATCACCTCGCTGCCCAGTCGGGCGTACGGCCGTCGGTCGAGGATCCGCTCTTCGACGCCCGGGTCAACGTGCTCGGCACGGTCAATGTGCTGGCTGCAGCAACCGAAGCCGGTGTCCAGCGGGTGGCGTTCGCGTCCTCGGGCGGAGCCATGTTCGGCGAGGTTCCCGGTAAACCCGCCACCGAAGACTTTCCGGCCCTGCCCGACTCGCCGTACGGCATTTCCAAGAAGATCGTTGAGGACTACTTCCGATACTTTCGCGATGAATCTGGCGTCGACTACGTGATTTTGGCGCTTGGGAATGTCTACGGCCCCCGGCAGGATCCCTTCGGGGAAGCCGGCGTGGTCGCCATCTTCTCCCGGCTCATGCTGGACGGGAAGCGTCCCGTCATCAACGGTGACGGCGAACAGGCCAGGGACTATGTCTTCATCGACGACATTGTCGACGCCTTCGCCCGGGCAGGCGAAATCGGGGGAGGCGTGCGGCTCAACATCGGCACCGGCACCGCCACGACGGTCAACGAGCTGTTCGCCCTCATCGCCGGCGCGGCGGGCTACGACGGCTCACCCGAGCATGGCCCCGCCAAGGCCGGCGATCTGGCCCGCTCGGTCATCGACGCCACCGCAGCCAAATCCCACCTCGGCTGGGAGCCCTGGACCCCCCTCGAACGCGGTATCGCCAAGACGGTGGAGTCGTTTCGGGGCGCGTGAGCG
>JABDLU010000050.1 GCA_013002865.1 Acidimicrobiia bacterium
GTGGCTCGAGATCGACAAGATCGGATCACTCAAATACGGCTCGGAGGTGATGAACGTCACCGCCGACGCCACCCTGCCGGGGGCGCTCGGGACGTTCGGGTACGACGACGAAGGCACCGCCGCCCAACCGGTGGACATCGTGCGCAACGGCACCTGGGTGGGTGCCCTGACGGGACGGGACTCGGCCGCCATTGCCGGCGTGCCCCCCGGCGGCATGGTGCGGGGCGACGGCTTCAATCGCCTCCCGATGGTGCGCATGACCAATGTCGGGCTGCTCCCCGGCGACTCCTCGCTGGAGGAGATCATCTCCGAGACCCGGGACGGCATCTACGCCGCCACCAACCGCTCATGGTCGATCGACGACAAGCGGCTCAACTTTCAGTTCGGTACCGAAATCGCCTGGGAGGTCAAGGACGGCAAGCTGGGCCGCATGCTGAAGAACCCCACGTACACCGGCATCGGCCCGCACTTCTGGGGAAGCCTCGACATGATCGCCGGGTCGGACGAGTGGGTGCACTGGGGCACCCCCAACTGTGGCAAGGGCCAGCCGATCCAGATCGGCCATACCGGCCATTCAGCCAGCCCGGCCAGATTTCGCAACGTCCGGATCGGGGTGCACGGATGATCGACCCCCAGCCCCTGGCCGAGCGGATCATCGAGCTGGTAGGCGACCGCGCCGAGGCGCAGGTGCTGGTGGAGTCCGGCAACCGTTCGCTGACCCGCTTTGCCAACTCGTATATTCACCAGAACGTCGGCGAGGACTCCCCCCACATCGTCCTCAAAGTCATCGACGACGGCCGGGTGTCGTCGGCGGCCGGGACGCGGGTGGACGACGATGCGCTTCGCCGCCTGGTGGAACGGGCCCTCGACAGCGCCCGGCATCAGCCGGTCGACCGCGACTGGCCCGGCCTGGCGAGTGCGGCCGACCCGCCCGCCGTCGAGCACTGGGACGACGCCACCGCATCGGCTGATCCCGCCGAGCGAGCCCGGCGGGTTGCCGACTTCGTGGCCGAGGGCACGGGCATGCGGGCCGCCGGGTACTGCGAGACCACCGGCCTCACCGCCGCGTTCGCCAACACAGCCGGCCAGCGCGTCACCGGACGGGAGACCAGGGCCATCATCGACGGCATTCATCAGACCGACAGTTCGGCGGGCGCGGCTCATCAGGCCGGTGTGGCCCTTGGGCCGATCGACGGCTCGGAAGCGGGAGCGCAGGCCGCCCGCCGGGCCCGGGAATCGGCCTCTGCCTATGACATAAAGCCCGGTGACTACGAGGTGGTGCTCGCTCCGGAGTGCACGGCCACCATCGCCGCCTTCATCTCCGCCTACGGCTTCAACGCCAAGGCCGCCATCGAGGACCAGTCGTTCGTCGTCCTCGGCGAGCCGCAATTCGACCCCGTGATCGATCTGTGGGATGACGTGACCGACCCCCGCGCCCTGGGCGTTCCCTTCGACGCCGACGGCGTACCCAAACACCGCCTCGACCTCGTCACTGCCGGGACATCGACCGCGCTGGCCCATGACCGCCGCACCGCCGCCAAGATGGACACCGACTCCACCGGTCATGCCGTGCCCGGCGGCGACACCTGGGGCCCGTTCCCCACCAACGTGTTCGTCGGTGAGGGCACGACCTCCGTCGACGGCATGGTGCGGTCTATCGACCGCGGCCTGTTCGTCACCACGTTCAACTACTGCCGCATCCTCGACCCCAAAACCCAGGTGGTGACCGGGCTGACCCGCAACGGCACGTTCATGATCGAGAACGGAGCCATCACCGGCGCGGTCACCAACCTGCGCTTCACCCAGTCCTTCGTCGAGGGTCTCAGCGGCGGCAACGTCGTCGCGGTCGGCAACGACGGCCGCTTTGCCGACTCCGAGTTCGGGCCCGGGTTCGTCCACGCCCCCAGCCTCCATCTGGGCTCCTGGAACTTCACCGGCGGCACCGACGGCTGAGCCCGGCTAACGACATCGTGATAGGTAACGCTGTGGTCAGTTCTCGATCTCGTCGTACTGATTGGCAGAGCCGGGGGCACCGCCTCCTCCGAAGTCCTCTCGCCCTATCTCACACGCGAGCGGTTTCCCGAAGTGGCACCGCCGGAACCGTTCCAATCACCGTGGTGCCGCGGCCCGGCTCGGACGAGATCGACAGCGAGCCGCCGAGCGCCTCCAGCCGGTCCTCCATGTTCTGCAGACCCGCCCCGCGCCGGGTGGAATCTGGTGCGAAGCCGCCTCCATCGTCGGCCACCTCGAACCGCAGCTCTTTGGGGTCGCTGGTCAGGCGAACCACGATCCGGGCCGCCCCGGCGTACTTGGCCACGTTCTGCATCGCTTCCAGCACACAAAAGAACACCGCCGCCTCGACCTCGGGGACGTAGCGCCCGATCTCGTCGGCCCGCACCTCGGTCGGCACCGGGACCTTGGCGGCCCGGCTGGTCAGGGCGGTGGCGAGCCCTTCCTGGTCCAGAATCGGCGGGTAGATGCCACGGGCCAGATCGCGCAGGCTGTCGATGGCCGCATCGGTCTCGTCGACGAGATCGCGCACCATCTCGGTGCGCGAGGCATCGTCGGCCACCCGGCCGAGCAAGCCCAGCTTGATCTTGAGGGCCACCAGCTGCTGCTGGGCGCCGTCGTGCAGGTTTCGCTCCAGCTTGCGGCGCTCTTCATCCTGGGCGGCCACCAGCCGCTGGCGCGACGCCTGCAGGTCGACAAGGCGACGCCGCAACTCGTCGTTGAGCCGGAAGTTGCGAAGCACGACTCCGGCCTGGGCGGCGAGATCCTCCAGCAGCCGCTGTTCGATCGGCCGCATCGGATCACCCGGGCTCTTCGTCACCGAGAGCGCCCCGAGCAGCTGACCGGTGTGGGTGACCGGCGCCACGGCGGTGGCGTCCGGAATGACAGGAAGCCGGCCGTCTGTCAGGGGCAGGACAGCGCTGCTGCCCGTCTCCGGGTACTCGGCGGCCGCATGGAGTTCATCGTCGAGTACCAGCCAGATCGCCGCCCGGGATGCTCCGGTGCCGCCGGCCAGAATCTCGGCCATGCTGACGAGCAGCTCCTCATCGGCCACCGCCGAGGCCACCCGTGCCGAGAAGTCGCTGAGCGATTCGTACGGCGTGGCCCGCCGCCCATACACCAGACGATTGGCCACGGACTGGAGCCGGTCGCGCACCGGCTGGATGACCAGCACCAGAATCACGGTGG
>JABDLU010000065.1 GCA_013002865.1 Acidimicrobiia bacterium
CCTTGAGTGGGCCAAGGTGGATCGAGCCATCCGCCAGAGATGTCTGGTCGGGCCCCGGCACGAGGTACACCTCGAGATCGGGCCCGTTTTGGATGTCGAAGTTCTCGAAACGAAGCAGCAGCGAGCCATCCGGGTTCTGAAAGAGGCCGGCATCGCCGGTGCCGTCGTGGCCGGCCAGGCCGACGAACTCACCGGCCCCCAGCAACACAGGACCGCTCGGCTCGGCCGGGGGCTCCTCGTCGTCGGCCGGGTCCGGGGTCGCCGGCTCCGAGTCGGTCGGTGGAGCTGTTGTCGTCGGTGAGTCGGCGTTGGTGGTGGTTTGATCGTCCGTCGCTCCGGAGCCGGGCTGCTCGTCGCCGGCTCCCAACTGCTGAGAGATCGAGGTCGAAAATCCTTCGTCGACCGTATCGTCGATGAAGTACGGGGAGATCAGCCACCAGTTGACGATCGCAAACGGCACTACCAGCACGATCAGCCTCACCACAGGTGGCACCCGCAGCCACAGCATGGTCACGAGGGCGGCGCCCGCCAGCGCAGTTCCGCCGAACGTAAACAGCAGGGTTTGACCGTTCTCGAACGGGGCTTCGAGAATGTCCGGCTCGATGAGGACGAGGAGTCCCATGATCGCGGCGATACCTCCGCCGACGATGAGTTCGACCCGAGAGATACGCCCGACGAGCTCCCGAACCAGGGAGACGGCGGGCGCTGGGCCGCCGTCTGGGCCTGCGGTGGGAGAAGTGGTTGTTTGGGTCATTGAGGGAATAACCGTTCGATCACCGATTTGGTTCCCGGGTGCCTTCGAAACTACCCGCCCGCCGAAGCAACGGCCCGCGCGGCACGGCGACGGCTAGTGGCTGGGAGCTGGGTCGCCCACGTCCGGTTGCCCGGCCGCAGCGTCGAGCCGACTGACCCGGATCTGGGTCAGCTTGTAGGCCTCGATGCCTTCGATGATGAGCTCATGACCCTGAAGCGAGACTCGATCGCCCACCTGCGGCAGGGTCCCGGTTTCGGCCAGGACGAGGCCGGCGAGCGTTGTCACGCCGTCGTGCTGAAAGCTGAACCCGTAGTCTTCGAGCAGTTCGGTGAGGGTGGTTTCACCGTCGAGCGTGACGGATCCATCGTCGTGCACGACCGCCGGCAAATCGTGGTCGCCGGCCGGATCGTCGATCACCTCGGAGATGATGTCGTCCAGGGTCACCAGCCCGATGGTGCCACCAAGCTCATCGACCACCAACGCAGCGTGGATGCGCTCATTGCGGAACCGCCCCAGGAGCACGTCGGCACTCGTCTTGCCTCCCACGGTCGGGAGCCGCCGGACCAGGGTGGTGAGCTCGACGGGATCGTCGGACTGGCTGACCCGCACGAAGTCCTTGACGTGGAGGATGCCGATGACGTGATCGAGATCGTCGACGAAGACCGGGTATCGCGAGGTCGGGGACGCCGCGATCAGCTCGGCGATGGCGGCCCGATCGGCATCGTGTTCGATGGCGTGGATGTGGCTGCGCGATGTCATCAGCTCGTCGGCGGTGAGGTCCTCGAGCTCGAATATGTTGTGGATGATCTCGCGTTGCAGCTCGGGCAGCGTGCCCCCCTCGGCGGCTTCGTCGGTGACTATGGCCAGCTCCTGGGAGCTGTACAGCGACAGCGTCTCGTCGGGTTCGGGGATGCGGAGCAGTCGCATAAGCGACAGCGCTATCCAGTTGAGAAGCGCAACGGCCGGCTTGAAGACGAGGCTGAAGGTTCGCATCACCCGATTGACGCGCAGGCTGGTGCCCTCGGGCTGAGACAGGGCCAGGGCCTTCGGGATCATCTCGCCCAACACAACGTGCAGGTAGGTGATAAGGCTGAGCGCGACGATGAATCCGACCGTATGCGAGGCGGTCTCGGACAATCCCAGCGACTCGAAGGGGTCGTACAGCCAGTGGGCGATGGCGGGCTCCCCGTACATGCCGAGCCCGATCGAGGCGAGCGTGATACCGAGCTGGGCCACCGCGATGTAGCTGTCCTTGCCGGTTGGATGATCGAAGATGCCGAGGAGCCAGCGGGCCCCGCGATTGCCGTCGTTGGCCAGTGCGTTGATGCGCGACCGTCGACTGCCGACCAGGGAGAACTCGGCCGCCACGAAAACACCATTGATCGCCACCAGGGCAAGAACGACCACAATGGGCACGACGACATCGGTCACGAGGTTGCTGGCGAGCAACGGAACGATCATGCGGGGTCCTCATCCGGTTCGGCACCGGGGAGTGTGAAGCTCACCCGTTCGACCAGGGTGCCATCGACGGCATCGACCCGGAGCGGCGAATGGGGCCCACCTGCTTCCTCGGCGGTAGCGAGGTTCGACCGGGTGATGAGCGGCACCGTGTCGCCCTCAGCAGGCAGACGCCCGAGGTGTTGCCAGACGTACCCGCTGACGGTGTCGGCCTGGTCGACCGGGAGGGCCAGCTCGAAGCGCTCGTTGAGGACCGTCAGGAGCACGTCCCCGCGGACCGATACCGCCGACCCTTCCACACTGATCGGGGCGGGCTCGTCGTCGAACTCGTCGTAGAACTCGCCGAAAACCTCTTCGATGGCATCCTCCCGGGTGACCAGGCCGGAAATCGATCCGAACTCATTCACCACCATGGCGGCGTGGATGCCCCGTTGGGAGAAGAGATTCATCAACGGCGGGACCTCGAATACCTCGCTGACCACTATGGGCTCCTGGGCAATCTCGGCGACGGTCGTCGCCGTCCCGTTCTCGTTGGCGAGGAACAGGTCGCGCAGTGTGACGAACGCGACGATCTCCTCGCCGTCCTCGGTGACGGGGAACCGCGTGTAGGGGCTGGCGGAGAACTCAGCCAGCGCCTGGCCGATCGGCGTGGACGCTTCGATCGTGACCAGGCGGCGGCGGGGCGTCATGATCTCCCGCACCACCCGGTTGCCGACCGCCAGGGCACCGGTGAGCATCTTGCGCTCATCGGAGTCGATCAGCCCTCCGGCGGCGCTCTCCCGATAGAGGCCGGCCAGCTCTCGCGGCGAATGGACGTGCGAGTGGGAATGGTCGATGTCGAGCCCGAGCCACCGCATGATGGCAAAGGCGGATCCGTTGAAGACGGTGACGAGCGGGCGCAGCAGCCATTGACTGATCCGCATCGGCCGGAGCGTGCCGATCGCCA
>JABDLU010000070.1 GCA_013002865.1 Acidimicrobiia bacterium
TCATCCTCGATTCCCAGGCCATTCTCGCCTCAGGCGCTGAAACGACGGCCGAAGCCGTATGGCTCCAGAACGGCCTGGCGGCATCGACCGCCCCCTGGCAGGCGGTGGTGCTCCATCATCCGCCGTACTCCTCCAGCTCCAATCACGGACCCACGCCGGAGCTCCAGTGGCCGTACGCGGCCTGGGGGGCCGACATGGTGTTTGCCGGCCACGATCACTCCCTCGAGCGCTTGACCGTCGACGGCATTCCCCACATCGTGAGCGGGGCGGGTGGTCGGAGCTTGTACGACATCGCCGATCCTGCCTTGCCGGAGAGCGACTTTGCCTACAGCGCCGACTACGGCGCCGTCCTCGTCGATGCCTGCACCGACGGTCTGACCATCACGTTCCACAGTGTGGGAGATGGCCTGATCGATACGTCGACCGTCGGTAGCCCATGCGGCGCTGCCAATCCCGACCTCGTACCGCCTACCTGGCCGGTCGGGGCCACACTCTCGATCACCGATCTGACGCTCACCAGCGTCTCGCTCGAATGGACGGCGGCCGTCGACAACTCAGCAGTGGTTGGCTACCGGCTCTACGACGGCGGCGATACGCTGCTCGACACCGTCGCCGGCACAAACACCACGGTGTCCGGACTCAGCCCCAACACCGGCTACACGGTCAGAGTGGAGGCCTACGACGCGACCGGAAACGAGTCCCAGCCGCTCACGGGTCTCACCCTGGGAAGCCGGATTGACCTTCCCGCCGGCGATCGGCCCCACTCTGTGGACATTGCCGACCTCAACGGCGATGGTGCCAACGACCTCGTGGTCGCCGCTGCAGGCAGCGATGCCGCCGGCGTGCTCCTCGGCACCGGAACCGGTAGCTTCTCGCCGGTCACCCTGTACCCGGCCGGTCCGGGTGGCGAGTTCCCAAAGAACGTCGACATTGCCGACGTTGACGAGAACGGCACCCTCGACGTGTTGACCGCCAACCAGAACACGAACCGGTTCGGCTTCCTCCCCGGTGCCGGCGATGGAACCTTCGGGCCTGCTGTGACCTTTGCGACTCGGGCGGGCGCCCACGACGTCGTGGCCGCCGACTTCAACAACGACGACAACCTGGACGTGGCCGTCGTCGGCTGGGGCGACTCGATGATCGCCACCTGGCAAGGCGACGGTGGAGGCGTCTTCTCGAGTCCCGCCGATTTCGAGGCCGGCGGGACTCCCCATGCGGTCGTGGCCGCCGACTTCGATGACAGCGGCAGCATTGACCTCGCCATCGCCTCCCACTCCCTGTCGGCGGTGCGGGTGTTGTCCGGTACCGGCGCGGGCACGTTCGGATCCCCCGCCAATCACGCCGTCACCGGCTCGGCGCACGATGTTGCCCTGGCCGACTTCAACAACGATGGTGATGAGGACCTCGTCACCGCCGACGAGTCCGGTGACAACGTCAGCGTGCTCCTCGGCACCGGCGGCGTCGGCTTTGCCGGTGCCGTCCCACTGCCGGTGGGCGATCAGCCGAAGGGGGTGGCGGTCGGGGACCTGAACGGTGACGGCGCCACCGACATCGTGGCCGCCAGCATCCGGGGCAACTACCCGAACGTCATCAATCCGGGTGGCGATCCGCTCAGTGTCTGGCTCGGCAACGGAGACGGGACCTTCATCGCTGGTCCCACCTTCACTGCCGGTGAAGCCCCGTTTGACGCAGCGGTGGGTGACCTCAACGGCGACGGCCACAACGACCTGGTGGCCGCCAACTGGCACAACGACACGGTTTCGGTATTCCTCAACCTCGGCCGCGGGGGACCGGCGACCTCATTCACGACCACCGACACGCCCTTCACCGTGGTGCCCGAGATCGGCGGGCTCACCTTTCCGACGGCAGTCGAGTTCGCCCCCGACGGCCGCATCTTCGTAGCCGAGAAGTCGGGCGTTCTCAAAGCCTTCAATGGGTTCGACGACGCGAATCCGGTGACCGTGTTCGATATCTCCGCCCAGGTGAACGATCAGCTCGATCGCGGGTTGCTCGGCCTCGCCATCCACCCCGATTTCCCGGGGACTCCCTATGTCTTCGGTCTGTACACCTCGGTCGAGCCGTTCCCCGGCACCGCCGGCACCGTCAGCAACAAGCTGTCGCGCTGGGAGGTCGACCTCACCAATTCCCTCGTCGGTTCCGAGCAGGTGCTCATCCATGATTGGTGTCAGGTCTTCGAGAGCCACAGCGCCGGCGATCTCGAGTTTGGTCCCGACGGCTATCTCTACGCCACGGCGGGCGATGGCGCCTCCTTCACATACTCGGACTCGGGCCCGGACGCGTGCGCCGATCCGGTCAACGAGGGCGGCTCACTGCGGGTGCAGGACGTCCTCACGTCGGTTGGAGGTGAGGGTGCCGATCCGGTCGGTTTGGATGGCTCGGTCATCCGGGTCGACCCGCTCACCGGAGACGCTGCCCCGGGCAACCCGCTGGCGGGTGGCGCCATTGCCGGAGACGATCGGATCATTGCCCACGGACTCCGCAACCCGTTCCGGACGGCGTTCCATCCGGTGTCCGGGGTGCTCTTCTTGGGTGATGTCGGCAACACGTCGCGGGAAGAGATCAACGTCGTCGCCGACCCCGACGACGCCGTTGTCGAGAACTTCGGCTGGCCGTGCTGGGAGGGAACCCTCGACAACAATGGCTTCGACGGGGTGCCGCTGTGCGATGCCTTCGAGGGGCCGGACCCGACGTGGGTAGTTGACACGACACCAACCGCTCCCTTGTTCGAGTACTCGCATCAAGCGCCGCTGGCGGGCTGCAACCCGGCCGGCGCGTCGATCGCGGGGCTTGCCTTCGAGTCCGATTCCAATTACCCGGCCGCCTACGACGATGCCCTGTTCTTCGGCGACTACTCCCGGCAGTGCCTGTTCGCGATCAAGGCGGGGGCCGGGGGAGACCCCGACCCCCAGCAGGTGGAGCTGATACTCCAGGGCCATCGGGTGGTCGACCTCGAGTCCGGACCGGGCGGGGACATCTACCTCCTCGACATCCTCGCCGGTACTCTCTCCCGGCTCGACTTCCAGGGTGTGAACGGCATCCCCGCCGCCGTGCTGTCGGCCGATGTCATCCAGGGATCGGTTCCGCTGATTGTCAGCTTCGACGCCACCGGCTCCACCGATCCCGACGGAGACCCGCTCACCTACCAGTGGGACTTCGACGGTGACCTCATCTTCGATGCCACCGGGGCGACAGTCGGCCACACGTTCACCGCCCCCGGCACGTATGCGGTGCGTCTCCGC
>JABDLU010000137.1 GCA_013002865.1 Acidimicrobiia bacterium
GCGCCGCCCACCGTACCGTGGATACCCGCGGAGCTGGAGTTACCGACGGTCAGGTTGCCGGCCGACGCGAAACCGCGACTCGGGAGATATGGCGAGCCGGGTGTGGGTGGCTCCAGGAACAAGTCGGCCTTGAGCACACGGATCTGGACGCCGGCGTCGTCGCGGGACGGGACATAGGCCACCGAATAGACGACCTCGGCGTCTTCCGGCTTGACGATGACGTATTCACCGTTCTCACTTGCGATCACCGGGAGTGCCGCTGCCTCGCTGAGGACCCATGCCTCCTCGGCGTCGGCATCGGCGAACGCCGGCGGCTCGGCGGCGGTCGAGAACGTGTTGTTGTCGTTGAGCTCGAAGATCGCTTCATCGAGACCAGTCTCGGCCAGGACGAGTACCTCGCCGATCTGACGCTCTTGCCGGCTCTCTCGCAAGTTGCGGACCGTGTTCAGCGCCAGGACGGCCACGACACCGGCGACGGCGACCCCGACCAGCGTTACGGTGATGACGGCGACGCCGTCCTCACGCCGAAGCTGTCCTCCCAGGCGGGAAAGAAGGGTCCGAGAAGGGGAATGTGCTGTCTTCATTGCGTGTGCTCTTTCTTGTGTCATGAAGTGACGTTGCGTGGCGAAACGGTGCTCGTGAGAGTTACCGGCTCGCCTCCCACTCCGTCGGTTTCGGGTTCGACGATGAGGGTGAGTGTGACCTGCTGGGTGGCCGGGGCGGCGATGTCATAGGTGAACGGGACGTACCCGGTACCAACGGGTGATCGGTAGTGGACGCCATTGGGTTGCGGGTCGACTGTCGGGTCTGCGACACCCCGCACGAGCTCGGCCTTGCCGCCGGGAGACCCGTCGAGGTCTTGGAAGGCCCACACGATCAGCTCCGCCGGATCCTTCACCCCATCGTTGTTGGCGTCGAGCCACAGCCCGAGCGACGTTCCACTCGATGCGGCCAGGATCTCATCGGCCTGGCGGAGTTCCCGCTCTATCCGCTGGCGAGCAATTCGGGCGGTTGTGAGTGACTCGGTGTCCTCCGCCACGATCCGATTCGTACGAGACGCCATCATCAAGGCCGTGAGCATGAGAGCAGAGATGACCAGGAGTATGAACGACGCGATCGAGAGCTCAACAATGGTGATCCCCTGCTCCGATTGGAGGCTGCGCAGTCGCATCACCACGTCACCGCCCGGAACGACAGCAGCGACTCAGCACCGACACCGTCGAAGCCGACCGTGAGTCCCCGCTTCCCGGGGTTGCCGCTGGACACGTCAGTGATGGTGATGTCGAGGTACAGGGTCTCGCCAGCAGAGATGATGTTTCCATCGATCGGCAAAGTCACCGTCGACAACCTCACTCCACAGCCTGAGACTGCAAGAGGTCCTGAAGGGACGCCGACTGCCCACGGCCCGCTCGTGGTGCGAACCGTGACCGTATAGGCAACATCGGCCGGGGCGCACGTGCCCCGCCGTCCGACATACAGGTCGAGCGTACCGTCGGTGATGACCTCCCAGTTGTCGGGGACGCTCGTCGACCACGTGAATGTCGTACCGTTCGGGCCCGGGAGCAGACTGGGCGAACCCGAGGGCGGCGCCGGGGATAGCGCCATACCGGCCTTGAGGAATAGATCGGCGTTTACGGCGGTGTACGGTCCCGTCGACACGGCTTTGTCGGATGCCGACGAGGAACTTCCGGGATCGGTCACCGACGTTGCTTCGATGACCGAAATCGCAGACTCTCCGAAGGCCGTTCCGGCGGGGACAGTTACGACGACCCGGATACCCAACGCCGACCCGGGATCGGGTGATGGGAGCAGGTTGCCGGTGTCGGGGATTCCATTACCCGACGTGTCGACGAGCGGAAAGCCACTCGCCGCGTCGAGGACGCTCACCGGCCAGCCGGCATCGTTTGTGACCGTGATGTCGAACGTGTCCTCGCGGTTTCCGATGTTGGTGACGGTTTGCTCGAACACGATGTCGGTACCCTCGGCGCCATAGGACGTCAACGAAGGCGGGCCTATTGCCGCGCCGTACGTGGGATTTGCCGCGCCTGCGTCCGCGGATTGCCGGGCAATAAAGGTCTGGAGCTCTTCTGTCCGAGCCACGCCGCGGCTTTCCCACTCCGCAACAACACTGAGCCGCCGGAAGTCTTCCGTTTCCGAATCGAGCGGGTTGTCGTCGACCCAGGTCACGTAGCGGGTCAACGTGAACGTCACCGAGTTCAACGTTTCGGTCGAGACCTGGCTGGGGATCCCGGCGACAGAGTCCTCGACGATTGGCTCGTCGCCCGTCCCGGGATCGTAGGTCGAGTCGGGCAACCGGGTCGGATCGGAGGCCGGTGGTAGCAACGCGACCTCTTCGTAGCTGAGATCACGCACCGCTTCCACAACTTCAGCGGTGAGCGCCGCCGCCTGCTGCTCGAGGCGCCGTTCTTCCGCCGACCGCAGCGCCCAGGCGATCGTTTGACCGAGGGCGACGAAGATAAAGGAGGCGATCAGGAGGGCTACCGCTGCTTCGATCAGGGTGAAGCCATCATCCTGGCGTGTCGGCGTGGAATGCATGCCCCATCCATCGGCGTCACACCCCCGAAAGTGAAGCAAATACGGGTGTCAATCGGCGGAGTGCCCGAATGACTAGTTAGCCGGAACGAACCGGGAGGCGTCGAAGATTCCGTCCAGCTCCCGTAGATCCGACAGCGCCCGCTCCATCTGGGTGGGATCCGAGAACTCGGTTTCATAGCGGAGAGTTGCGGTCCGATCGGCGTCGACCACCGAGGATGAGGTCAAGATATTGGCACCCAAGTCCGAAAGCACCGAGGTGACATCCCGGAGCAGGCCGGGACGGTCGAGGGCCTCGACCTGGATCCACACCACGAAGTTGGGCGCCCGGGTCTGCGACCACGACACGTCGATCATGCGCTCGGCCCGGTCGGTGAGGTCGGCCAGATTGGTGCAGTCTGCCTGATGCACCGAGACCCCGCCGCCGACGGTCACAAAGCCGATGATGTCGTCGCCCGGGACGGGTGCACAGCAACGGGCGATCCGCACCGCCAGGTCCTCATGGCCTTCGACGACCACGTCAGGAGCGAGCGCCTGGGTGAACCGCGAGCGAACCGGTAGCAGACCGGCAACATCCTCAGCCGGCTCCTCGGGACGGACCAATCGCACCAGCCGGGTCGCCACCGATGAGGGTGACACGTTCCCCTCGCCCACCGCAACGTACAGGGCCTCGAGATCCTGATAGCTCAGCGCATGGCCCACCTCTTCGAGGAGACGATCGCGGCGCGCTCCCGTCAGCCCAAGCCCCTCCTGGGCGATCGCACCGAGAATCGCCTCCTTGCCGCTGGCCAGCGCCTCTTGCCGACGCTCTCGATTGAACCATTGGCGAATCTTGGCGGCGGCCCGTGACGTCTGGGCGAAACCGAGCCAGTCCCGGCTGGGCCGGGCCGACTGCGACCGGGAGGTAGAGATCTCGACGATGTCGCCGGATTTGAGCTGGGTGTTGAGGGCAACCAGCCGGCCGTTGACCTTGGCTCCCACACACCGGTGCCCCACCTCGGTGTGGATGGCGTACGCGAAATCGACCGGGGTGGCTCCCTTCGGCAGGGTGATGACCTTTCCCTTCGGCGTGACCGCAAAGACCTCGTCGCGGTACAGGTCGATCTTCAGGCCGGCGAGGAACTCTTCCGGATCGGTGAACGTATCCCGCAAGAAGTGGATGTCGGCCATCCAGGCCAGGTCGCCGGGATCGGCCCCCTCTTTGTACCCCCAGTGGGCGGCGACGCCTTGCTCGGCCCGGGCGTGCATCTCGGCGGTTCGGATCTGCACCTCGAGTGGCTTGCCGCCCGGCCCGAGCACGGTGGTGTGCAGGCTCTGGTAGAGGTTGAACTTGGGTGTGGCTATGTAGTCCTTGAAGCGGCCGTGCACGGGGGCCCACAGCGTGTGGACCACACCGAGCGCGGCGTAGCAGTCGGTGATGTCCTCGGTGATGATCCGGATCCCGATCAGGTCGTGGATCTGTTCGAACGGCTGATTGGTCTCGATCATCTTGCGGTAGATCGAGTAGGGGTGCTTCGGCCGGCCAGTCACGTCCGCTTTCACGTTCGCTTTGCCGAGCGCACCGGCCACCTCCCGGGTGGCCGCTTCGATGACACCCTCGCGGGCGGGTGCCCGCTTGGCGAGCAATTCCCGAATCTCAGAGTTGCGGCGCGGGTGGAGGATGGCGAAGCAGCGGTCCTCCATCTCGTGCTTGATCTCCTGCATCCCCAGCCGGTGGGCCAGCGGGGCGTACACGTCGATGGTCTCCTGGGCGATCCGGAGCTGCTTTTCCTCATCAAACGGGCCGAGCGTCCGCACGTTGTGGAGTCGATCGGCCAGCTTGATCACGAGCACCCTTACGTCCTCGGCCATAGCGATCACCATCTTGCGGATGGTGGCGGCCTGAGCCTCGTCCCGGTCTTCGAACTCGACGCGGTCGAGCTTGGTCACGCCGTCGATGAGGTCGGCGACCTCGCCACCGAAGTCCCGGCGCAGCTCCTCGAGGTCTACGGCGGTGTCCTCAACGGTGTCGTGGAGGATGGCGGCCGCCAGCGTCGGACCGTCGAGGCCGTAGTCGGCGAGCATCTGGGTGACCGCCAGCGGGTGGAAAATGAAGGGCTCGCCGGTCTTGCGGGTCTGGCCTTCGTGTAGCCCGTCCGCTAGCTCGAAGGCCCGCTCCAGCAGTTCAACGTCACCTTCAGGATGCCGCTCTCGGAAGGTCTCGACGATCCGACCGAATGCGTCCCGGGCAGTCGTGGCTTCGGTGGTCTCAGGGATGCTCATATTGGACGAGCGAGATGAGCTCATACCCATCCAGCCGCTTGCGGCCGCCCAGATATTCCAGCTCAACCATGACCCCA
>JABDLU010000173.1 GCA_013002865.1 Acidimicrobiia bacterium
ATGTCGTTCCAGGACAATCCTTCGATGTCGTTGACACCGAACTCCCCGACCGAACTGATGACGGCACCAGTCGCTTTGTTGATGGTGATCAGGGTGTCGTTGCCACCGGCGTTGGCGACGCCCCACAATGAGCCCGTGGTGGGATCGAAGGCGAGATCGTCGACGTCGTACAGGATGTCGCCGGTGTCGTCGACGGCGCCGGCAATCGGCCCGAGAACGGTGACCGCGCCGGTCGTGATATTGATGGTGGCGAGGTCGTCGTACACACCACTGCCGCCGCTCTGTCCGTCGGCTCGGCGAATTGCCCCGTACATGACACCGGTGAAGGGATCGAGCCCGAGACCATCCATATCGAGCCCCGAGTCGGCCCCGATCGGCGAGAAGGCGCCTGTTGATTGGTTGAGCGTGCCCAGTTGGCCGGCATCCATGGCGTACAGAATCGAGTTGGTCGGGTCCCACGAGATGGCCTCAACGGCCGGAACCCCCACGGAGCCGATCGTTTCATAGAAGGGGCCCCCGTCGTAGTTGTAGCGATACAGCGTGTCGTTGCCATCTGAAACGGTGAAACAGCTCTCGCCGGGAGCTGCCTGGGCGGCCGGCACGAACCCGCCGACGGCCAGCTGGGCACCGACCAGGGCGACGACGGCCACGAGCCGGAGATAGCGGCGCGACGGAAGATCAGATGTGGGCGTGGAACGTGCCAAGAGGAGTCCTCAGTTGGGTGAATGGATTCACGAGGTGCTTCGTCACCGTTGCACGCGGACTTTAGGAGTCCAGCCGGGCAGAACCGAGGACCCCTGGTCTGGGTCCGGGTTGAGTGCAGACCGGCCATAATGCGCCGATGGCCAGCACCGTCGTCGCAGGGAACCGCCGCATCGTGTTCGACGGCGACGCCAGCGTGGTGGCTCCCACCGGCCGCGAGACGGTGGTGGACCGCTACGAGAGCGGATTCCTCGTCCCCGGCTTGCGCGATGCACACTTTCACCCGGTGACCTACGCAGCCTCGAGGGTTGTTCCGTCCCTGAAGACCGCCTCCAGTCTGGCCGAGGTTGCGGAGCAGCTGCGGGCGGCGACGGCCGGGCTGGCACCGGGCCACCTGGTCAGTGCCATCCGTCTCGACGACGAAGGGCTCGCCGAGAGACGCCTTCCCACCAGGATGGATCTCGACACGATGGTGGCGGATCACCCTGTGATCGTCCACCGGTACTGCGGCCACATCGCCATCGCCAACACTCGCGCGCTCGAGGAGGCCGGCGTCGACGAGCAGACGCCGGATCCTCCCGGTGGCTCGCTCGATCGGGACGATCGGGGCCGGCCAACCGGCGTGCTGCGAGAGATGGGAATCGAACTCGTCTCGCTGCCGCTCGTCGACCAGTCGCGCCCCGGAGTCGAAGATGACCAGGTTGTGGCCGCCATGCATGCGCTCGCGTCGGTCGGACTGACGTCGATCGGAGGGATCGTTGGATGCGGCGACGGACCGTGGGCGGACCTGGGCGACCAGTTTGCCCAAATGCTGCGCATCGCCGACCGGCTCCCGATCACCGTGCGGTTGCTGGTTATCGGAACGAGCCCCGAGCAGTTGCGTGATGCCGCCCGGCAGGTTGCGGAGGCAGGATCCCCCCGGCTCAGTTTTCTCGGTGTGAAAATATTTGGCGATGGCAGCCTGGGCGGCCACACCGCCGCTATGCACGAGCCCTTCGCCGACGCACCGACCACAGGCCAGCTTCGCTTTGACGCGGTCGCGGCGCGGCCGCTCGCCGAGGAGGCGCTTGCCCTCGGCGGCGTGGTAGCCATTCACGCCATCGGCGACCGGGCCAACCGTGCAGTGCTCGAGTTCTTCGCCGAGCTGATCGCCAAGGGCGCCGATCCCGGCCGTCTGCGCATCGAGCATGCCTCCCTGCTCGGCCCGCGCGAGCTGGATCTCTTCGAGGAGCTCGGCGTGGTTGCCTCGGTGCAGCCCGCCTTCATGGCTTCCGAGACCGAATGGCTCGTCAAGCGGATCGGGCCGCACCGGATGCCGTCGGCCTATCCCCTGCGTACGCTGTCGGACCGGGGTGTTCCGTTGGCCGGCGGTTCGGACTGTCCGGTGGAGCCACCTCATCCGCTCTGGGGCATGGCAGCCGCCCGGGATCGGTGTGGGATCGTGCCCGAGGAGGCGCTCACGCCCGACGAGGCGCTTGACCTTTTCACGGGGGGAGCTGCCCGATCCATGCTCGAGCCGCCACCGCTCGAGCCCGGCAGCCCGGCCGACTTCATCATCCTCGATCGGGACCCCGTGACGAGCACGCCGGACGAGCTGAGGGAGGCGCGCGTGCTGGCGACCTACGTCGGCGGGCGACGGGTCGACTGGCCCGATGACATCGTGGTGTGGGCCGGATAGGGCTCACAGGCGGTCACTAGGGTTACCAATCTCAAACGAACGGAGACAACGGTGGCACTGATGGACGACCTGCTCGGCACACTCGGGGGCGATGGGCTGAATGCGCTGGGGGGTCTGCTGGGGGGCGCCGACACCGACACGACCAAGGAGGCGGTCGGAACAGCCCTCCCCGCCATCCTCGGGGCCCTCGCCAACAACGCCAGCCGCAAGGACGGCGCCGACTCGCTCTACGGGGCCCTGCAGAAGGACCACGATGGATCGGTCCTCGACAACCTGGGAGGGTTCCTGGGCAACCCCGACATCGCAGACGGCAATGGGATCCTGGGTCACGTCCTGGGCACTAACCGACCTCAGGTCGAGCAGAACATCGCCGAGAAGAGCGGTCTCGACCTCTCGTCGGTTGCCAAGCTGCTTCCGGTGCTGGCACCGATCGTCATGAGCTTTCTTGGCAAGATGACCCGCCAGAACAACCTGGACGCCGGTGGTCTCTCCAACGCGCTGCAAGTGGAGAAGAAAGAAGTGGAGGCATCCGGCTTCGACCTCGGCGGTGTATTGGGCATGCTCGACCGGGACAAAGACGGCGACTACAAAGACGACGTCATGGCAATCGGCGGCAGCTGGATCAAACGGTTGTTTACGCGGCGCCGGTAGCCCGCCGCGATAGGCGCGGCCTCATTGCGAGTAGTTGGAGCTACCGCGGAAGGTCTCCAGCAGGTGCACGTTGACGAGAGCGGCGGTCTGGGATGCGGCCGCCTCGTCCAGAGCGGGCCGGAGCTGTCCGGCCTTGCGCACAAAGCTGCCGTGCCCGCCAAGGCCCGTGACCATGGCGTGATAGGGACGAACACCCAGGTCGGCTGCGACCACGCGGTCGGGATAGAACGCCGTGTGGAACGATTTGATGTTGTTCCACACGCCGTCGTTGCCGACCACGCCGATGATCGGCAGGTCGTGGCGGAGAAAGGTGTCGTACTCCATCCCGTTGAAGCCGAAGCCGCCGTCGCCAAACACAATGCCGACCGTGCGGTCGGGATGAACCACTTTGGCGGCCAGGGCGTAGCCGGGCCCGGTTCCGAGCGTTCCGAACGGCCCGGGGTCGAGCACATGGCCCGGATGGGATACCTGCAGCCAGCGGGC
Organism: Acidimicrobiia bacterium; assembly: GCA_013002865.1. Taxonomy (GTDB): domain Bacteria; phylum Actinomycetota; class Acidimicrobiia; order Spongiisociales; family SHLN01; genus SHLN01. The sequence goes on from JABDLU010000173.1 coordinate 3,515, forward strand.
GGTGGTTGAGACGATGTCGCCGCCGTCGACGGCGACGATGGCGTCGGGCCCGAAGAAGGCCCCCACTTCCCGGCCGAATAACTCCGGATGGACGGGAGCGTCGGCCGAGTCCGCCAGCTCGGTGGCGGACTGCAGCTTGGCCGCCTCCGATGCGGCGAGCTGCGCCACCCAGGCGGCGACGTTGCTCCTGCCGAATGTCGCCTTGTGGAGGCCGAGGATGTCGAGGAACCGGCCCGGGTCGGCGATCACGCCGAGATGGGCGGGCCGGTTCCACCCGATCCTGGTGGGCTCGGCGTCGACCTGGATGACCGTCGCCTCCGGGTTGATTTTGCTGCCATATCCGGTGCGGAAATCCCAATCGACGCCCAGTGCCAGCACGACATCGGCCTCCCGGAATGCCTCGCCCCGGGTGCGGTTGCCGAGCAGCTCGTGCCCGAACGGCAGCCCTCCGCGAGCGGCGCCGTTGAGGTAAACCATGGTTCCGAGTGCCTCTGCGACCGGAATTAGAGCACCGGCTCGTTCGGGTTTGAGGCCGCCGCCGACGAACAGCACCGGGCGTTCGGCCCGCAGCAGCAACTCGGCCACCCGCTCAGCTACCGCGCCATCAACGCCGGGTCCCTCGGCGGCGCGGTAGTCCACCGGCCAGTCGATGGCGTCTTCGGGGACCATGTCGGCTTGCACTTCGAGCGGGATGTCGAGAAAGACCGGCCCGCCCCGACCGGCGAAGGCGTGGCGGGCGGCAATGGCGACATACTCGGCGAGCCGGGCCGTCTCCCAGGCCGTGGCGGCCCAGCGCGTGACCGGCCCGACCAATTCTGGGTGGTTCATCTCCTGGAGACCGCCCTTTTGTTCCTGACGGACGAAGTGGCGCCCGCCCAGCAGCAGCATCGGGGTGCCCGAGAACTGGGCCGCCGCCAGGCCGGTGATGGCATCGGTGACGCCCGGGCCGGCCGTCACCGCTGCCACTCCGAGTCGGCCGGTCAGGCGGGTGTAGGCCTCGGCGGCGTGGGCGGCGGTTTGCTCATGGCGGACGTCGACCACCCGAATGCCCTCCTGCACGCAGCCATCGAGCAGCGGGATGATGTGTCCGCCCGTCAGAGTGAAGATCGCCGCGACACCCTCCGCCTTGAGCGCCCGGGCGACGATCTGGCCGCCGTGTATTCCCGCCATATCTGTCAACCTACCGGCTAAGGAACCGATCTCGCTCGACGACCACCCGCCAGATCCGGGCCACCGCGACGGGAGTGCCCTCGCGGTCGCCCACCGTCACGGTGAACTGCAGCCGCCGGCCGTCGGCATCGACCAGCGTGGCGCGGGCCGTCACCGAGTCCCCCGCGAAGCTCGCCCGGGTGTGATCTGCCTCGACCCGTGTGCCGACCGTGGTGGTGCCGTCCGGGAGTTGACCGGCGATCGCCGCCACGGTCGCTTCTTCGCACAGCGCGATGAGTCGCGGCGTCGCCAGCACCGGAACATCGCCCGACCCGAACGCGATGGCAGTATCGGCGTCGCCGACGACGAGGGCGATCTCGGCTGTCAGGCCTGGTTGCATGGCATTCCCGGTCTGCACGGTACTGCGCCGACTAGCTTGCGCCCATGCCAATCCGCCTTCCGGCGCCGTGTCTGGTGTTGCTCGTCGGTCCGTCAGGAGCCGGCAAGTCCACGTGGGCGCTGGAGCAGTTTGAACCGGGCCAGGTGGTCAGCTCCGATGAGCTGCGAGGCCGGGTCGGCATCGATGAGGACGACCAGGCCGCCTCCGAGGATGCCTTCGAGCTACTCGACACGATCGTCGGCAAGCGTCTGGCCCGCGGCCTGGTCACGGTGGTCGACACCCTCGGGCTCAACCCAGAGCAGCGCGCCGGCCACCGGCAACTGGCCGCCGACCATGACATCCCCTGTTACGCCATCGGGTTCGACACACCCGGCAAAGTGTGCCGGGAGCGCAACAAGGCCCGAACCCGCCCGATCCCGGCCCGGGTGCTGACCGGCCAGATCAAACGGTGGGAGGCCGTCAAGGCCGAGCTGCCCGATGAGGGATTCGCCGGGGTCTTCGAGCCCGATGAGGTCGATCTGGTGCCGGCGAGCCAGCTCGATGCCGCCGGCCTGGCCGCCAGGCAACAAAGCGACCCCCGCTCGCTCGCCTTCGGATTGCAGATCTCCAGCTTCTCGTGGGACGGAGACACAGCCGACATTGCCGCTCGCCTCACCGAGGTTGCGGCAGCCGCCGAGTCGGCCGGGTTCACCAGCCTGTGGGTGATGGACCACTTCCGCCAGATCCCGCAGGTGGGGCCGGAGTGGCACGACATGCTGGAGAGCTACACCACCCTCGCCTACCTGGCCGGCATGACCACCCGCATTCGTCTCGGCGTGTTGGTGACCGGTGTCACCTACCGCAACCCCGCCCACCTCGGCAAGATCCTGGCCACCCTCGATGTCCTCTCAAACGGCCGTGCCGTCTGTGGGCTCGGTCTCGGGTGGTTCAGAGCCGAGCACGATGCCTACGGCTGGGAGTTCCCACCGGTACCCGACCGCTATGACCTGCTGGAGGACACCCTGCAGCTCCTGCCGGTTCTATGGGGCCCCGGATCGCCATCCTTCGAGGGCCGCGCGATCAAGGTCGCGGAGGCTATGTGCTATCCCCGCCCCATTCAGGATCCGATCCCGATCATGGTGGGCGGGTCGGGAGAGAAGCGCACGCTCCGCCTGGTCGCCCAGTACGCCGATGCCTGCAACCTGTTCGGGGATCCCGCAACCATCACCCACAAGGTGGCCGTGCTCGAAGCCCACTGCCTCGATCTCGGGCGGGATCCCGCGGAGGTCGAAATCACCACCCTGTCGAGGCTGGTGATCGCCGAAGACCGGGCGGCCTTGCGATCTGAGATCAACCGGCTGCGGCCCCGCTCGATGTCGGCCGATGAATACGCCGCCGTGACCAACGCCGGATTGGCGGAGGACCACATCGGGAGGTTTCGGGAATACGCCGAAGCGGGCGTGCACACCGCCATCGTCAACCTGACGGGTGCCCCCGACCCGGGCGCCGTCGAACGATTCGGCGAAGTGATACGGGCATTCCGCTGACTACCCGGCTGCGTGTCGCTCCCGGGCCAGCTCGTAGGCGGCCAGCAGCTGGTCGTAGTTGCCGGCGGCCGTGTATTTGTCCTCGTAGGTAGCCCGGGCCGCACGCCGCATGTCGCGCATGGCGCCACGCTCTCCAACCGCCCAGTTGATGGCCTTGGCCAGCTCTGAGGCGTTCCCCGGTTCGAAGAGCATCCCGGCGTCACTGCCTGCGACAACCTCAGCGACGGCTCCGAGGTCGGACCCGATAACGGGAGTACCGGTGGCGAATGCCTCCATGGCCACCCGACCAAAGGTTTCGTACCACACGGACGGGAAGATGAGCGCCTTGGCCCGTCCCATGGCCCGCACGGCCTCGTCGTTGCTCACCCGTCCTTGCCAGGTCACGCCCGGATGGCGGGCGGCAAAGGCCTCGACCTCGCTGTTGAGCGGACCGTTCCCAATGATTTCGAGCCGTTCGGTGTGGGGCACTTGAGACCAGGCTGCCAGGAGGGTGGCGATGCCCTTCTCCTCGGACAGCCGCCCGACGAACAAGAAGTAGTCCCCCTCGCCGGTTCCGGGACCCGGATCGTCGGCCAGAAAGTTTGGCTTGACCACGATGCGGTCGGCCGGGATCAAACCCGACTCGATGTACTTGTGCCGGGTGAACTCACTCGGCGAGATGAACAGATCCACCTCGGATCGCCATGTCCCGAGCGCGGTGTGGATAGCCTGCCCGGCCGCCACCCACACGGTTGTGGCGCGGCTGTCTCGGTAGCAGCCGTGGCGGACACTTGGCGTTGGAACAACCTTCCCGAGACAGTCCTCACACGGGGCGCCATCCCGGAAGAACGATGCTTTGGGGCAGATCAGCCGGTAATTGCGCAACGTCTGAACGACGGGAACCCCGTTGCGCTGCGCGGCGTAGTGGACGGCCGGCGACAATTTCGGGAACGTGTTTTGCACGTGCACGATGTCCGGCTGGAACCGGGCGATGTGGTCATCCACGGCGCGTCCCGCCTGGCGGGACCAGATCGAGCGAACGCCCATTCCGAGAGCAGCCGTGGCCCGGCGCACCTCGAGGGTGTCGGACAAGCCCTCGTTTGACACCTCGAGCATCTCCACGGCATGCCCGTTGGATTCGAGGAGTGCCCGCTCGGCGTCCGTGCTCTCGTCTTCTCCGCCACGCAGCGCGTAGCGATTGTGGATCAGTAGTACCCGCACACAGCTCCTCCCTGACCGGCCCTTCCCGGAGGCGTTGAGAAGCGCTCAATGGCCCGTTCGGCGTCAGCGCGTCGCCGGACCGGGAGGACTCCCCTTGCACGAGAGAGTGTAGGGGACGCTGCCGGGTTCGCAGGTGGCCGCTGCCGGGTAGTGATCGTGCCTATCGTGATCTCTCGGGCCACCCACTCTGCGAAGGGACCAGATGGCAAAGAACAGCGGGCTGGTCGCACGCATCCCGGCCGGATTGACCGATGCCGCGATGGCCTCCCTGGCCACGTTCCTCACCGGGCTGGTCGGTGTCAACGCGCTCGACGATGTCACGCGCGGGGTGTACGCGATCTTCTTCACTGCGTTCCTGGCCGGCACCGTGATCCCGACCCAGCTGGCCTTGCTGCCAGCGGAGACGGCAGCGGTGGCGCGACCTGCCGATGAACGGCTCAACGGAATGTGGGCTTCGTCGCGGATCGGGCTGGCGGTCGGCCCGGCTGCGCTCATACCGATCGCGCTTGCATTGGCTGCCACACTGGGCCGGGCGGACGCGATCGACATCGTCGCGCTGACGATCACGGCCAGCGTCGCCTCCGTCGTCTCGCCAATCCAGGATCATGTACGCCGCATGCTGCACCTGGGCGGACGCTCATGGCGGGCGGCCGCCACCTCGGGCGCCCAGCTCGTTGGCGTGCTGGTGAGCCTCGGTGTTCTCTACCTATTCGACGTCCCGGCCGTCTGGATCCCGCTCGGCGCACTCGCCATCGCCAACATTGGGTCGGTCGCCTTCGGGCTGCTGGGCGCACGGCCATCCCCGGATGAGGGAATCGAGCTGGCCCTCGCCAGCCTGGCCCGGGCGGGCCGTTGGTTGCTGCTCATGGCGCTCGGGCCCCGGCTCTCGTTTTTCGCGGCCTCACTCATCATCACGGTGCTGGCGGGCCCTGAGGCGATTGGCTTCGCAGAAGCGGCTCGAATCGCCGCCCAGCCCCTCTACGTGCTGGGGCTGGGGTTGGAGGCGGCGGTGCGGCCCCATGCGATGACGGCCGCAGCGGAGAAAGACCGCGTGTCCGCCCGCCAGCACCGGCGGGTCTTCTACCCGGTAGTGATCGGGTTCACGGGGATCTTCGTGCTGTGGTGCGGCTTCGACTGGATTGGAAACCCGTTTGCCTACGTGGTGCCGGCCGCCTACGAGGTGGGCGGCCTCGTGATCGTGACCGCCCTGGCCAGCGGCATGCGCAGCGCCTTGCTGCCGCATATGGCTGAGTTGCTCGGAGCGCGGTCGGAGCGCCGCCTGGCGATGGTGACGCTCAAGGCAACGCCACTCCAGGTGCTCCTCGCCCTCACGGCCGGTTGGACCGGAGCCTTCGCCCGCCCGCTCGGCTCCACTCTCGACTATGGCGCTCGTCTCGTGGCCCACGAATCGTGGCGTTCGGTCATCTACGCCCCCGACGCCGATCCGCCGCCTGAAACCGACAAGCAGGACATGCCCGCTTAGTCAGTTGGGAGGGAGCCGCTGGGGGGATCGGCAATCACCCATCGGTGTTTGCCTGCCGGGCTCGACGGCAGGGTGGCATGTGTCTCAACCCGGATCGGCAACCCCCCGAGCATTTCCTGTAGTAGGTGGGTCGTCCGATCCACGTCGGATGGTGGTAGGTCCCTATCGGCTTCGACCATCAGGGTCAGCAGCCCGGATCCGCTCTGGCGTGCGGTGAATCGCCGCACCGGCAGATGTTCGACGACATGCTTGACGGCCTGGGGGTGTACGCGGCCCCCGGTCGCCGTCCACAGGAAGTCGTTGTCGCGACCGCCGATGGCATCCAGCCAGGCGAACCCTGCGGTCGGTCGGTTGAGGGCGTGTTCGGTCACATCCTCGATCCGATAGCGGATCAACGGAAACGACGGGTTGTAGAGAACCGTCACGATGACGTCGAAGCGCCCGTCTTCACGCTCGACAGTCTCCAGAAGCACGTGGTCCTCCCGGACCCGCAGCCTGCCGGACTCGTCCGAAATCGCCATGTTGCCGCACTCGACGGACCCGTATTCGATCAGAACGGGGGCGCCGAATCCCCGGCCGACCTGTTCGACGATCCACGGATGGGCCGGCTCGGCCGAGAGCGTCACCAGCCGCAGGCTCGGAACGGAGGTCCCGGCGGCCTCCGCCGCTTCGGCCAGCAGGTTCACGGCCGAGCTGTAGCCGTACAGGCAAACCGGCTGAAACCGTCCCATGCGCTGGAGATGGCTGGCGAGGTCGTCCGGGCCGACCTGGTAGGCGCTCAGCCGGATGCGCCGCCGCAGACGGTCCTCGACCGCTCTCCGAACCCGGGCCATACCTCCTCGCCAGCCGGGTGCCAGCGAAGCGCCGTGGCCCCACAGGAACGCATGCCGGTCGAACACGCCCACTCCGCGGGCTTGCTCCGAGCGGTACCGGATCTGCAAGCTCTGCCGGTGGGCGGTGTGCTCCCAGTACACCCGCATCGGGATGCCGGTCGAACCTCCGGTGCGGTGCCAGCCGCCGGGGGCGGCCTCGTCCGAGAAAAACTGCTCAGGCTTATCGCGAACCAACGCCTTGTCGAGTACCGGCACCGTCGACGAGAACTCTCCGAGGTCTCCGAACTGATCAGGTAGCGACCGGTCCGTGGCCAGATCCCGATAGTGCGGAACGTGCTCACGAGCGTGCGCCCACAGCGCGTTGAGGCGCTCCAGCTGGAACTCGTCAAGCCGTGTGCGGCTCCACTGCTCGCGGTCCGCCAGGTCTCCGAGTCGCTGCTCGAGCGCCCGGAACCTCGGAAGATGGCGGAGCAGGCTCACACCGGCCTCGCCGCCGGGGCCAACACGCCGCCGGCCCGTGTCACGAAGCGGTAGCTCGCAACATCCAGGCAGTTTTCTCGTGGATATCGATCCGCTGCGTGGCGACATCGGCTGTGGCGACGTCGGCGGCGGCTTCGGCCGACTGCACGACCCGCCGGGCGGTTTGAATAACGGCTTCGTGGCCCTCCACGAGGCGGCGCACCATCTCCATGGCGTCGGGGGTGCCGCTCTCGTCGGCCACCGAAGAGAGCTTCCCGTACTCGGCGTAACTCGCCGGAGCGGGGTAGCCGAGCGCCAGGATCCGCTCGGCGATGACATCGGCGGCATCTCGCAGCTCCATGTAGTGCTCCTCGAACATCAGGTGGAGCGATCGGAACATTGGTCCGCTCACGTTCCAGTGATACCCGTGGGTCTTCAGGTACAGGGTGTAGGTGTCGGCGAGGAGCTCCGACAGGCCAGACGCGATTTCTTTGCGAGCCGTCTCACTGAGGCCGGTGTTGACATCCATGTGACTCCTTGGTTTGTCTTGGTCCAGGCTATCCCTGCGCTGCGTACCGTCATCCACCGCCACCGCCCGGCCCGTACAACCAGTGTCCGACCCCTACAGGAGAACATCATGGAAGACCAGAACGTCACCACGTGGACCGACCTCGGCGAGAACATGTGGTCCTATCTCACCGGCCGTGAGGCCGCCATCAACTACCAGTTCGTCGACATGGAAGTCGCCGTTCCCCGCCAGACCGGCGCCCAGTCGCCGGCCGCCATCTGGAAGCTCAACGGCACCCTCCGCATCACCACCAGCGACCGCCCGAGTGGCGCAAGCGCCTAGCCGGCTCTCCGTCGAAGGAACGCTGACCGCCGCTTCGGGTGAGCTCGTCACTCACCTCGAGGCGGACGGCAGATCTATTCGGTGGAGGGTCCCGGACCTCGACGGGGCGCTTACCCGCCTCCCGCCTCTCGAGCGCTCCGACGTCTCCCGAGCCTCGCAGGCCCTCGCCGGCACCGGGCTCGTCCTGGAGGTCTCCGACGGCACCGGTGCCCTGCTCGAGATGGGAGACATCCGGCCTTCCCCAATCGGCTGGGTGGCCTTCGGGTCATCTCGCGTCCGGCTGCACCGGCTGCACCGCTGGGCCCGGCCGCTGATTCAGGCCGCCCGCAGCTAGCTAATCCCGATCCCCGGACGGTCTGATCCGCAGCGCCCCACCGGCGTGTTCGGGCACAGCCGGGTTCCGGGGAGCCACCGGCTCCAGCGCGTGAAAGGGTTCGCCCGGCGCGGGCCGGGTGTCGGGCTCCCCGGCGTTTGGCCACAGCGCCACGGCCCGCTCGGCCAGAGCCGTGATGGTCAGCGAGGGATTCACGCCGAGATTGGCCGCCACCGCCGAGCCATCGACGACGTGAAGGTCGGGATAGTTGAAGACCCGGTGGTACGGATCGATCACGCCGGTTTGGCGTGATTCCCCGATGCATGCTCCGCCCAATACGTGGGCGGTTATGGGGACGTTGAGCAGCACTTCGTTCACCGAGCTGCCGGGCTCGCCGCCCATATGATCGGCGGCCGCCCGAGCGGCCGCATTGGCGACCGGGAGGTAGCGCGGATTCGGTTTGCCCGTGTCCTGTCGGGATGTGAGCCGGGTGCCAAATAAGCCCTTGCGGCGAAAGACCCGCAGACTGCTGTCGATGCTCTGCATCACCAGCAGGATCACGGTCCGCTCCGACCACCGGCGTACCGACAGGGTGCGCAGGAATCTGGTCGGGTGCCGGAGTGCGGCCGCACCGAAACGCATCCACCGGGGCACCCGGCCGCCACCGTCCACGAGGATCGTGGACAGCAGGCCCATGGAGTTGCTGCCGGCCGGATATCGGACCGGCTCGATCGTCGTGCTGGCATCGGGATGCACCGAGGACGTGATCGCTACTCCCGCCGAGTAGTCGATGTCGGCCGTAGGCGCGCTGGCCCCAACAATGGCCTCCGAGTTGGTCCGCACTTGGTGACCGACCCGATCGGACAGGTCCGGAAGCCGTCCCTCGTCCCGCAGCTGGGCAAGCAGCCGAGTCGTGCCCAGGGCGCCGGCAGCAAACACCACCTGGCGTGCCGTGAGAGTCCTCGGTCGCCGGCCCGACCACCCACCCGGCCGGCGGGCAAACACACGGTAGCCACCGTCCTCGAGCCGCTCCAGGTCGACGACCTGGTGGTCGGGGTGGACGACTGCGCCGTGGTTTTCGGCTAGGTACAGATAGTTCTTGTCGAGGCGGTTCTTGGCGTTGAAGCGGCACCCCACCATGCATCCACCACAGTGCCGGCAGCCGGAGCGAGCAGGCCCCTCCCCCCCGAAGTACGGGTCGGGTACCTCCTCTCCCGGTGTCCCGAAGTGCACGGCAACGTCGTTCAAGTGGAAGGTGTCCCCGGCTCCGAGCGATCGCCCAACGGCACGCAACACCGCGTCCGCCGGTGTCTCGAACGGCACGCGTTCGGCACCCAGCATCCGGCGAGCCTGGTCGTAGTACGGAGCCAGCTCGGTCCTCCAATCCGTTATCCCGCTCCACTGGGGATCGTCGAACGCCTCATCGAGCGGCTCGTAGCAGACGTTGGCCCACACCAGGGAGCCTCCGCCCACCCCGGCTCCGGACAGAATGAGCACGTCATGGAGCAGCGTGAGGCGTTGAATGCCCCGCAGGCCCAGCCGGGGAAACCAGAAGAAGCGGCGCAGGTCCCAGCTCGACTTTGGAAGCGTCTCGTCCGAATAGCGGCGCCCCGCCTCCAGCACCCCTACCCGGTAGCCCTTCTCCGTGAGTCGCAGCGCCGCCACGCTCCCGCCGAACCCACTCCCGATGATGCAGACGTCGTAATCGAAGTGGTCCACCCGCAGCAGGGTACCCACATCCGGCTCGCCGGTGGATCAGGCGGCGGCGCCGATGACCCTGGCCGCCGGAAGCGTCATCGTGGCCTCCGTACCGCCTCCGGGCGAGGAGCTCAACTGGAGGATCCCCCCGTGTGATTCGACCAGGCGCTTGGTGATCGGCAAGCCGAGACCGGAGCCGGACCGCATCGCCACGTCACCTTCGATCTGCCCGAACGGAGTCAACGCGACGTCGAGCTCATCTGCGGTCATGCCGATGCCGGTGTCGCTCACGACGATCTGCATTCCACCCGCAGGGGTTGTCGATACACGCAGCTCAACCCGCCCGCCGGCAGGGGTGAACTTGATAGCGTTCGTACCGAGATTGATGAGGACTTGCCGGAGCCGTTGCTCATCGGCCAGAACCAGGGGTAGGCCGTCCGGTACGGAGGCCGTCAGCTCGATGCCCTTTTCGCGACTGTGTACTGCCAGCATTCGCATCACAGAATCGACGATGGCATCGGGATCGACCATGGCCTCCTTCAGCTTGAGGTGGTCTCCCTCGACGGCGGCATAGTCGAGGACTTCATCGATCAATCCGAGCAAATGGTTGCCGGCACCGTGGATATCGGACACGAATTCCCCGTAGCGGTCGTCACCGAGAGGTCCGTAGGCCTCGACCGACATGACCTCTGATAGTCCAAGGATGGCGTTGAGCGGGGTGCGGATCTCGTGGCTCATATTGGCGAGAAAGCGCATCTTCGCCTTGTCGGCTGCCTCGGCGTGGTCCTTGGCGAGGCGGAGCTCCATCTGGGCGACGACCATGCGCGACAAGGCGAGCAAGGACTCGGTCTGCGTGCGGTCGAGGTCGCGAGGCACCCGGTCGATCACACAGAGGGTTCCGACGGCATGGCCATGGGTGGTGGTGAGCGGAGCGCCGGCGTAGAACCGGATGCTCGGATCATTCACGACCAGCGGATTGTCGGAGAACCGCGCGTCCCGAATCGCATCGGGGACAACGAATAGCTCCTGTGGGCGCTGGATGGCATGGGCGCAGAAAGCGACATCGCGGCTTGTCTCCGTCGCCTCGATGCCCACCCGGGATTTGAACCACTGGCGATCCCGATCGATCAGGCTGACGAGGGCGATGGGCGTCCCACAAATCTGGGCGGCCAGGAACGTGATGTCGTCATACGCGTCTTCAGCAGCCGTGTCGACGATCGCATAGGCATCGAGCGCCGCCTGGCGGGCGGCTTCATTTGGTCCGGCCATGAACGGCTTCACAGGGTCGCTCCTTCGGTTGTTACCAAGTATCGACGCCCGAGCGGGCTGCATTGACCCTGATCACGGGGTCGTCGCCGACACCGCCCGAGCCGAAATGGCGACGCCCGGTCCGACTTCTACGATTCCTGTTTCCACCGTGACGACATGCGGAACGGTTCCGTTGGGGCTGCTGGCGTTGGCCGGCTGGTCCTGCACAACGACCCCGAGCCCCAGCACCAGTGCGCCGATCGCGGCCATCGAAACCATCGTCCGCTTGATTGTTGATACGTGAGACACCGTTTCTGCTCCTCTTGTTCGGTAGGTGCATTCCATCGGCGATCTCACGGTCTGCCGGCCAACGCTTCGCGCCCGTGATACGGCTCTTTACCGCTCCTTTACACGGGACCGGCAATCGGCAATCAGCAATCAGCAATCAGCAATCAGCAATCAGCAATCAG
>JABDLU010000186.1 GCA_013002865.1 Acidimicrobiia bacterium
CAGGCGTTCGCCGACTGGCTCGACGGAGCCCTCGGGGACGGGGAGGCGCTTGATCGGGAAGCCCTCAAGATCGTCCGACGGGCCGTGCGGCGCGCCCAGCGGCTGCAGCGGGCCTGGGCAGACCGACCGGACGGGCCGGCCGACTGGCGCATGCGAGTCGACGAGACGCTCGGGTCGGCGGGTTGGCGTCCCGGGTTGGAGCTAGCCGAGTGGGGTCTGGCGGCCGATCCCGACCCGGATCTCTACGCCGAATATGCCGACCGCTTCCGCGCCGTCAACTTCACCCCCGTCATCGCCGACTTCGAGGAGTGGCTAGAGGGCAGATGAAGGTCGACAGTCGACTGTCAACCGTCGACGGCTGAGGCGTCGGGCGTCGGGCGTCGGGCATCGGGCATCGGGTATCAGTTCCAAGTTTCAAGTTCCAGGCTGCAAGTTAGAAGCGGGCCAGGTCCCCACTCGAGAACACAGGCGACAGTTGACAGTTGACAGTTGACAGTTGACCGTTGACAAATGACTACAAGAACGCGTTCGCGATAACCAGGAAGCCGGCGAAGCCGACCATGTCGGTGACGAAGGTCAGGAAGATATTTGACGCCAGAGCGGGGTCGAGGCCGAGGTTGCGGAGGACGATGGGGATGCCGGCCCCGGCGCTGGTAGCGATGGAGAGGTTGACGAACACCGCCAGTGCCATCACCCCGGCGACGCCTCCCTCGCCGCCGCTCATGATGAACGCCATGATCCCGGACAGCACCGCAAGGCTCACCCCGAGGGCCAGCCCGATGCGTACTTCCCGCCACAGGACCTTGGGCACCATCTGGCTGGGGACCTGATTGATCGCCATGGAGCGGATGACGACGGCCAGGCTCTGCGCACCGCCGTTGCCGCCCAGCAGGGCAACCACCGGCATGAGCGCGGCGAGAACGACGAACTCGTCGAACACGCCTTTCTGCCGTTCGATGGTGAAAGCGACGATGGTGGCGAGGGCCAGGTTGACGATGATCCAGGGCAGGCGCTTGGCGATCGAGACCCGCACGGCGGTGCGGACCGTCTCTTCAGACCCGGCCCCGACCATGACTGCCATGTCCTCGCTGGCCTCTTCCTGGATGGCCTCGATCGCCTCATCGACCGTGACGATCCCCAGCAGCCGCTCCTGATCGTCAACGACCGGGAGCGCAAACAGGTTGTACCGCTGAATGAGGTCGGACACGTCTTCCCGGTCCGCTTCGACGGTCACCCGCACCGGGTTTGGCACCATGGCCTGGTCGAGCCCGGTGCCGGGCCGGGCAAACACCAGCTCCCGGAACGAGACCACGCCGGTCAGGCGCTGGTCGTCGTCGACGACGTACACGTAGGAGAGATCGTCGAGGGTCTCGTGGAGGCGCCGGAGGGCTTCGATTGCTTCGCCCGCCGTCATTCCAATAGGGAGGGACGCGACCTCGGTGGTCATCAGCCCGCCTGCCGAGTCGCGTGGGTAGGCGAGCAGGCGCTGGATCTCGAACGCGGACTCGGCATCGAGGTTGGCGATCAAATCGGGAAGCGCTTCGTCCTCGTACTGATTGAGCACGTCCACTGCCTCGTCGGCATCCATCGAGCCGACCAGGTCGGCGGCCTGCGCCTCTGGCAGCGTCTGGAGAAGCTCGGCGGCGGCACTGTCGTTCATCTCTTCGAGGATGCGGGCACCCTGCTGGGACTCGAGTGGCTCGAGGAACTCGGCGGCCGTCTCGGTTCCGAGTGCCTCGAGGATGTCGGCGGCGTCGTGCGGGTCGACCTCGGCGATGTGGGCCCACGCCTCCGGGTTGGCCTCCAGGTATTCCTCGGTGGTCTCGGGACGGCGCTGAGCCACCTCCCGCAAGTTGCGGGCCAGTTGGCGGGGGCGGGGAAGGCTGAAGCGCATGTCAGCGTCAGCCTAGAAAGCGGCGAGCCCCGGCCGAGGCCGAGGCTCGCCTTTGTGCAGGTTCCCCAGGGGGGGTGAGGAGACCCTGCTGGTTGGCAACGCCGGGGTCAGGCGTGGAATCCAACCTTTCGGGCATCTTACAGATCGGTGACCGTAGATGAAACTGGGACTCTGGTCCCTATTGAATAGTCGTTGGTCCCCCGTCCCCAGTCCCCCGTCCCCCGTAGAAGAAGGAGCGCTCCCGGGCGTCTGGAGCCTGACCAGGGAAGGCGTCGCTCTCCGGGCGGTGAGAGCGCTACGGGTTGGGCGCCGGGCGCGGGCGACCGGCGACCGTGTTTCTGGCGGGGGTCGGGGGTCGGGCGACGGGGGCCTGGCACCGTATGCTCCCCCCATGATCAAACTCACGCGGTACTCGCACGGATCGGGGTGAGCGTGCAAGCTCAGCCCGGCTGAGTTGGCGCAGGTTCTGCGTCCCTTGCACGATCTCGAGGTAACCCGCCATCCCGACCTCATCGTCGGCATGCACGACGCCGACGATGCCGGTGTCTATCGGCTGGCGGGCGGGATCCACCTCGTCCAGACCGTCGACTTCTTCACTCCGATCGTCGATGATCCCTTCGACTGGGGTCGCATCGCCGCGGCCAATTCACTGTCCGATGTCTATGCCATGGGTGGCCGGCCGATAACGGCCCTGTCCATCGTCGGCTGGCCGCGGGAGGAGCTCTCGTTGGATCTCCTGGCCGACGTGCAGCGCGGCGGCGCCGTGATTCTCGCCGAAGCCGGGTGCACGCTGGTCGGCGGGCATTCGATAGATGATCGCGAGCCAAAGTACGGGCTGGCAGTCACCGGCGTGGTTGAGCCCGACGCCATGATGACCAACGGGGCCGCCCGGCCGGGAGACCGGCTCGTGATCACCAAGCCGATCGGCACGGGCCTGATCTCGACCGCCATCAAGCGTGACAAGGCGTCACCGGAGCAGATCGCCGCCGCCACCGACGTGATGGTCGCCCTCAACCGCACGGCCGCCGAGATCGCTGGGTCCTACGGAGTGAAGGCGGCCACCGACATCACCGGGTTCGGCCTGCTCGGCCATCTCGGGGAAATGGCGGCCGCATCAGGCGTCGGAGCCACCATCGATCACCGCCGGGTTCCGCTCCTGCCCGGCGTCGTCGAGCTCGCCGAAGCCGGGATCATTCCCGGTGGGACCGGTCGCAACCAGGCGGCCGCGGCCGACTTCACGACCTTCGGAGACGTGCCCGATGCCTACCGTACGCTCCTGTCGGATGCCCAGACCAGCGGGGGGCTGCTGCTGGCCGTCTCGCCGGAACGCTGCGACGAGGTCGTGGCCGCCCTCGGCGAGGCCGGGTCGGCCGCAGGCGAGGTCATCGGTGAGATCGTGGGGGGATCCGGCGTCACGGTCATCTGATCGGCCCGGCTTGGCCGACCGGGCTCCGTACACTTCGTCCGTGAACCTCGGCAGATACCTCTCCCTCGGCGCGGGCGGCTGGGCGCTGTGGCGCTTGTTCGGCCCGGTGACCAGACCCCGCTCGCGAGGACCACAGGAGCACCCGTTGCCGGTCCCCGGGCGAACAGTATTCGTCGGGACCAAGGAGTTCATGGTGAGGGAGACCGGACTGCCCGATGCCCCGCCGATCGTCCTCATCCACGGCTGGGTATACGACAGCATCGAGACCTTTTCGAAGCTGGTCCCGTACCTGGCCGACCGCTTCCGGGTGATCATGATCGACCAGCGCAACTACGGCCGCTCCAGCCGGCTCTACGAGGACTATGAGATCGACACCGCTGCCGACGAGACCGCGGCCGTGATGGACGTTCTCGACGTCCGTCAAGCCACGGTGCTCGGGTACTCGATGGGCGGGATGGTCGCCCAGGCGCTCGCCCGGCGCCACCCCGGCCACGTCGCCCGGGTCGTCTTGGCTGCCACCGCTGCCAAGCCGATGCGGCGTCCGGTGATCGATGCGGCCGGCATGGCTGCACTGCGGGTGCTCTGGAAGGTCGGAAATCTCGAAGGAGCCCGTGCGTCCCACTACGTGCTCCGCCATGCCGGCGCCTATGGGCCCGAGCACGACCGCTGGCTATGGGACGTCATGCTGGCCCGCGATAGCGAGCTCAACCTGCGGGCCCTTCGGGCTATCAAGCGGTTCGACTCTCGAAAGTGGGTGGGGCAGCTGATACCCCCGGTACTGGTGATCATCCCGACCCGCGATCAGATCATTTTCCCCAGCGCACAATACGAGTTGGCCGGCCTGGCGAGAGATCCGGTGGTGCTTGAACTGGACGCCCGCCACGAGGCGGTGTTCAGCCACGCCGGCACGATTGCCGACGCCGTCGTTGAGTTTGCGGAGAAGAGCTAGACGCTCTCGTCGTTCAAATACTTGAAGACCGCAAAGCCGATGATGGCGAGAATGAGGAGGAAGAAAACCTTCTTCATGGCCCCATCCTAGCGGTCGGCGGGGGAGTGGCGTCCCTTCCCGCAGCCACGTACGAGGCGGCCCGCAATGCCGCCGACCGGACCGCCTGGACTATTTCGTCGCCCGCCCCCAACGACGCAGCCACGGCGGCGGTGAAGGCATCTCCGGCGCCGGTCGTGTCCACGCCTTCCACCGGGGTGGGGGCAATCTGTGCCCGGGACCCGTCGGGGAGAAACACGTCGATCGGGTCCGGGCCCCGGGTTACGACGACGGCCGGACCGGTGGCGGCCACCTGCACCGCAGCCGCTTCGTCGGGATGCTCCGCCCCCGACCACAGGAGCGCCGTCAGGTGGGCGGTTTCCGGACCCGTCCGATCGGCACCGACCACCGGCACGCCCAGCCGGGCGGCGTGCTCGATCACCTCGGCGCCGGCCTCGCCGCTATAGCCGTCAACGGCCACCGCCCGCACATCGGTCCAATCCGGCGCCGGGAGCCAGTGCACCCGGCGATAGTCGCTCCCGATGATGGTTCGCTGACCGTCGGGTGTTACCAGGATCCCGTTTGGGACGGTCACGCCGTCCACATCGACGAAACCGGCCGGAAGGCTGATGCCGAGCTCCTCGAACGCAGTGGCCACCCAGGAACCCAGCGGGTCGGTGCCCACCGAGTTGCCGGACACCCGGACGGCATGTCCCCAGCGGGCGAGGGCGGTGGCGATGTTGCCTCCGCCTCCGGCGGGAACAAAGGAGACGGCAGAGGCAGGAACATCTTCCCCGGACATAGGCAACCGGGGAACGCTGAACACGATGTCGGGGACGAGCGACCCGTACACGAGGATGACCATGGAGCAAACCTAGGCACCAATGAGAAAGGGAGGGCCCGGAGGCCCTCCCTTTCACGTTCTGTGGTGCCGGCCTAGCTGGCGCCGGAGACACCGGCCACAGGCCGCCATCCGCCCGTGCCCCAGACGTACGTCACGTCGGCGGGCCCGGTCACCAGGTCGTTCTTCAGGTACACCGTGGTGTTGCTGCTGCGGAACACCCCCGGGGTGTCGATGCCGTCACGATCCCAGTCGCCGACCACGAACTGGTCGCCCGGGATCCCGAAGAACAGTTCGCCGTCCGTCGGCGCAACATCCATCGAGGTGTCGTTGGTGTAGTAGGCAAACGAGTTGCTCTGCCGGTAGACCATCACCGAGTCCTGCCCGTCACCGTCGGTGTCGGCACCGAAGGCGATGTCGGTCGGAACGCCGAACCAGAACTCCACATCGGCAAAGCCGGTGTCGTTGGTGTTGCGGAGGAAGATCTTCCCGTTCCGGCTGATGCCGAGGCTGTCGCCGTTGATGCCATCCCAGTCACCGACGAAGACCTGATCTCCGGGGATCCCGTAGAAGAAGTCGAATTCGGCGATGCCGCTGCCACCGTCGGGCGGCAGGGTGTCGGTCAGGTAAGCGAAGCCGTTCGAGGGCCGGTACATGCCCGGCGTGTCGACGCCGTCGCCATCCCAGTCACCGAACAGGGGCACGTCTCCCGGCACGCCGTAGAAGAACGTGTAGTCCGGGTTGCCGTCGACACGAATGTGCCACCGGCCGTTCGGCTCGACGAGAAGCACCTCGTCGGCCATCACCGGCGAGGCGGCCTCAACGGCGCCGACATCACAGGCGGGACCGTCGGGACGGGCCACGCCGTTCTGGTCGACGGCCAGGCCGCAGTCGGCGGCGCCGGCGTCGATGGCGTCGCTTCCGGCCATCAGCGGGTGGTACTCAGGCGAGCCTGCGGTGAGGGGCCCGAGCATGGGATCCGACAGCGCCGGCAGGTCGGAGGCGTCGCCCGTGTAGACACACGGCGCCGACACGATGCCGACCAGGTTGTAGCCACCGCTGTCGAGGGGACCCGAGCAGTCGTCACCCGAGCCACCGGTGTTTCCATACAGGATGGTGCCGGTGAGCGTCACCGTCGGCACGCCGATGACCCGGATGCCGCCGCCTTCGCCGGTGGCGGCGTTGGCGTGAATGGTGGCGTGGTTCACCGTCAGGTTGCCCGACGTGAGGATTCCGGCTCCCTGGGTGGTTGCGGTGTTGGTGCTGACCGTCGAGTTGGAGATCGAGTTGACTCCACCGTTAGAAACACCACCACCGGCGCCGGCGTCATTGCGGGTGATCGAGGACTGAGTGACAGAGGCCGACGTGTTGGGGGCGATCGACATGCCGCCGCCCTCCACTGTGGCCGAGTTGTTGTTTACAGCTGTCCCGGTAAGGGAGAGCGTCGAGCCGTCCCCGTCGAGGGCGATGCCGCCTCCCGAGGTGCTGGCATCGTTGCCCTCAATCGTGCTGTCGGTAATCGTCATCGTGCCAGAGGTGCGGATTCCACCGCCGTCTCCGGTCGATGTGTTGGTTGAGACGGTCGCACCCGTGAGCGTGGCCGTTCCATCACCGTTGCGGATACCCGCTCCGCCTTCGGCGGAGGTGTTGGCCGACACCACGGTGTCGGTCAGCGTCAGCTCGGCCTTGACGGTGTCGGTGGAGAAGTTGAAGTTGTAGATACCGCCACCACCGGCCGGCTCTCCGTCGTTTCCGGTTGCGTCGTTCATCGTGATGACCGAGTTGGTGAAGGTCGCCGTGCTCACCACCAGGTCGCCGGCGCCATTGTTGAGCACACCGCCGGCATGCTCGGCATCGTTCCCGGAGATCTCGGTCCCCGACACGGTCAGGACACCACCGATGTTGTGGATGCCGCCACCGCCGTTGAGCGCCGTGTTGTTGGTAACGAAGCTGTCGACGATGTTGAGCGTGGCATCGTTCCAGATGCCGCCACCGTTTCCACCCCCGGTGCCGGCAGTGTTGCCCGTGACGGTGGTGCCCGTCAGCGTGAGCGTGCCACCCGACTTGTGGTGGATGCCGGCGCCCTCATCGGCGTTGTTCAACGTGATCGTGGAGTCGATAATCGAAGCCGTCGCACCATCGACCAGGACACCACCACCAAGGCCAAGGTTGGGCGTGGTGTTGAGCCCGTTCTGGATGGTGAGATCCTGAATGGTGACCGGGCTGCCGGTAATCGTCAGCACCGGGCCGTTGTTGGCGCTGGCCCCGTCGAGGGTCGCACCGGTGGCCGTCGCTGCCCGGATGGTCAACTCCTTGTCCACCGTGAAATTGCCGGTGCACGTGGCGCCGTCGGCGATGATGATCGTATCGCCGGGGGCGGCCGACGTGATCGCCGCGCCGAGCGTGGGCGACACGCAGTCGATCGGCCCGATGTCGGCGGCGAACGCACCGCCGGTCGGGATCACCAGCATCGTGAGCAATGTCACGAGGGCGGTGAGAAGTGAGGTCCTGCGCCGTTTGACGACTTGCGACATGAATCATCTCCGTTTGTCATGAGGACTCGCCAAAAAGGGCGAGCAGGGATTCTTCCCCCGGGGCCATCGTACGCAGGTCGTGGCTGAAATTTCGCGCTTTGCGGGCCATTTCTTGAAATGATCACTCCCGTGGCCATGGAGCCAAGGCCCGCCGCCCCGGTAACCTCACCACATGACCCGAGTCTCGAAAGTGGCCTGGCTGACCGTTGGGGCGACCCTATTCGTGATCCTGTGGGGAGCCGTCGTGCGGGCCACCGGCTCCGGGGCCGGATGTGGCAACAACTGGCCGACCTGCAACGGCGAAGTCGTCCCGCTGAGCGGCTCGGCCGAGACCGCGATCGAATTCGTGCATCGAATTACCAGCGGCGCACTCGGGCTGCTCATCGTCGGACTGGTCCTCCTCGTGCGGCGGTACTACCCGGCCGCGCACCGGGTCCGGCGGGCCGCCCATACGACGCTGATCCTGGTTATCGTCGAGTCGCTGGTCGGTGCCGGGCTGGTGCTGTTCGAGCAAACCGGGGAGTTCGAGGGCGTGAGCCGCGCCTACTGGCAGTCGGGACACTTCGTCAACACGCTGCTGCTGTTGGCGGCCGCCACGCTGACGGCCTGGTGGGCCACGGCTCACCCCGCCGACCACGGCGTGCCGGCAACGGCGGCAGAGCGTCGTCTGCTGGGACTGGTAGCGGTGGGGTTTCTGCTCGTCGGCGTGAGCGGGGCGATTGCGGCGCTGGGCGACACCCTGTTCCCCGCCGACAACTTTCTCGACGGTCTCGAGCGCGAGCTGTCGGCTACCGGTCATCTGTTCGAGCGGCTCAGGATCTACCACCCGCTCATCGCCATCGGCGCCGGTCTGCTGGCCGTTTGGGTGGCGAACCGCCTCGCCGAGAGCCGGGACGGCCGGGTCGGGCGCCTGGCCCGCCTGCTGAGCCTCCTCGTGCTCGGCCAACTCGCCCTCGGCACCGTCAATGCCCTGCTGGCCGCACCAGTGTGGATCCAGATCGTTCACCTGCTGGTGGCAGATGTTGTCTGGATGACCTTTGTGATCCTGGCCGCCGACGTGGTCGAGCGGTCCCCGGCGCGGGTGACGGCGTGAGCTCCGCCGAGGTGCGCATCACCGACCCCCGGGCGGTTCCCACCGGGTTGGCCGGCCGGGTCGGGGCATACGTTGCCTTGACCAAGCCGCGCATCATCGAACTGCTTCTCGTGACCACGGTGCCGGCCATGATCCTCGCCGAACGCGACTGGCCCGGGACATGGCTGGTGATCGCCACACTCATCGGAGGGACGCTGTCGGCCGGCGGAGCGAACGCGATCAACAACGTCATAGATCGGGACATCGACGAGGTGATGCGCCGCACCTCGCACCGTCCGATGCCGACGCACAAGGTCGAGCCCCGGCCTGCCCTCGTCTTCGGGATTCTGCTTGGCATCGGCGGCTTCGGGTGGCTGTGGGCGACCACCAACCTGCTGGCGGCGGTTCTGTCGACGGCTGCCCTGCTGTTCTACGTCTTCGTATATACGTTGTGGTTGAAACGGTCCTCGACACAGAACATCGTCATAGGGGGCGCCGCGGGCGCTGCTCCCGTGCTGGTCGGGTGGGCGGCGGTGACCGGGTCGCTGGAAGTGGCCCCCTGGCTGATGTTTGCCATCATCTTCTACTGGACCCCGCCTCACTTCTGGGCGCTGTCGCTGCGGTATCGCGAGGATTACGAGCGAGCCGGTGTTCCGATGCTGCCCGTGGTGCATGGGGAGGAGGCCACCAAGCGCAGCATCGGGCTGTACAGCCTCCAGCTGGTCGCCCTGACTCTCGTGCTGTACGCCGCCGGGTCGATGAGCCTCTTCTACCTGGCCTCCGCCACGCTGCTCGGCGTGGCCTTTCTGTTGGGGGCGTGGCGCCTCCGCTCCCACACCGACGAAGCGATGCGATTCTTCAACTTCTCGAACGCCTACCTCACCCTCCTCTTCGGCGCCATCGCAATCGATGGGCTTTTCTTCTGATTGCGGCGTACGCCGCAATCAGAAGGTCGCCTGTCGCCTGTCGCCGGTCGCCTGTCGCCTGTCGCCTGATGCCTGTCGCCTGATGCCTTCTTGCTTGGAACTTGGAACCTGCAACTGGCAACTTCTTTCTGATGCCTGATGCCTTCTTGCTTGAAACGTGGAACATGCAACTGGCAACTTCTTTCTGATGCCTGATGCCTGATGCCTTCTTGCTTGGAACTTGCATCCTGCAACTTGCAACTTCTCCGCTCAGACCTACACTCCCTCCGACATGCAAACGACCGGCTACTTCGGCTTCTACTTTTTCGGGCAATCGCCCGGGTAGAGGTCGCGCAACCACCAACCACTACCCGGAGCAAGGCTCCGGGTTTTTGCATCTCGGAGCCGGCGAGGAGACACCATGGAGATGAAAGCCCACCGCAACGGCGACGGCGCGACGACCACCGTCACGGTCGGTTCGACCGTGATCGGCGCCGGTGCCTTCACCGTCATGGCCGGCCCGTGTGCCGTCGAGTCGGAGCAGCAGATAATGGCGGCGGCCGAGTTCATTGCCGAAGGCGGCGCTTCAATTCTGCGGGGCGGGGCCTTCAAGGTCCGTCGTTCTCCGTATGCGTTCCAGGGTCTCCGGGAGGACGGCCTCAAGCTGCTTCGTAAGGCCGGCGACGCCCACCACCTCCCGATCGTGAGTGAGGTGATCGAGCCGGACGACGTCGAGCTCGTATCCCACTACGTGGACATGCTCCAGGTCGGAGCAAGCAACATGCAGAACTTCGTCCTGCTGCGCGCGGTGGGGCGTAGCGAGCGTCCCATCCTCCTCAAGCGCGGGCCATCGGCAACCATCGACGAGTGGCTGATGGCGGCGGAGTACATCCTCAACGAGGGCAACCCCAATGTGGTGCTGGGCGAGCAAGGGATCCGGACGTTCGATACCCGGACCGCAGCCACGCTCGATATCAGTTCTATTCCGGTCGTCAAGCAGCTCAGCCACCTGCCGGTGATCATCGATCCGTCCCACGCGTCGGGTGCGAGCGCTTTCGTTGCACCGCTGGCGCTCGCCGGGCGGGCGGCCGGTGCGGACGGGCTGATGATCGAGGTTCATCCCTCGCCCGAGGACGCTCTCACCGAGGGACCGCACCAGCTGGACCGCGACGGATACCTAGCGCTGATGCATGCCCTCGGCATTGTGCGGTTGCGAGCCGACATCGACCTGGTGGACCGTGAGATCGTCCGGCTCCTCGCCCGGCGGGTCAAGCGAGCGGTGGAGATTGCCCACATCAAGGTGGAAGAGGGCATCCCGCTGCGGTCGCCCGACCGGGAAGTCGACCTGCTCGCAGACGTGCGAGAAGAGGCCGAACGCCTCGGCCTCGATCCGAAGATCGTCCATAGGATGTTCGAAGAGATCATCGACTACTCCCGCTACGAGCAGCGCAGAGCCCTTGGCGTAGACGACCAAGACACCGGCTGACCTCGGGTAGCGTGCGGTCATGGAGCCCTCTGAGCCCAAGAAAGCGGCCAGGGCCCGGCGAGTCGCCGGAGATTCGACGCGAGCGGTGGCGCGGAAGGTCGATGCGTTCCTCTCTGCCAAGGGACCGAGGTTCCGGGCGCTTGCCCTGACCCATGCTTTCAACGCAGCCGGCGACACCCTGGTGGCGGTGGCGCTGGCCGATGTGCTGTTTCTCACGCCCGACCCGAGTGAGGCGCGGTCGAATGTCTTTCTCTACCTGGCGGTGACGCTGGCGCCGTTCGCGGTGATCGGCCCCCTGCTCGGTGGGCTGTTCTCCCGGTATCCGGTTGCGTACCGGCGCGGTCTCGGTGCCGCCTCAGCGTTGCGGGCGGTGGTAGCGGTCTTGATGGTGCTGAATCTGACCAACGACCTCGTTCTGTTCCCTCTGGCGTTCGTCATGCTGGTGCTGTCACGGGCCCACGGCATCAGTCGCAACGCCCTGCTCCCGGTGGCGTTGGAAGGGCCTCACGAGCTCGTCGCGGCTAACGCCCGGATGGCCAAGATCGGGGTGGTCGCCGGGTCGGTGGCCGCCGTCGTGGGAGGCGGGCTGGCCACCGGCCTCGGAACGCTCTCAGAGGACGTGGGTAGCCGGGCGGCGCTGCTGCTGTCGGTGCTGGCGTTTGCGGTTTCTGCCCTGGCGGCGTCCGGGGTGCCCTATCCGCCCCGCCCGGAGACATCCGGGGTGCGCCGCGGCCTGCTGCGGGTGGCCCGATCGGTGCGGTTGGCACAGCTGGCGACCGCCGGAGTGCGGTTCGTCAACGGATTCCTGCTGTTCCTGCTGGCGTTTGCCTTCCGTGACGAGAGCGCCGGCCTGCTCGACTTCGGGTTCCTACTCGGTGCCGCCGGTGTCGGCTATTTCCTGGGGGCGATGGTGGCGGCCTGGCTGGAGCGGCTGCTCCGGGAGGAGCCGATGGTGGTGGCCGCCCTCGCCATCGAGGCGGCGGCTGCCTTCGTGGCCGCCCAATCGTTTGGGCTGGTCGCCGGGGCTGCCCTCGCCGCCGCCGCCGGGTTCGCCTGGGGTGTCGCCAAGCTGGCCTTCGACGGGTTGTTGCAGCGCTCGGTCTCCCATGACGATCGGGGGCGAGCATTTGTCCGGGCGGAAACTCTCTTCCAGTTGGCCTGGGTGTTCGGGGCGCTCATTCCGACCGCGGTTGCGGTGCCGACCGGGGCCGGATTGGCGGCGGCAGGCATCCTGGCCCTGGGCGCGCAGACGCTTTATGTCGCCGGGCTGATCAGACCTCGCCCCGCCGAGCCTCCCAGCCCGACTTCCTAGGCTCGTCAGATGCATCCCATTTCGTTCATTTCAGACTTCGGCCTCGACGATGAGTTCGTCGGTGTCGTGCACGGCGTGGTGGCCCGGATCGAGCCGCAGGTTCGGGTCATCGATGTGACGCACGGAATAGCCCGGGGCAATGTCCGCGCCGGAGCGCTGAGCCTGCTGCGCGCCATCCAGTACCTCCCGGAGGGCGTTGCGCTGGCGGTGGTAGACCCCGGCGTCGGGACCGCCAGGCGACCGATCGCCGCCGAAACCCCGTGGGGGTTCTTCGTCGGCCCCGACAACGGCCTGCTGGCCCCGGCGGTGGCGATGGTGGGCGGAGCGTCGACCGTCGTGGCGTTGGAGGATGAGCGGTTTCGCATCCCATCGCTCGGCGGGGTGACCTTCGATGGCCGCGATGTCTTTGCGCCGGCCGCCGCGGTTCTGGCGGCCGACCAGGCACCAATCACCGAGCTGGGACCGGCGCTGCCCAACGACTCGCTCACGCCGCTTCTGCTGCCGCTCGTCGAGCCGGACGGCGACGGGATCCGCGGGGAGGTCTGGTGGATCGACCAGTTCGGCAACGCCCAGACCAACATCGCCCCCGAGGACCTGGCTGGGTTGGGTGTCGAGCGGGGCGGTTCGATCGATGTGCGAATCGGCGCCAGTGAATACGAGCTGGAATGGGTGCAGGCCTACGGGGATGTCGAGCCGGGGGAGGCCCTCATCCATATCGACTCGTATGGGCTGGTCGCCCTGGCGGTCCGGGAGGGCAGTGCGGCCGAGCGGCTCAATTTGACCGAGGGTCACCAGGTGGTGCTGGTGCGCGGTTAGAACACCTGAAGGATCTTGATGACCGCAGCTATGACGATGATCAGCAGCAGGACGACGATCACGATGGTGGTGGCGGGGCGCACGCTGGGAGGGTAGTTGTCCCGGGAGGGCTGGCGGATCCGGGTGTGCGACCCATCGGTGTCCGCTTTCCCCTACCCTTGGTGGAGAGGAGTGGTTGTGTGACTGATCAGCTGTACGTCGAGTTCATCACCAAGGACAACTGCCCGCTGTGCGAATCAGGCGCCGAAACCCTCCGCCGGGCCGCCTCCAAGTTCGACATCGAAGTCCACGAGGTCGACATCTTCGACGACGACGACATCTACGACGCCTACTCGACCCGGGTCCCCGTTGTTCTCGCCCCGAACGGCTCCGTCATCGACGAGGGCAAGATCTCCCAAGCCAAACTCACCCCCGCCCTGCTGAGGCTGAAAGTCAGCAGCTAGATCGGGCAGAGGGGTCAGTGGTCGGTGGTCGGTGGTCGGTGGTCAGTGGTCGGTGGTCTCTGGTCAGTGGTCAGTGGTCGGTGGTCCATGGTCGCCTGTCGCCTGTCGCCTGTCGCCTGTCGCTGACGGCGACCCACCAGCCGACAATCGACTGCGGCATCGTTTGCGACACGGTCGTTTCTGGCACCTCCCCCGTCACCGACGGGGGAGGACGGGAGGGGGGTGTCAGCGCGTTCCTGTGCTCCCGCCCTGTTCGTGCTCTCCCTAACGGCGACCCACCAGTAAGAGGTCGACACAAAGGGTCGGGGGTCGGGGGTCTAGCTCGCCGTTTGCCTAGCCAGGTAGAAGCTGCAGATTTGGAGTTCGGTGGAGAGGTCGACGCGACGCACGTCGACGCCGTCGGGGACCGAGAGAACCATCGGAGCGAAGTTGAGGATGGAGGTCAGGCCGGCGGCGATCATGCGGTCGGCGACCTCTTGGGCAGCGCCGGCCGGGGTGGTGATGACGCCGATGGCGAACTCTCGCTCCCGGGCGGCGGTGTCGAAATCGGCGAGCGACTCAATCTCCCGGCCGCCGATCTTTTTGCCGAACTTGCGAGGGTCGGAGTCGAAGAGGCCGAGAACTTCGAAGCCCCGTTCACCGAACCCGCCGTAGCGGGCGAGCGCACTGCCGAGGTTGCCCATACCGACGATGCACACCGGCCAGTCCTTGGTGAGTCCCAGTTCCCGACTGATCTGATACACGAGATGGTCGACGTCGTAGCCGACCCCGCGGGTGCCGTAGGAACCGAGGAACGAAAGGTCTTTTCGCACCTTGGCGGAGTTGACGCGCGCCAGTTGGGCGAGCCGCTCAGATGAGATGGTTTGGGCCCGGTAGTCGTTGAGACACCGAAGGTAAATCGGGAGCCTCTGAACCGTTGCCGGAGGGATGCCTTTCACGTGCCCGCAAGCCTAGGGAGGTCAGGCGGCTTCAGAGTCCGCCTTCTCGTACCGGTCGAGAGCCACGAGAAACATCACAAAGAGGATCAACGATCCGAGCGTGAAGCTGAGGGAGATGATGCGTATCTCCCAGAAGTTGAGACCGTCGATCACCGCCGGTCGCGGCCCCCGCGGGGCGTAGATCACGAACAGCAAGCTGTTCAAGAAGGTCCACCCGAACAGGGCCGCTCCGGAGACGAGGAAGCCGAGTTTCTTGCCCAGGTTGGTGTACAGCAGCAGATAAACACTGCCGTAGAAGATGACGATCGAGCCGATGACGACGAAGAGCCCCCGGAACACGACGCTCTCGGGAAGCGTGATGTTGATCACCGCAGACTCCTCTCATACTCGACGATCAGCCGGATGTCGGCCTCCGAGAGCACCGCTCCGAATCCCGGCATCCACCCCCGGCCGATGCCGTTGACGCCGTAGGCCTGGCCGTTCTCTGAGCCGTTCACGATGAACTCGTAGTGGTCCTCGAAATCGGGAAACTGAACGATCGACCGGCCGTCGCGCAGGCTGGGTCCGAGGGCCCCCGAACCGGGCTCGAGCTGCGATACCGGCCCGGCCGAGTAACCGGCGGTGTGACAGCGGGCGCAGTAGGCGGAGTACAGCCCGTAGGCACGCTGGGCGGCCTCGAGGTCTCCTCCGAACGCGCTGTCGGCCAGAGCCGGGAAGTCGACGGCGTACCGTTCGGCTTCCTGAGCGTCCCGCAGGTTGGCGAGGGCGGCCTCGGCGGAGGCGACGATCGTCTCGTTGTTGGCCGCCAGGGGCCCGAGGGCGGCGACCTGGGAGGACAGTTCATCGAGCAGATTCGTGGCGGCCTCGAGGTCGGGGACCGGCTCCCCCAAAGAGTCGATAGTCGAGAACGGGTCGTTGCGGTCGAGGCGCAGGATGAGCCGATCGGCCGCGCCGGCGGTGGCATCGGTTGCGTCGGTGCCGACGTTGGCGAACGCCAGCTCCGAAATACGGTTGATCTGGAGCTCGGTGTCGTCGGACAACCCGTCGAGGTCGGTGTCGAGGCCCTGGTCGGCCAGCGCCAGCACCTGGGTCAGGTCTTTGATGAGCTGTTCGGCGGCGGCGAAGCGCTCAGGTGCGCTGATCAGCGCAGCCAGCTGGCCTTCCTGTTGCTCTATCGCCAGGTCGATGGACGCGGTTGCCGCCGCCAGGTTGGCGAGCTCGGCTTGGACGCGGGTGTCGACCTGGGCGAGCACTTCTTCCTGGGGTAGTTGGATCGAGCGGATGTACTCGGTCACGAAGTCGAGCTGCTGGTCGTTCAGCGGACCGCCCGCCTCCACACCCCACGCCGGCATCGGGCTGCCGGGGCGTCCCCAGACCAGCCAGTAGCGCACTTCCTCCTCGGTGTACCGGTAGAGCACGTCGTTCAAGGCCGGCGCCTCCCAGGTGACGCTGGCTCCGGTTCGGGGGTCTACATAGGTCGCTCCGCCGCCGACGCCTTCGGCACCATGGCACGTAATGCAGCCGAAGCCCTCCGGGTTGTCGGGCGTCTGGACCATGTAGATCTCTTCACCGATGTGGACGGCTTCCTCTTCGAACATCTCGGTGAAATCGGCCTGGCGGCCCGACTCGGTCAGGAAGTAGACGGGGAGGGCAATCGCCAAGAAGGCCGATGAGAACAGGGCGGTGACGAGCGTCTTGTTGAGCCGGCTGTTCTCCAGGTCCTCGTCGGTGAGGTACGGGGCGAGGTTGGGGGGGACCTCCCGGCCCGGCCGGGCGCCGCGCCCGCTGTTGACCAGGTAGGCCAGACCGCCGAGGATGAAGACGACGGCGATGGTGACCGCGACGGGACCGAGGCTCACGGAGTCCTCACAGGCAGTTCACGCCCTGCGGGTACGGGACGGTCTTGACCGTGGCACGCGGAGTGTCGCGCACCTGGCCGGTGTTGATGATGAGGCGTCCGGCGACTACTTCGAGGGCGAACCGATCCAGGTTGCGGGGCGCCGGGCCGTCTTCGTACTCGCCGGCGGCGTTGTATTTGGAACCGTGGCACGGACACTCGAACCCCTGCGACGAGTCGCACCACGGCACCCGGCAGCCGAGATGCACGCACTTCTGCCATAGCCCGGTGAGTCCCTCGACCACCACGTCGAGACCCGCGAAGGCCGTCGAGCCGAGCACGCTCTCGTCGAATGGGACCACGTACGTCTTGGCCTCGGCCACGTAGAACGGCTCGATCGAACCGTCTGGCTGGAAGATGGCCTCCTTGATTTCCGTGATGTCGCCTGCGTCGATCTTGCCGCCGAAGCCTCCCTGGAGCCTGGGCCACAGGAACGCCAGCGACGTGATGCCGAAGAAGGCGAGAAATGCCCCGAACGACCACCCGGTGGCGCGGTTGAGGAACTGCCGGCGGGTTTCACCGTACTCGGCGGCGCTGAGCTCGACGACTTGAGCCGACTTCGGCGCAGGCTTCTCCTCCGGCGCCGGGGGCTCGTCGGCGGTAACCGTCGGAGCCTGGGTGGCAGTGGCGGCCCGGAGAGCCGGCCGGCGGGGTGCGGCCTTGCGAGCTTCCTTGTCGAGCGTGCCGACGGCAATGCTCTCCTGCTCGCGCCGCCAGGCCAGGGCGAAGATGGCCACCGACGAGAGCACGGCCACAATGCCGATACCGAGCGCGACCGCTTGACCCACGTTCATTCCAACCAGTCCTTCAAGTCGTCGAAGAAGACGCCGTCGCTCCACGGGTAGGTGAAGTTGAAGCCCGGCCCCCGGAAGAACGAGCCGATGATGGCCAGGGTGGCAGCACCCATCAAGAACACAGTGAACAGCATGATGGCCAGCTTGCGGTCGGCCGGCCTCACCGAGGGGTTGCGATCGATGTAAGGGATGGCCATCAACCCGACGAGCCCGATCAGGCCCGGAATCAAGACACCGGCGATCATCGGGTCGAAGTACGAGAGCAGCTCCTGGAGACCCAGGAAGTACCACGGAGCCTTGGACGGGTTGGGCGTCAGGTTGAAGTTGGCGGCCTCGAGCAGCGGTGCGTTGATGATCACCGAGACCACGATGAGCAGGGCGGTCACCGCGAGAAGCGCCACGAACTCGATGGCCACCAGATGTGGCCAGGTGCTCACCTTGTCGGTCGGCTCGGATTTGACACCCTGGATGGCCTTGGCCTGGACGACGGTCAGGAGACGCTGGGTGCGCACGCCCTCGGGTGGCCCACTCGGCACGGCGGCCGGGGCAGGTGCCGGTGCCGCCGCTGCCGCCACCGTGCCGTTGGTTCCGGTCGGGGCCAGCGCCGGGCCCGGATCGGGTGCGGCGCCCGGGGCGGGGAGGCCGGCCATGTCGGCGAGGATCGCTTCGACGGGGACGCCCTGGGCTTTGGCTTTGGCCTGGGCGCTGCGCATGAGGAGTTTTTCGGGCATGCCGGATGCTTCGGCGGCGGCTTTGGCGTATTCGTCGGTTGACATGGCGGCGGCGGCGGCGGCCGGGGCGGGCGCTGCTTCGGCGGCGGGTGCGGCGGCCGGGGTCTGGGCGGGGGGCGCCTCGGCAGCAGGTGCGGCGCCGGCCGGTGGCTCCTCGCCGCTCCAGCGGGCCAGGATCTCCTCGACCGGCACGCCCTCAGCAGCGGCCCGGGCTTCGGCGGATCTCCGCTTGAGTTCTTCTGGTACTTCAGCCATAGACCCTCGACCTAGAGCGGACCGGAGATGCCGCCATCCTTGCGGACCCGCCAGAAATGGACGGCCATGAAGATGACGATGATGAACGGCAAGAACAAGACGTGCAGGACGTAGAAACGCAACAGGGTGGCGCCGGTGATCTCAACACCGCCGAGCAACGCGAACGTCACCTGATCGCCGAACACCGGCGTGAATCCGGCCATGTTGCCGCCGACGGTGACCGCCCACAGGGCGAGCTGGTCCCAGGGGAGGAGGTAGCCGGTGAACGACAGCAGCAGCGTGAGCAGCAGCAGAATCACACCGATGACCCAGTTGAACTCGCGGGGCGGCTTGTAGGCGCCGTGATAGAACACCCGGCTCATGTGCAGGAACACGGTGATCACCATGAAGTGAGCACCCCACCGGTGCATGTTTCGCACCAGGCCCCCGAAGGTCACACTCGTTGAGAGCGCTTGCACGTCGGCATACGCGGCTTCGGCCGAGGGGGTGTAATAGAACATGAGGAAGATGCCGGTGATCGTCAGCAGGATGAACAGGAAGAAGGACAGTCCGCCCAGACACAGCGTGTACGAGAGGCGCACACCGTGTCGCTTCACCTTCACCGGGTGAAGGTGATAGAGGACGTTGTTCATGATCACGTACGACCGGTTGCGGGGAGAGTCCGAGTAGCCGGCGCGGAACGGTGAACCCGGTCGGAAAATGCTTGCCCAGGCCTGGCTGTCCCGCAGCCGGGTACCGGCGTCGGACAGGCGCTCGCGCAGTTTGAGGCCCCCGCCGTTCCCGCTGCCGTTTCCGTTCCCGTTAGCCAAAGTGATCCTTTCTCACACCGTAGAGGTAGCCATTCTTGAAGTCGCGGTCGCCGGTATCAACTTCCCAGGGTGCCTGGACACCCGCCTGGTCCGCCCGGTCGCTGACCGAGCCGGCGAATTTGCCGAGCGTGATGACCCCGGTCGGGCACCGGTCGATGCACAGCGCACACCGCGTGCACTCGTCCTCGTCCACGACGAAGACGCCGAAGTTGTCGGGCTTGTCGGCCGGATGGGACACATTGACGGCCTCGTCGATGACGTCAACCGAGAGGTAGTGGATGCACTTCCACGGGCAGATGTCGACGCACCCTTCGCACAGGATGCACTCGGACTCGTTGATGTGCAGGAACTGCTTGGGTCGCACCGACTCCTGGATGTACGCCGGATCGACCACCGCCAGCTGATAGTCGTCTCGAAACGGGGGCGTCTCCCAAATCTCGCCGGCCATCAGGCACTGCCTTTCCGGAGGGGCCGCCCGTAGGTGGACAGCTCGACGACGGGGGCCTGGTCGGCCCGCTTCTTGATCCACTCCTGGGCCATGTAGATGCCGACCACCAGCACCACGAAGGCATTGGTGTAGTACCCGGCGACGAGGGCGTCTTTGATCGTGCTGTAGCTGATAGCGATCTCGTTGTTGAGAACCAGCCAACTGGGAATGGTGAAGGCTGTGCGAGAGGTCCACTCCAGTGGACCCTGGGCCAGGTTGAGCATCTCAGATGGGATGATGCCGAAGTAGAGCACCAGCTGGTACCAGGCGACGATGGATCCGACGCCGGCGCGAACCCAGGTGAGGGGCTTCTCCCACAGCCAGCCGAAGAAGATGGCCCCGACGACTACCTGGCTGCCGCCGACGGCGATGAGCTGGCCGAGCGTGTACAACTGCCAGCCACGAGGGATCGAGGGGAGCACCTCGTTGCCGAAGGCGTCCTCTGTGGGCAGGTTCGTGAAGTGAGCGACCGTCAAGCCGAGGGCAATGGTGAGGCCACCGATGACCAATCCACCGATGCCAATGAGCCTGCGTCTCTGCTCAGTCAAGCTTTCTCCTGTTCGGTTTGGAGTCGCCCATCCCCGGGCGCCGCTCACTTTACCGCGCCGTTGTCGCCACCTACCCGGCTTCTCAACTACTAATTGGCCCCGCCCGGACCGGTGGTGTGACTTGGGACCGGAGCGGGTTTGAGCCAGAATCCCCGCACGAGTGGCGGGGAGTAACCTCGTCACAATCGTTCGGGAGATGGGTTGACGACAGACGCCGCGGCGCCAGCGCAGGAGATCGGCCGGGACGCTGATGCTCTCGTCACGTTGCATTTCCGAGTTGCTGCGGCCTTTCTTGCGCTTGGCGTAATCGCCGGGCTCGTCGTTGCCGTCGAGTTGACTGCACCCGATTTCCTCAACTCCGGCCCGCTCAGCTTCGGCCGTCTTTACCCGGTGTTCACCGGCGCCCTGCTGTTCGGCTGGGTCACGATCGGGCTGATGGGTGCCATCTACTACCTGCTGCCCCGCCTGACCGGCAGTCCGCTGCTCGAGGTGCCCCTGGCCCGGGTCTCGCTGCTGTTGGTTGCCGGCGGCACCCTGGTCGGCCTCGTCGCCGTTGCCGGTGGCGCCAACCAGGGCCTTCCGACATTCGAGTTCCCCTTCTACGCCGACATGGCCTTGATCGTCGGCTACGCCGGGGTGACCCGGGTGGTGAGCAAGTCGGCGACCGCCCACCGGGAGCCGCAGGTGTACATCTCGGTTTGGTTCTTCGTCGCCTCGGTGTGGTGGCTCCTGTTTTCCTACATCGTCGGTTCGGTCGCCTGGTTCAAAGGGGCCGACCTCGAAGTCGCCAACCGGTTCGCCGAGAACGGCCTCTTCCTCCTCTGGGTCGTACCGGCCGGTGTCGGCATTCTCTTCTACCTGATCCCCCGGCTGTCCGGTGCCCCGCTCTACAGCAGCCGGCTCGCCGTCGTCGGCTTCTGGGCCATGGCGGGCTCGTTCGCCTGGGTGGGGAGTCACAACTTCACCTTCGGACCGGCCGCCGACTGGCTCGAAACCATCAACGTCGTATTCGCAATTGCGCTGCTGGTTCCGATCATGGCGATCGTCGCCAACCTGCTGCTGTCGATCGACTGGCGGGCGGCCGCCGGCTCGGCGCCGATGCGCTATGCCCTGGCCGCGCTGGCGTTCTTCACGCTCGTTGCCGTTCAGATCCTGGCCCTGGCGTTCCGCGCCTCCAGCACCGTTGTGGCCTTCACGAGTTGGACCGAGGCGACGTTCGTGATCGCGGTCCTCGGCGTCGGAACGCTTTCATTGCTGGCTCTCGTCACCAGCCTGCGCAGTGGCGACTCGAAGCCGCTGCTTCTGGCCGGTCCGGGTCTCGTCCTGCTGATCGGCACGCTGTGGCTGGGCGGATTGCTCACCGGGTTCACCTGGACGGCCGGTCCCCGCTCCCAGGACTTCGTCAACTTCGGCGAAGGGTTCGTCAACACCACGGCCCAGCTCGCCGGGTTCGACGCCGCCCGCTGGATCGCCTGGGCGTTGATTGCCGCCGGGCTTCTCTGGTCTGCGGCGCGCACGCTGATGGCCAGGGCATGGACCTTCGCGCCGGTCGAGCCCGCCTCGGAGTCCGCCGTCGAGCCGGAGCCCGGGGTACTGGCGCCCGACCGAATCGCCTTCGCGTCGGTTCTCGTGATCGGGGTGGCCTTTCTGACCACCGTGCTGTTCCCGGCGCTGGACTCTTCCGATGAGGACCCGAGCTTGCTGGCGGTCTCGACCCGCGACTACGACGCGTTCGCCGAGGGTGTGCTCGCTCCTCAGGCCGCCGAATTGTTCGCTGCTCTCGGGTTGGACGCAGCCGTCGTGGCAGAGGGCCGCGAGGTGTATATCTCCGAGGGCTGCATTTACTGTCACAGTCAGCAAGTTCGGGCCAACGTCGGCGACGTCGGGCTGGGGGCCGTAACCCAGCGCTCGGATATCACCCTCACCTCGCCCGCCCTGCTCGGCCGGATCCGATTGGGCCCCGACCTCAGTCACGCCGGCTCGCGGGAACCGACCGATGACATCGCCTGGGTGACGTCGCACCTGGTCGATCCCCGTGAGGGCCGTCGCTGGTCGTCCATGCCCTCCTACGATTACCTGACCGGCGAGGAGCTCGACGCCCTCGCCCAATACATTGTGAGCCTGCAATAGTGAACTTCGAACAGCTTCTCGCCGCCGCCTCCGAGGCGATGTCCGTGCCCCCCGGATTGATCGGACGCTCCGCCCGGGCGCGGGCGGCCGCCAAGGGTATGGCCCCGGAACAGGTGCTGGCCGAATGGGCTGGAGTCGACGCCGGATCGGTCGGCGCTACTGCCGCACCGGCGGCCGCACCGGCTGCGGCCGAGCCTGCGGCGCCGGCGGCTGTTGAGCCGGCGGCGCCTGCCCTCGATGTCGAAGTCGTTGAGCCAAAGGCACAACCGGAGCCCGAGCCGGAACCTGAACCCGAGCCCGAAGAGGAACCGGAAGAGGTGCTGGTCGGCTCGGCCGGGATCCGCCAGATGGCCCGCACGTCGCTGCCGCGCTGGCTGGCGGCCTCCTTTTTCGTGGTCCCGCTGTTCGCTCTCTTCTACGCCGCCACGTTCGCGTCGGGCCCCGGGTGCGGCAATGGTGGCGCCCTGGCCATCGACCCGGTCACCGGCGTAGCCGAGAACTGCGATGGCACCGAGTTCGGATCCCTGGGTGGGAACCCGCTCGCACTCGGCGCTGCCCTGTATGCCGTTGACGCCGGACCAGCCTGCACCAGCTGCCACGGTGCCGAAGGCCAGGGTGGGACGGGCCCGGCCCTCGCCGGCGGAGCCATCCTCGAGACCTTCCCGTCCTGTGAGGACCACATCCTGTGGGTGGCGCTCGGCACGAATCGATGGCGGGAAGAAGTCGGCGACACCTACGGCGCCAACGGGAAGCCGGTCGGCGGTGGCGGCGTGATGCAGTCCTACGCCGACTCCGGCCTCACCCCCGAAGAGATCGCCGCCGTCGTCCTCTTCGAACGCGTGACCTACGGCGGCGCCGACCTCGCCGAAGCCACCGAAGCCTGCCTCACCCCCGCCACCGACGACGCCGAAGCGAGTCCGTAAGAGGGTCAGTGGTCGGTGGTCAGTGGTCATTGGCCAAGAGGTCGGCGATTCACCAATCGGAAATGGTTTGAGGCATCGGTCGTCCAGTTGCTCTGGTTTGTGTCGTTCTCTCCGTCGGCTCCGCCTTCCACGGTGATTGCTCGCGGCATCGTTTGCGAGGCGGGCGTTTCTGGTTCCTCCCCCGCGAGCGCAGCGAGTGGGGGAGGCTAGGAGGGGGCTGAGAGCGCGTTCCTGTGTTCCTGTTTGGGTCGCCGACCTCCTAGAGAACAATCAACCCGGTCCCCAGCGTGGCGAGGAGAGCGCCGGTCCAGGCGCCGGTGGCGGGGCGTTCCCGGGTGACGAGCCAGATGAGGGGGAGTTGCAGAACCGGAGAGGTGGCGACGAGCACGCTGACGATCCCGGGATCTCCGCCGCTGAGGGCGATCA
>JABDLU010000191.1 GCA_013002865.1 Acidimicrobiia bacterium
CGCATACGTGGTGGTGTAGGTCTCGGTGTCCTTGTCTTCGTCGCCCTGAACGAGTTGCCCGAAGGCGTCGTTCACGTAGGTGGTGGTGTGGCCTTCGGCGTCGGTGGAGGTGGTCTCATGCATCGACGACGAAGAACGAGCCTGGCTCGAACGCCTCGGCCACGGATGGTCCGTAACCCGCCTCGCCGCCCACGCCGGCCTCTCACGGAGAGAAATGAACCGCCGCCTCAAAGCCCTCTACAACAAACTCGGCGCCACCAACAAGCAACAAGCCCTCGTCGCCGCCACCAAACAAGGAATCCTCACCAAGAACCCGTAACGAACCCAAACAGCCACCGACCCCACCCCAGGCTCGGACCGCCCAGATCACCACCCACCACGAGCGATATCGCTCACCTCATTCCGAGCAGAACCGGCACTATGCGCAGTCAATGAGTGCCGCCATGTCCGGTGGGGACCTTCGCCTCTGTGCATTCCTGGTCGTTCCCCGATCCAATGGAAGCATGCCGACCGTTGAAGAATCCATTGTCATCTCAGCCTCCCGTTCAGCCGTGAGTGACGTGTTGCTTGATATCGATGCTGCACCGCAATGGACTTCTAGCCTCGAAAACCTCGAGCTCATCGAGGGAAAGGTCGGCGAGGCTGGATGCGTGGGATACGCCCACTACGTCGAGGGTTCAAGGCGGTACATCGTCGAAGACCGCTTGGTGGAAGCGGTGCCAGGCGACCACTTCAAGTCGGAGCTTCGGGGAGGTGGCTTGAAAGCCACTGTAGAAACCCGCCTCGACGAAACCCCATCAGGGACCCGCGTGACCATCCGTTGGAAAGGATCAGGGACCAACCCTGTCACCGGGACAATCCTCCCATTCCTGAGACGACAGGTCGCCAAACGTATGCGTGAAGACATGCAGGCCCTCCGCAACCTCGTCGAAGACCAGGTAACCCAAGATCGACGGCCGCACATAGCGGCAATAGCGAGTACGAGTATGACCGCGTAGAGCGACTAGCCGGAGGCTCTGAGCCGGGGCTCGACCGCCTATTGGGACTACCGACGGCCGACCGCGTCAACAAACTTCCGGAACAGTTCAGCTAGTGCCCAGTCAGTCCGAGCTTCTCGCGTACGCCGACCTGGTACTTCTCGGCGCTGGAACGAGCATCGAGCGCCCCCTTGTTCATCAGGCGAGAGACCTCGGCGTCTTCGAGGCTGCTGTAGGCGGAGCGAATCGGTGCAAGGCCGTCGACGACTGCCTCGGCGACCAGCTGCTTGAAGGCGCCGTATTGCTTGTCGTGGTGCTCCTCGACCAGCGCGTCGACCGCCGTGTCGGTGAACAGCGAGAGAATCTCGAGCAAATTCGTGATGCCGGGCTTGTTATCCCAGTCGTACTCGATTCCGCTGCCCGAGTCGGTCACGGCCCGGCCGATCTTCTTTCGGACGGTGTCGGGGTCGTCCAGCAGGAGAATGCGGCTGCCCAGGTTGGGATCAGACTTCGACATCTTGGACGTCGGGTCTTGCAGCGACATGATTCGGGCGCCGTGCTCGGGGATGATGCCCTCCGGGACGGGAAACTCATCCCCGAAGCGACGGTTGAAGCGACCGGCTAGATCTCGGGCCAGCTCCAGGTGCTGGGTCTGGTCGTCCCCAACGGGCACTTTGTGAGCGTGGTGAATGAGGATGTCGGCCGCCATCAGCACCGGGTACGAGTACAGGCCGAGATTCTCTCCTGCCTGGTCAGCCTTCTCCTTGAACTGGG
The DNA here is from genome assembly GCA_013002865.1 of Acidimicrobiia bacterium. Taxonomy (GTDB): domain Bacteria; phylum Actinomycetota; class Acidimicrobiia; order Spongiisociales; family SHLN01; genus SHLN01. The sequence goes on from JABDLU010000191.1 coordinate 1,752, forward strand.
TCATGCGGTTGAGTGCCCCGAGCTGGGTCAGCGTGCCCAGAATCCACGACAGCTCGGTGTGCTGGGGCACCTGGCTCTGGTAGTAGAACAGGGAGGTGGTGGGGTCGACGCCGGCGGCGATGACCATCTTGGCCGCCCGCAGCCGGTCCGCCTCGAACTCCGTGGGATCCTGCGGAATCGTCAAGGCGTGCAGATCGACGATGCAATAGATCGTGTCGTAGTCATCCTGGAGGCGGACCCAATTGCGGAGAGCACCCAGATAGTTGCCAATGTGGATGTCACCCGTCGGCTGAATACCCGAAAAAACGACTTGTTTCGCCATGAGGCCCAGCACCCTAGCGGGTCAACGACGCCCAAAAGCAGTTCCGAAGGAACTGCCCAGGAACCCGAAGGGTTCCCGTCATCGGTCAACCGTCGACGGCCAGGAACCCGGTGACCAGTGAACATCATGAACCCGATGGTTCCGGCGACCGGCAACCGGCGACAAGCGACCGGCGACCGGCGACGGTTGACGCGCCCGGCCAAGCTCGTAGACTGCCGCTCAGTGAAAACGACCCTGATCATCATTAGCTAGCGCACGCGTCCCACGACGTGTGCGCTCCCCTGCCCTCCGGATACCGGAGGGTTTTCTGTTGAAAGGAGCGGGCGATGGTTGAGATCTACGACACCACGCTGCGCGATGGCGCCCAGCGAGAAGGCATCAGCCTCACCGTCGAGGAGAAGCTGCGGATCGCCACGCTGCTCGATGAGCTCGGCGTCCAATATATCGAGGGCGGCTGGCCGGGGGCCCTACCGAAAGACACCGAGTTCTTCGCCCGTGCGGAGAAGGAGCTCGACCTCGAGAACGCCACCCTTGTCGCCTTCGGCTCAACCCGCCGGGCGGGCGAAGCGGCAGCCGAGGACCCCCAGCTGCAGGCGCTGCTCGATGCCAACACGGAGGTGATCTGTGTCGTTGGCAAAGCGTGGGACTACCACGTCACGGAAGCCCTGCAGACCACGCTCGACGAAGCGCTCGCCATGGCCGCCGACACCATCAGTTTTCTCCGGAGCGAAGGCAAGCGAGTCTTCTTCGACGCCGAGCATTTCTTCGACGGCTACCGCCACAACCCGGAGTTTGCCCTGGCCGTGGTTCGGACCGCCGGAGGAGCCGGCGCCGAGCGCGTCATCCTGTGCGACACCAACGGCGGTGGCCTGCCCGACTCCATCGCCGGTGCGGTGGCGGCCGTACGTCGGGCGTTACCGGAGGCCGACCTCGGGATTCACGCCCACAATGATTCGGGCTGTGCGGTTGCCAACACGCTGGCCGCCGTGGACGAGGGCGTTGTCCAGGTGCAGGGCTGCATCAACGGGTACGGCGAGCGTACCGGCAACGCCGACCTGTGCACAGTGCTGCCGGATCTTGTGCTCAAACGGGGTATCGAGGCGATTCCCAAGGAGCGCTTGACCCGGTTGACGACGATCTCCCATCTCATTGCCGACCTGGTCAACATCACGCTCGACGCCCACCACCCCTACGTGGGCACGTCCGCCTTCGCTCACAAAGCCGGGCTCCACACATCGGCCATTGCGAGGCGGACCGACGCGTACGAGCACATCAACCCATCCGAGGTCGGCAACACCGCCCGCATGGTGGTCTCCGAGATGGCTGGCAGGTCAACCGTGCTCGGCAAGGCCAGGGAGCAGGGCCTGGATCTCGACGACGAGACCGCCGCCGCCATTCTGGCGACGGTCAAGGACCTCGAGGCGCAGGGCTACCAGATCGAGGCCGCCGACGGAACCTTTGAGTTGCTGGTCAGGCGGGCGTCAGGATGGGAGCAGCCGTTCTTCGAACTGGAGTCGTTCCGCGTGTTCACCGAACGCCGCCTCGACGGGGAGGTAACAGCCGAAGCCACCATCAAGGTGCACGTCAAAGGGGAACGGGTCGTCGCAACCTCCGAGGGAGACGGGCCGGTCAACGCGCTCGATCGGGCGCTGCGCCAGGCCCTGGCAACGGCATACCCCGAGGTGATGCATCTGCGGCTCACCGACTATCGCGTGCGCGTCCTCGACCCATCGGCCGGTACGGCGGCGGTGACCCGAGTGTTGCTCGAGATGAGCGACGGTCGTCGGGCGTGGGGAACCATCGGGGTGCACGAGAACATCATCGAGGCGTCCTGGGAGGCCGTTGCCGATGGCGTCGTCGTCGGTCTGCTCCGGCTGACCTGACATGTTCCTCGGCACCGCCGCCAACGTCGCCACGGTCCTGATCGGCTCAGCCATCGGTGGCGTGGCCGGCGCCCGGTTCCCGGAGCGAATCCGGTCCACCGTCATGGCCGGACTCGGTCTCCTGACGCTGGCCATCGGCTTCCGAGACTCGCTCGAGGCTGCCGAGATCATCCCCGTGCTGGCCGCCATCCTGGTGGGTGGCGTGATCGGTGAGCTCATCCGGATCGAACAGGGACTGGAGCGGCTGGGCGATTGGCTGCGGGATCGGTTCGCCGGGCAGCACCAAACCCCGCACATCGATCCCGAGCTGCCGGAAGCAGCCGCGGCCGACCTGCCCGCCGCGGACGGTCGGGCCCGCTTTGCGGAGGGCTTCGTGGTTTCGTCGCTCGTCTTCTGCGTCGGGCCGCTGACCGTGCTCGGATCGATCAATGATGGGCTCGGTGACCCAGAGCTGCTGTACATCAAGGCAGGATTGGACGGATTCGCCTCGATCGCCTTCGCAGCCGTGTACGGATGGGGTGTGATCCTCTCTGCGGCAACCGTGCTCGTGGTTCAGGGGGGCATCGCGGTGGTGTCGGCGGTAGTGGGTGACTTCCTCTCGGATGCGTCGCTGGCGGCACTGGCCTCGGCGGGCGGCATACTCCTGCTCGGAGTTGCGTTGCGGCTGCTCGATATCAAGCGAATTCGGGTCGGGAATCTGCTCCCCGCCCTGCTGCTGGCACCGCTGTTCACCGCCCTCTGATCACCCCGAGCAGCGACCGCATCATGGCCGCCGAAGCGCCCCACAGCACTTCGCCCTCCACTTCGATGAACCAGAGCTCGTGCCCCGACCAGTTCTCGGTGCGCCACCGGCCCTCGTTGAGGAAGTAGTGGAGGGGTGGAACCATGGTGGACTCGACCTCGGCCGGGTCGGGTACCAGCCGGGGAATACCGGACAGCCGGCCAACCACCGGCGCCACGACGACATCGGCCCGATTGGTTGAAACGGGCTCGAGAAACCCCAGCGGGGTGACCTGGTCGGGCGGTATGCCGACCTCCTCGTCAGCCTCGCGCAGCGCCGCTGCCAGAACGGATTCGTCGATGGGGTCGATCTTGCCTCCGGGGAACGCCAGCTGACCGGGATGTGATGGCATGTGGTCGGGCCGTTTTGTGATCACGACCCGTACCACATGATCGTCATCCTCGAACAGCGGAATCAGCACAGCCGCCGTCGGCGGATACGGCCCGGCATGTTCGTCCGGTAGGTCGGTGAGGGTGTCCCACAGAGAGGCCATCTGGCGAGCATAGGAGCAGCACACCGCGGCCGCATTTCCGGCTGAGGACCGGTAGGGCCAGGCCACCGGCTGGATATGCTTGACCAATGCCCCGACCACCAGCCATCGGCGGAAGTCCCGGGATGCTGTCCGGAGGCTCCCGGTTCACGCCACGGCTCGAGCTGCGACCCTTCCGTCGCCGCGACCTCGACTCGCTGATCGACGCGGCGGCCTCTTCACTTCCCGACCTCAACAAGTGGCTGCCATGGGCTCATGCGGGATACGGCCGCCGTGACGCCCTGGTCTTTCTGCGCGATTCGGTGTCGGCCTGGAGCGAGGGCCGGGCCTTCGACTTCACCATTCGCTATCTCGACAATCCCGGGTTCCACGTCGGCAACGTGTCTGTGTGGTTCGTGTCCCGGCAATCGAGGGTAGGTGAGGTCGGATACTGGATCAGATCGAGCGAGACCAAGACCGGCGTGGGAACCGAGGCGACCGCCCGGATACTGGCGGTGGCCTTCGATGAGCTCGGCCTGCACCGGGTCGTCCTGCGCATTGCCGTCGGCAACCGTGCCAGCGAGCGCATTGCCGAGAAGCTCGGATTCACCCGGGAGGGGCTGCTCCGCCAGGAACTGCAGATCAACGGTGAGTGGGTCGACCACTCCATTTGGGGCCTGCTGGAGAGCGAGTACCGCCTCAAGCGGGCCCACTACGCCGACGCCGGGTGGTTGACAGCGTAAAAAGGGGTCGGTGGTCGGTGGTCAATGGTCAATGGCCAAACCTCAAGCGTTCGGATCAAGTGGTGACGGGGGGGCTGCCGACAATCAAACAGAGGCGCTGGGTGGTTGACAGCGTAAGAAGGGGGTCGGTGGTCGGTGGTCAGTGGTCGGTGGCCAAATCCCAGGGTTCCCGGGTTCGGATCAAGTGGTACCGGGGCGCTACCGACAGTGAAACAGAGGCGCCGGTTGTCGGTACGATGATCGGGCCCGAAACTATGGCCACTCCAGCTCCACCTCCCGTATTCATTCCCTCCCGAGCGCGTCGCTCACGCGCTCATCGGCGGCTCGACCACAGCATGCGCGTGCTGACGATCGGTATGGCTGTGCTGCTCGGGGGCTACATCCTCATCGACCGGGCCTTCGCATGGATCCATGTGCCGGGGACTCCCATCTTCCTCGGCGAGATCGCCCTCCTCGCCGGCATAGCCATCGTGCTCCAGACTCCCCATCTTGGGCGGCTCATCAGGCTGAGCCGCCCGATCCAGATGCTCCTCCTCTTCATGCTGTGGGGGTTTGCCCTGGCGTTCGAGGGCTATTCCAACTGGGGAATCGATGCGCTACGGGACAGTGCCATCTGGTACTACGGAGGATTCGCACTCATCGCCGGTTCTCTCCTGCTGTACAACCCGGATCTGTGGGATGCGTTGGTCAAACACGTGACCCGGTTCCTTCCGCTGTTCTTTGGCGTGATGGTGGTACGGCTGGTGTTTTCGAACGTCAGGATCCCCATCTACATACCGGACAGCACGGTAAGGATCACGGCACACAAGACCCCGAACATTGCCGTCAACGTCGCAATCGCGATCGTATTCGTATTGATTGTCGTGTGGCCGCTGGCTCCCCAGGAGATGCGCCGCCGCTTGAACACGCTCACCCTGCTCGGGCTCGTACTGCTGGTGGCGGTGGGAACGCAGAGCCGGGGCGGCTTCCTTGCCGGCATCGTGATCCTGGCCTTCGTGTTCTTCGTCGCCCGGCATGCCCGAGGTGCGATGCTGAGTGTGCTCACGATCGCCGTCCTGGTCGCCGTGATGGCGGCAGCCCTGGATGTGAGATTTCAGTTGGCGCGCCGGGAGCTATCGGTTGAGCAGGTCATCGAGAACGTTCAGAGCGTGACGGAGGAGGCCACCTCAGGGAGCGAGTTCGACAACACCACCCAGTGGCGTCTCAACTTCTGGAGCATCGTTCTAGAGGACGTCGCTCGCCAGGAACGTTTCCTGACCGGGTTCGGCTTCGGAGAGAATGTCGCCGCACGCTACGGCTTGAGCGGCCCGAACGTGGAGCGGCCACTCCGCAACCCGCACAACTCGCACCTTTCGGTGTTCGCCCGGATGGGTTTCGTGGGCGCCGGCTTATGGCTGGCGATGTTCGGGACGTGGTACACAAGCCTGATGCGCGCCCGGCGGCAGTTCGCCGAGATCGGCGAAGAGCGCAGGGCCGCCCTCGCCCGCTGGTTGATGTTGGCGATGACGGCGATCCTGGTAAATGCCTTCTTCGACCCCGCTCTCGAGGGCCCCCAGGTCGGAATCCTGATGTGGTCGTTGTTCGGGATGGGAGCCGTGCTAGGACTGGGAGCGCGTGGCGGTCGTCGGCGTCCGAGCTCGGGTGATTTCGATTGGTTGTTGCTGCAGGATGGCCCGCCCGTTAGTCCCACACACCCATCGCTCGCCCTCTCCCCCGATCTCCAGGAGGTCGTCACCGGATTCGACGAGCTCCTGGCCGAGGATCCTGGCGAGGACGGCGAGGAGGCCTGAGTCGGGGGGTTGCCAGCTACCCCATGTCGCTGACGCCTCAGATGCGTCTCACGTGGAACTTGAAACCTGCAACTGGCAACTCTCTCGACAGCACAGGAACGCGCCAAGCAACCCGAAGGGTTGCCCACCCCCCTCCACAGCAACCCGCAGGGTTGCCCCTCCCCCACCCGCTTCGCTCGCCGGGGAGGTATGCGTGATGCCCGACGCCCCCTGGCTTGAAACTTGAAACTGGCAACTCTCTTGAGAGCACAGGAACGCGCTTTCACCCCCCTCCTTGCCTCCCCCACTCGCTGCGCTCGCAGGGGAGGTATCACCCCCCCATCACGCGAGAAAACCGGCGCAAGCGCGCCGGTTTTCTCAGAAGGAACTCGAGGAGTTCCCTACATCATGCCGTGCATGTCGCCGCCGCCCGGCATGGCCGGCGGGGCATCTTCCTTCGGCTCCGCGACGATCGCCTCGGTGGTGATGAGGAGGCCTGCGATCGAGGCTGCGTTCTGCAGCGTCGAGCGGGTCACCTTGGCCGGGTCGATGACGCCGGCCTTCATGAGGTCCTCGTACTGGCCGGTCTGGGCGTTGAAGCCCTCCTTGCCCGACTTGAGCTTCTTGACATGCTCCACGATCACGCCGCCCTCGTAGCCGGCGTTCACGGAGATCTGACGCAGCGGGCTCTCCAACGACTTGAGGACGATCTGACGACCGATCTTCACATCGTCGCTGCCGCCGCGCAGCTTCTCAACCGCCGCGCTCGAACGCAGCAGCGACACGCCACCGCCCGGGAGGATGCCCTCCTCGACGGCTGCCCGGGTCGCCTGAATGGCGTCCTCGATGCGGTGCTTGCGCTCCTTGAGCTCGACCTCGGTGGCCGCGCCGACCTTGATGATCGCAACGCCACCGGCGAGCTTGGCGAGCCGCTCGGAGAGCTTCTCACGGTCCCAATCCGAATCGCTGTTCTCGATCTCACGGCGGATCTGCGACACGCGAGCGTTCACATCAGCCTTCTTGCCATCACCTTCGACGATCGTGGTGTCGTCCTTGCTGATGACCACCTTGCGGGCGGTGCCAAGCAGGTCGATCGTGGCGTTCTCGAGCTTGAGGCCGACCTCTTCGCTAATGACCGTCGAGCCGGTCAGGATCGCAATGTCCTGCAGCATGGCCTTGCGGCGCTCACCAAAGCCGGGGGCCTTGACCGCGGCCGATGCGAACGTTCCGCGAATCTTGTTCACCACGAGGGTGGCGAGGGCTTCGCCCTCGAGGTCCTCAGCGATGATCAATAGCGGCTTGCCCGACTGCATGACCTTCTCGAGCACCGGGAGCAGGTCCTGCACCGCGGTGATCTTCTGGTTGGCGATCAGGATGTACGGGTCCTCGAGGACCGCTTCCTGCCGATCGGCATCGGTGATGAAGTACGGCGAGATGTAGCCCTTGTCGAACTGCATACCCTCGGTGAACTCCAGCTCGACCCCGAAGGTCTGGCTGTCCTCGACGGTGATGACACCCTCGTTGCCGACCTTGGCCAGGGCCTCGGCGATGCGGTCTCCGACGGCCTCATCGGCCGCCGAGTTGGCCGCCACGTAGGCGATCTTCTCTTTGTCGTCGGCTCCAACCGGCTCGGCCTCGTCCATGAGGAAGCCGACGGCGGCCTCAACGGCCTGCTCAATGCCCCGCTTCAGCTCCATGGGGTTGGCGCCGGCGGCGACGTACCGCAGACCTTCGCGGACCATCGCCTGGGCCAGCACCGTGGCGGTGGTGGTGCCGTCACCGGCAACGTCGTTGGTCTTGTTGGCGACTTCCTTGGCGAGCTGGGCGCCCATGTTCTCCCACGGGTCTTCGAGCTCGATTTCCTTGGCGATGGTTACGCCGTCATTGGTGATGGTGGGTGCGCCCCACTTCTTCTCGAGAAGTACGTTGCGTCCCTTGGGACCAAGCGTGACCTTGACGGTATCCGCCAACTTGTCCACGCCGGCCTGCAGGGAGTGCCGCGCCTCCTCATCAAACTGCAGTTCTTTGGCTGCCATGTTGTCTCTCTCCTAGCCGATGACCGCGAGCACGTCGCGGGATGACAGGATCAAGAAGTCCTGCCCTTCGAACTTGATCTCCGTGCCGCCGTACTTCGAGTAAACAACGACGTCACCTTCCTTGACATCCAGCGGGATACGATCCCCGTCCTGGAAGTCCCCCGGGCCAACCGCCATGACGTCGCCGAGTTGCGGCTTTTCCTTGGCGGTGTCAGGAATTACGAGACCCGACGGGGTGGTTGAGGTCTCATCCTCTTTGGGTTTGACGATGATTCTGTCGCCCAACGGCTGCAGCTTCATGCGATCCCCTCCTTTAGCACTCGTGTCTTACGAGCGCTAAATATAGCAGTCCACACTGGAGAGTGCTAACAAGAATTTCGCGCCAGATAGTCAGCTAGTCGTTAGTCGTTGGTCGTTAGTCAGGATGCCGAACCTGGGACTTGGAACTTGCAACCTGGAACGTGCAACCGCCTACAGCTTCAAGCCGGCGTCGACGTCGGCGTTGAGGTTGGTGATCTCGCCGCGGGCAAGCTTGTGGGACCCGACGACGGCGATCATGGCGCCGTTATCGGTACACAGCTCCTGGGGCGGCACGAACAGCCGGACACCGCGGCGGTTGGCCTCTTCCTGAAGCCGCCGACGCAGCCGGGAGTTGGCCATCACGCCTCCTCCACCGCCGACGATCTCAACCCCGGTCGCCTCGACGGCATTGAACGTCTTGGCGACGAGCACATCGACGATGGCCTCCTGGAGCGACGCCGCTACGTCGGCGAGCGGCGGGAGGGTCCCCGCCTCGTGATTAGTACGAACAAACGTCATCAGCGAGGTCTTCAATCCCGAAAACGAGAAATCGTACGGGCGATCGGCCAGCGCCCGGGGGAAGTCGACCGCCCCGGGATCTCCTTCGGAGGCGAGCCGGTCGATGGCGGGGCCGCCCGGATAGCCCAGCCCGAGAAAGCGGGCAGTCTTATCGAGGGCCTCACCCGCCGCGTCGTCGATGGTCGAGCCGAGGATCTCGTAGTCGCCCCAGTCGCGCATGTGAACGACCTGGCTGTGACCGCCCGAGACCAGCAGCACAACGGCGGGAGGCGCGAACTCGGGGTCGCCGAGCAGGGGGGCAAACAGGTGACCTTCCATGTGGTTCACGCCGATAAACGGCTTGCCGAGAGCCCAGGCCAGAGACTTGGCAAAGGTGAACCCAACGACCAGCGCTCCGACGAGGCCGGGGCCCTGGGTGGCGGCAACCCCGCCGAGATCCGCCTGATGCACGCCGGCCTCGGCGAGCGCCCGATGTGCCAGATGGCGGACCGATTCGACGTGGGCACGAGCCGCCACCTCGGGGACCACACCACCGAACCGGGCGTGCAGATCGACCTGCGATGCCAGGACATTGGCCCGCAACTCGGTGCCGGCCACGACGCCCAATCCGGTCTCGTCGCAGCTGGTCTCGATGCCGAGCACCACGGGCCCGTCGCTCATGTCGCCTCCTGCCGGATCGCCTGCACGGTACGCTCGTAGTCGACCGAGTCGATATCCACCGCCCACATCACCACGGCATCCTCGGTCCGGTAGTACCCCTTCCGGACGCCCGCTTCCTCAAAGCCGAACTTTTCATAGAGGAGGCGGGCCGCCTCGTTGGACTCCCGCACTTCGAGCGTCAAATGCCTGACCGCCCGGGCTCGCGCCTGGTCGATCAGCGCCACCATGAGACGCGAGGCAATCCCCCGCTGGCGCCTTCCGGGGGCGACTGCCAGGGTCACGATGGTGGCCTCCTCGCCGACGATCATGAGCCCGCCGTACCCGCACAGCCTGCCGTCCTCAATGGCGGCTACATAGGCCCGGCTCGGCTGTGCCAGCTCGGCGGTGAACAGACCGGCCGACCACGGCTCGACGAACGATGTCTCCTCGACGGCGAGCACCGCGTCGAGGTCGTCGGCGGTGAGCGGGCGGATCTCTACGGTCACGGCTGGGGCGGCCATGCCGCCTCCTCTCGGAAGTCTTGCCAATTGATGGTCACATCCGGTTCCCGCAGATAGAGGGGACGCACATCATCTGGAGCAGGCAGTTCGCCCTTCGACATGCGGGCGAAGGCCAGTTCGAGCAACACGTCGGCGCTCGGCCAGCGCGGGCGGCCGACCTTCACACGGTGCAGGCCGCGCAGCGTGCCGGCCGGAAGTGACTGGTGGTCGCCCACGACCAGGGTGTCATCCGCCGTCGAGTCGAGCAGGCCGGCAAACGCCTCGCAGCTCACTACCTCGGGGGGCCCGTCCCGGACGACGCCTCCCGGGACCGGCTTGTACGGGGCGGTGGCGACCTCGTTGCGGCGAACATCTACCACCGGCCAGATGATCCTCCGCCCGGTGGCCGCCCGGAACGCAAGCGCGTCCAGCGATGACAACCCGACCAGCGGAACGCCTGCCGCCGCCGCCACCCCCTGGGCCGTCGCCAGGCCGGCCCGGATTCCGGTGAATAGGCCCGGGCCGACGTCGACGACGACCGCATCGAGCTCGCGCGGAGTCCAGCCCGCCTGCGTGAAGCAGTAATCGAGGGCCGGCGTCAGAAAGCCAACATGCCCGCGACGGTTGACCTGCAGCGACATCGCCAGCAGCGTGTCGTCGGTCCCGATCGCCACCGACGAGGCCGGCGTAGCCGTTTCAATGGCAAGAATGTTCACACCGCAACCTCCTCGAGTGGCCGCTTTTCCCAGCCCGGGCCGCGGGGAATGAGGTGCACGGTACGCTGCTCGCCACCCGTCAGCTCTAGGCGCACCTCGAGATGGCTTGCCGGCATCCACTGCTCGATCGCATTGCCCCATTCGACCGCAAGAACGCCCTCCCGGGCCGCCTCCGTCAAGTCGAGATCCTCGATCTCGGCCAGCGTCTCCACCCGGTAGACGTCGGCGTGCGTGAGGGGCATGAGACCCTCATAGGTCCGCATCAGGATGAACGTGGGGCTGGTGATCGGCTCCTCAACGCCGAGACCTTCGGCGAGCCCGGCAACGAAGGTCGTCTTGCCAACCCCGAGCTCACCCTCGATGAGCAGCACATCGCCCGCCCGGAGCAGACCGGCGAGGCGCCGGCCCACCGCCATCGTGTGGGCGGCCGTTTCACAGACGATGCCTACCGTCACGAGAACAACGCAGTCTGCTCCGGTTCCCGGGCCGTCTCCCCGTCAGGGGCGGAGGGCCGCTCGGCGATGATGCGGGTGGCCAGCTGGAGGTCGGTGACCATCTCCTCGACCACCCGCGGGCCGTTGCGCAGCGCCGCAGCCGGGTGGAAGGTGGGAACGACATGGCGGTTCCACCAGGGGTAGGCCCGGCCGCGCATCCGGGTGATGCCGGTTTCGGTTTTGAGCAGCAGTTTGGTGGAGAAGTTGCCGAGCGTAACGACTGCGGCAGGATCGATCAGCCGGATCTGCTCGGCGAGATAGCTTTTGCAGGCAGCAATCTCATCGGGCCGGGGGTCTCGATTGCCCGGTGGGCGGCACTTGACGACGTTGGCGATATACACATCGGTCCGACTCAGCCCGACGCGCTCCAGCAGGGTCGAGAGGAGCTGGCCGGAGCGGCCCACAAATGGCAGCCCCTGCTCGTCCTCGTGGCGCCCGGGACCCTCACCGATGAACATGAGATCGGCACGGGGATTGCCGTCGCCGAACACCACGTGGGTGCGTCCCTCGTGGAGCGGACACCGGGTGCACTCCGACGCTTCCTCGGCCAGCATGCGCAATGCGGTTATCCGGTCCTCGCTCGTCATCCCTCTTCCTCGGCCAGGCGCAGCGCCACGGTGATCGCATCGCCCGCAGCGACGAACGCGGCTTCGCCTACGGCGTCCAAATCCGCCTCGATCTCGCCGCACGACACTGCGAATGCGACGTCGCCATCATATCGAGTGTGCCCGGGCCGAACGCACGCCGCCACGGCGTCCTGAGCTCGCACCGCCAGGCGGAGCAGGTCGGCGCGTTCAATGCGGGCGTCGGTGGCGACCACGAGGAGGGTGGTGTTCTCGAGTGGGGCAGGCGGTCCGGCCGGGGGCCCGGGTCGGGCCGGGCCCCCTGTGAGGGGCTCGCCCTCGAGGGTGAACACGTCGCCGACGGCATTCACCACGGCAAGCGCTCCCACGAGCGCGTCGCCGGCCCGCTCCAGGCTGGATCCAAGGCCGCCTCGTCGCATGTGCTCGGCACCGCGCCAGCCGGCGACGAGCGCCCCGGTCCCGGCTCCGACCGAGCCCATCTCGACCGGATCGGTGCTGGCCGCGTGGTAGGCGGCTGCGCCGTCGTCGGGACCCGGGCGCGCCCGGGGATCGCCGGCGAGGAGGTCGTAGATCACGGCAGCCGGCACGATCGGCACCCGGCCCCGCAATGTCTCGTGTCCCCGGCCGTCGGCCTCGAGGGCCCGCACCACGCCGTCGGCGGCCGCCAGTCCGAACGCACTGCCGCCCGTCAGCACGATGGCCTGAATCTGCTCGACCCGCATCCCGGGACCGAGCAGAGCAAGCTCCCGGCTGCCCGGCGCCGCCCCCCGGACTTCGACGACCACCCGGTTGGGCTCGGGGAGCGTTACCACCGTGACCCCGGTGCGCCCGACCAGGTCGGTCCAGTGGCCGACCCCAATACCGGGGACTCCCGTCAGCGTCATCCGCGATAGCGCCGCGGCAGCCGGGGCCCGAACGTACAGAGAATCTCCCAGCTCACCGACCCGAGTCGATCGGCCCACTCGTCCGCGTCGATGTGCGCCTCCCCCTGGGTGCCGAGCAGCACCACCTCGTCGCCGTGCGACACGGGGTCGTCCCCCATGTCAACCACGATCTGATCCATCGTCACCACGCCGGCCAGCGGGCGCCGCCGGCCACCGATGAGAACCTCACCGCCTACCGTGGCGAGCCGCCGGGTGACACCGTCGGCGTAGCCGATCGGCACAGTGGCCACGGTCGACTCGCGAGGGAGCGGCCGGATCCGTCCGTACGCGGGCCGAGCTCCGGCGGGCAGCCGGCGGAGATGAACCACCTCAGAGACCACCCGCATCGCCGGCCGAAGATCGACCACCTCCCGGCATTGCGGCGACGGATAGCAGCCGTACATCACCAGACCGACGCGCACCATGTCGAAGCGAGCGTCGGGGTGGAGTAACGCACCGGCCGAGTTGGCAGCGTGCACGAGGTGGTCGCCCGGGTGCTGGGCTGCAAACTCCCGTAGTTGTTTCGTCTGGTCGCTCGTGAAGTCCGGTTCGTCCTCTGCGGAGGGGAAGTGAGTCCACAGGCCGCCGACGGTGAGCGTCGGATGAGCGGTCACCCGTTCGAACAGCTCATGAGCAGATTTCGCGTCGGTGCCGACCCGATGCATACCGGTGTCAAGCTTGATGTGGACGGCCAGTGGCGTCCCGGCCGCGGCGAGTGCGTCGACAAAGCTCGTCGAGTAGACCGTGGGGGTGAGATGGTGATGGATGATGGCTGGAACATCGGCCGGCGTCGCTTCTGAGAGCAGGAGCACCGGGGCGTCGATGCCGGCTTCACGCAGGCGCATTCCCTCGGTGACCGTCGCCACCGCCAGCCAGGACGCGCCGGCGTCGAGGGCAGCCTCGGCCACAGGGACGTCACCGTGGCCATACCCATCGGCCTTGACCACCGCGCAAAACGCGGCCGGCGCCACGAGCCGGCTGATCGCCCCGACGTTATGTCGAATCGCATCGAGGTCCACCTCAACCCATGACGGTCTCATCGCAACACCCGGCCCAGTTCATCGACCAGCCCCTCCGCCGTCACCGTCGTGGTGCGGGCAAGCGACCTCCCGGCACGGCCGTGCCAGAACGCGGCGCCATAGGCAGCGGCGTCCGCTTCCATGCCCCCGGCTCGGAACGCGGCGATGGCGCCCGTCAGAACATCCCCGGTCCCGACGGTGGCCAGCTCGGGACCACCGGCGGTTACGACCCAGGGCGCACCCCCGGCGGCGACGAACGTCGGGTTGCCCTTGAGAACGACCGTCACCTCCGTCGCGGTAGCCAGGGCGGCGGCCGCCTGATAGCTCGGCTGGTCCCCGGTGAGCCGCTTGAACTCCCCACCGTGGGGCGTGACGATGGTGTCGCCACGGTGGCGGCGCAGCCAGGATGGATCAGCGATGGCATTCAATCCGTCGGCATCGACCACCATCGGGCCTTCCCATTCGCTCAGCAGCTCGGCGACGAACTTCTCTTGATCCGGGCCCAGGCCGGGCCCGACCGCCAGGACATCGAAGCGACCGGCATAGTCGAGGACCTCGGCGACATCGCCGGGGCCGAACCGCTCACCGTCTCCGATCGCCCGGGTCATCACACCCGCACTCATCCCGGCCAGGGCCCCTTGCCACCGAGCGGGAAGCGCGATCGCTACTGCCCCGGCTCCGGCATGAAGGGCGCTCTGAGCGGTGAGCATGGCCGCGCCGGTCAGCCCGGGCGAGCCTCCGACGACGAGCACCGACCCCGCCGACCATTTGTGGGCGTGCCGCCGGCGGGCGGGGACCGCTGCGTCGACTTCTTCGACGAGGCGGAGCTCGGGGGCGCCGCCATCCAGGCCGATCGGCCGGACCTCCAGCGTCCCGCACCGTTCCGGGCCCTCCCCCAGCAGGTGCCCGACCTTGCGGGCGTGAAATGTGACGGTCCGATCGGCGAAGAACGCCTCCCCGGCCACGCCGCCATCCGATGCGTCGAGCCCGCTCGGGACGTCGATGGCGAGCACGGGGGCGGTATGGCCCAGCCAGGGCAGCACGTCGTCCGGAAGCGAGCCGTGAAAGCCGGCCCCGAAGAGCCCGTCGATGACGAGGTCGGCCGGGGCCGGGACACCAAGCGGCATCACCGGTACGCCGGCCCGGGCCGCCTGGAGGGCCGCCCGGCGTGCCGCCGACGAATCACCCTTTGGGTAGCCGCGCGCATGGACGGTGACGGCTGCCCCGCGCCGCCGGAGATATCGGGCCGCTACGTAGGCGTCCCCACCGTTGTTGCCGGGACCGGCCAGGACCGCCACCCGGGTTCCGTAGCCAGCACCCATCTCACCTGCGGTCAGTGCCACCCACAGCCCGGCCCGCTCCATGAGCTGCTCGATACGGTCTGAAGCGGCGGCGTCGAGCACGGCAGACTCCGCCGGCGTGATGACGAGCTGCATGCGAGAAGAGTACCGGGATCAGGAATCAG
>JABDLU010000201.1 GCA_013002865.1 Acidimicrobiia bacterium
GGCCAGGTCAGGTCACTCCGCCCCCAGCGCCCGCGCTTCCAGACGGAACGCTCTGGTCCGGGAGGCCGCCTCGTAGAGCGTCTGAAAGGCCTCCGTGTAGTCCCGCAGGGTGGGAGCATCACCGAGATCCTGTTCGGCGTCCTCGAGAGCGGCTTCCAGGAGATAGATCCGGTCGCGCCACTCGTCGAACTGAGCCCGGCTGATCAGCACCTCGTCCGGAGCCAACCCCTGGGCGGCCGCCAGGCGGCGGGCCTCGTAGTGGCGTTGCCGATGCGATCGCTTGCAGAACCGGCGCGGCCGGCCGGGTCCCGACGGATCGGGTACCGGCGCGGCGCACCACGGACATCGTCGGATCTGTTTCGTCACAGTGATGATTCTGACAGAGGAGCGTCGGCTAGTGTCGCTTCTCATGTTGCACCCGGTGCTCGAAGATGCCATCGACTCGTTGCTCATGAGCTGGCGTCATCACAACAACGTTGCCCGGCGACGCGAAGACCTGGCGGCCCGGGCTGCGGCCCGGCAGCAGCTAGACATGCATCGCTCCAGGGTCCGGCGGCTCCGACTCGGCCTCCACCCCGAAGCTCGCGAACTCGAGGAGGTGACGCTCACCACCCGATGCGAGTCGCTCGATGCCGCAGTCTTCATCCGCCGCAGCGATTTCCTCGACGACGCATCATTTGCCTGTCCCTGTGGAGCAGTGGTGAACGATGTCGGCGGCGATGGTTAGCCCGCAACCGCGTATAGTGGCGACGCGCTATTCCGTGAGGCTCGGATGTTTGACCTTTTCGATGCTGGTTTCTTGAATCGATGGGCTCGACGCGTGATCCTCACGGCGGCGTTTGGTGGTGTGGTATTCGTCGCTGCCAACGCGCTCGCCGGGCCGTCGAATCCGGCTGTATCAACGGTACTGGGAGTTCAGCTAACAACCGTACCCGCAAACCCGTCCGATCCAGATGCGATAAGCACTGCCGACGAGCTGTTGGCCGCGCTCGGCGTTGGAGCAACCACGACCGGGACCACTCTCGCCGCGGGTGATTCGAACACAACCTCAGATACGACGACGACGTCAACGACGGCTGCATCGTCATCTCCGGAAACGGCGAACAGCAGCACGACACAGACCGCACCGACCGCCTCACCTGCCACAACGCAGCCATCCACAACGACAACCGCCCCGTCGACCACCACCTCTTCGACTACTCGACCATCATCAACGACCAGTTCGACCCTGCCACCCGCGACGACCACGACGACCCGACCACGGGCAACGACGACGAGCCTTCCACCGACCGCCACTTCTACTACCACGACGACGACAACGACTACTACCACCACGACAACGACTACTACGACGGTGCCGCCGACTACGACCACGACCACTCCCCCGCCGACCACGACAACGACGGTGCCGCCGACTACGACCACCACCACTCCCCCGCCGACCACAACGACGACCACAACGGTTCCATCCGCGGTTGACGTTTTCGTGACCGCACTGCAACCGGGCGGCGATCTCGTTGAGCCGCTCTGGGAGCCGGCCGTTCAGGTTCGGTTGGCCCTGACCGGCGCCGGAAGCCTCGGTGGGATCGAGGTCACGGGCCGATGGACCGGGGCCATCACGATGACGGTGAGCGGAGTCACCAATCCCACCGGCAAGGTGACCCTCACGGCGCCGCCAATCAGCGAGGACACCCTCACGTTTACCGTCCTGACGGTTGTCGACGCCGCCCACGAGTATCGGCCTGAGCTAAACGCCGTCAGCCAGATAACGGTTACGAGAGCCGACGCCGACTAGCCATTGCACGTTCCCACGCACTGGCTACGATGCGGTCGCTGGAACGACACGGAACGGTGAGTTGGGCGGGACGCTGTGAGAGATTACGACACCGACTATCGCTATGCCGACGCCGTCAACCGTCGCGCCCGCTGGGGCGTGCTCATCGTCATCGCTCTTCTCTTTGGCGTGGCCTGGGCGGGAAGCGCCAACCAGGAAGGCGGCCCTCTGCCGAGCGTGCTGGGATCCGCACTTGTCCCCACCGAGTCTGGCCCCGTCCTGGCGGCCGCTTCCTCGACTACATCGGTATCGCCCTCCCCGACGACCACCTCCGCAGCGGCCGACTCCGTATCCGACGAGCCAGCGCCGACCACCGTTCCGGCCACGACCACCGTCGGGTCCACCACAACGACGACTACGGCCACCACGATCCCGACCACCACAACCTCAACGACGACTAGAACCAGCACAACGACAACCACGATCCCACCCACAACGACTACCACGACCATGCCCCCGACCACCACCACCGTTCCCCCAACGACTACCAGCACCACCGTCCCGCCGACGACCACCACCACAGTCGCTGCTAATGGCACGATCCACATCCACAATCTGAAGGGGGATGCGAGGGGAGACGACGATGGCCCCTACGCCAGGATCGAGGTGCAGGTCCGCAATGATGACGGGCGCGATCAAGCCGGGGTCCTCGTTTCCGGCCGCTTCAGCAGTGGTGAGGTGGGCGCAGTATCGGGGACGACCGGACGGCGGGGAAGAGTGATCTTCGACTCAGGCCCCGTCGACACCGATACCGTGACGTTCACGGTCACGGACCTCAGGCACCCCGAGTATCGCTATGAACCCGACGACAATCGCCGCGGCCCCTCCGTCACCGTCGGGTTCGACTAGCGGCTCTCAGTCTGATGCCTACCCGCGGGGACCGGACTCCAGCACGGCCGGGTCCATGTTCTCGGCGTATTGCACGAAGTTGTCCAAGAACATGCCGGCCAGCTTGCGAGCCTGCGCATCGAACGCGTCGGCATCTGCCCAGGTAT
>JABDLU010000203.1 GCA_013002865.1 Acidimicrobiia bacterium
CACCGTCACCAAGAACCTCTTCGAGCAGAACAACGGTCCCGCCATCATCATCGTCAGCGACGATGCGTCGGCGCCGTATCCGGGAGCCAACGGCAATCGCATATCTCAGAATCACTTCAGCAACTCGTCGGCGACGGCCGACAACGCCGGGATCGCCCTCGATCTGCTCGATGCCGCCAGTCCGAGCGCGGAACACGATGCCGGAGACGGCATAACCCTGAATGACGGCTCGACCGATCCGGACGCCGGCAACCTCGGCCTCGACTATCCGGTCATCGCGAGTGCCTCCATCGTCGCAGGATCGTCGCTCGTCATCACCGGGTGGGCGCGCCCCGGCGTTGAGATCGAGTTCTACGAAGCGGCCGGAACCGCCAATGACCAGAACGGTGCGGGAACCGCTCACGGTGAAGGGTTCACGTATCTGTTCAGCGGTATCGAGGGCAGCGGCGGAGACACGGATCCGGCTACCGGATCGTATTCAGATCCGGACTACGGCAGCGACGTCGCGGCGGCGGCGTTCAGCTTCTCGGTTGCGCTTCCGGCGGGGATCTCTGCGGGCGATGAGGTCTCGGCGATCGCAATCGATGGCGGCAACAACACATCCGAGTACGGACCGAACCGCACGGTGGCGGTAGTCAACACACCACCCAGCTTCGATCAGGACCTCGGCGATCGGACTCACGGCGAGGGTCGCACGATCTCGCTCCCGTCCCCGGCCACCGACCCGGACGGTGACTCCTTGACGTACTCGGCAGTCGGCCTCCCGCCAGGGTTGTCGATCAATACGAGCACCGGTCTCATTACCGGGATTATCGATCCCGGGGCGGAGGGTGCCTACGCGACGACCATCACAGTCGACGACACCATCAGCGGCACCGACGTCGATACTTTCACATGGACCATCACCAAGGGCATAGCCCTCATATCGAACATCCCCGCCACCAGCAATGACCTGCTCACGTGGTTCAACCCGGATGATCCGAGCCCGGCCACAAATGAGGAGGATATTGGAACAGGCACCGGTACGACAACGATCCAGGGCATGGACGCCGAGCCGAGCTTCGGAACGCTCTACGCTGCCGCGGGACCACAGTTCGGAATTATCGATGGGACGACCGGTCTGTGGAGTGCAGTCGGCCCGCTTGGCGCTGCAGATGGCGCGGTCGGGTCGGTCACCATCGATGATGTCGCGGCGCTGGCCTTCGATCCGATTCAGGGTGACCTCTACGGCGTACATGACCGCGGCGTCTCCGACGAGGACATCCTGTTCCGCATCGATATAGCCACTGGCGCTGTCATCGCAGATGCATTTGGAGCCGGAGTCGATTATGTGCTGATCGCCGGGCAAGCGACCAGAAAGACAGTCGAGAGCATTGCTATCGATCCGACAACGGGTGTCATGTTCGGTCAGATCTGGGATGGGGCCGGTACGAACACCCGGCTGGTCACAATTGACATGTCGGACGGAACCACAACGCAGATCGGTGACCTTGACCCCTACGACGCCCGCGGGCTGACTTTCAGCAGCAGCGGACAGCTGATTGGTGTCGGATTCGACCAGAACGCACCATTGACCCAGATCGTATTCGACATCGACAAGACCAATGCAGGTGTTTCGAACGTGAGGACTGTCGACAATGGCGAGAACTATCAGGCGATCGCCCTGCCGCTGCCGTTGACCTCGGGGATCTATGGCGCGGTGTTCGAGGATATTGCCGGCGATGCGCTGGCTGGAGGAGCGCAGGTCGTGGGGGACGCAGCCAATCCGATAGCTGCCGGCGTGACACTCAGGTTGTATCGGGACAACGGTTCGGTGGCGGGTGAACCCGACGCTAGTGATGGTTTCGTTGGCTCTACGACGACGGATGCCAGCGGTCGGTACGCGTTTGGCGGGATCCCGGACGGAGATTATTGGGTGACGGTGGATTCGGCCTCGGTGGCTCCCAGCGCCGGAATCAACGTTGCGTACTCGCAGGATGACGTCTGGGCGGAGCAAACCTACGGACCCACGGGCTCTCTCAGCTTTGATGGCATAGCGACCTATTCGGTGACCGCCCAGAGCGGCCCGTTCTACGGCGGCAAACAGGGAGATGTCTCGGATTCGGCGGCGAGTCTGCTCGGGGCCGAGCACGTCGCGTCGGTCGGACTGGCAGGCGTTGCCAGTGTGAACAACGACTTCGGGTTCAGCTTCAACGCCGTCACCTCGACCCGGGGTGGAAACGGTGTTGCCGACCCTGGTGCCACGGGCAATCGCACAGTGCAGGGGTCGCTGCGACAGTTCTTTGCGAATTCCAACGCCGTTACCGGCCCCAACGCCATGCGATTTGTGCCGACGGTGCCGACCAACGGAACCGACGGGGCTGGCAACGATTGGTGGCGCATCGACGTGACGGCGGCCCTTCCGCTCGTGACCGATGCCAGTACCACCATCGACGGCCGCCCATACATGCCCGACGGAGTCTCGGGCCGCAACGACAACGGCGCCGCCATCGGCACCGGTGGCCTGGTCGGCGTTGGCAACATCTACTCGACTCCTACGCTCGATCCCGAGCTGGAGATACGCGGCGACGACGTCGTCGGAACCGGCATCGAGCTTGCTCCTACCGCCGACGGGAGCACCATCACGAACGTCGCAGTGGCGCGGTTCAACTTCGAATCGGTCGAGCTGTCCGGCCTGGCTGCGGACGCGATCGACTCGATCACGATTGAGAACTCGGTGTTTGGTGCCACGAGCCCGGCCGATTTCACCTTTGATCCGGCAGCTCCGGTCTCGTCGGGCATCACGGCCGACTACCTGACCAACGGAACCATTCGCAGCAACCTGTTCCGGGTCAACAACCAGGCGATGCACCTGGAGTACGCCTCGACCGACAACCTGGTCCAGGCCAACGAGACCCGGGGAGCCAATACCGGCATCTACCTGAAAGGCAGCGCTACGGATCAGCCGGCCCGGACGACGATTCGCGGCAACGCCTTCATGGAGAGCGGCTGGTGGGGCGTGCGGATGTACCAGAACGCCGGTGACCACACGGTCGATGAGAACACCATCAGCCTGGGCGGGAACTACGGAATCGACCTGTCCGGCACGACTCACACGGTGAGTGGGAACATCGTCACCAGCAACGGCGCCGAGGCCATCCGGGGGAGCGCACCGCTAGTCGACGCAGATATCACCCAGAACGAGTTCGGTGGGAACGGGGAGCTCGCCATCGACCTGGACGGTGACGGCATCACGGTGAACGACGACGGTGACCTGGACGGTGGCGCAAACGCTGCCATCAATTACCCCATCGTCACCTCGGCCTATTTGCTCGGCGGCAATCTCATTGTGAACGGCTACGCCCGCGCCGGCGATCGGATCGAGTTCTACGAATCCGTCGGCACCGCAAACGACAACAACAGCAGCGGGACCCCGCACGGGGAGGGTGTCGGCTACCTATTTACCGCCACCGAAGGTGTCGCCGACGCCGACCCCAATCCGGCCAGCTACACCGATCCCGGCTACGGGACCGATACGACGGCGGAAGGCTTCAGCTTCACCGTACCGGCCCCCGTAGGGCTGGCGCTCGGGGAGCAGGTCAGCGCCCTTTCCCATCAAGGCGGTGTAGGGACCTCCGAATTCGGCCCCAGCGTCACGGTGACCATCCCGCCCGGCTCGATCTCCGGTACGGTCTTCGAAGATGTCGCCGGCAACGTGTTGAATGGCCCGGAGGTGATCGGAGACGCTGCCAATCCGGTCGTTTCGGGCGCCGAGGTCCGGGTCTACGAGGACACCAACGGCAATAACACTCCAGACGCCGGTGACGCCCTCGTCGCCGGTCCGATCTTGACCGACGCCGGCGGCAACTACTCAGTGACGAGCTTGTTCAACGGGGTCACCTACTGGGTGACGGTCAATTCGACCACCATCGCCCCGGCCGCCGGAATCCACGCCGCCTACAGCGCCACCACACCGTGGGCCGAGCAGTCCTACGGCCCAGACGATGCGCTGTGCGCCGATGGCCTCGGCGGCTCGTCCTTCCGGGTGGGAGCCGGTCCGTGCTACGGCGGACGGGCCGCAGGTACCGCCGACGCCGCCGGAGCGCTCGCCACCGCTCAGCACGTCGCCCGGGTGGTGCCGTCCGGGGCCGAGACCGGGATCGACTTCGGATTCAGCTACAACGTCGTCACCCACGCCGCCGCCGCTTTCGGGCCGACCCTCGATGCCCCGTCTGAGCAGGGTTCCCTCGACCAGTTCGTGCGCAACGCTAACGCCATCCTGGGCGGCAATGCCATGCGTTTCGTGCCGGCCGTGCCCGCCAACGGCGGCACCGGCCAGTGGTGGCGTATCGACTACACCGGCACGGCTATCGGCGACCAGATCGAGAACGTGCACGACGCCGACACCACGATTGACGGCACTGCGTTCAGCCTTGCCGACGGGGCCACTGTGGTGAACAGCAACGCCGGGTTCCTCGGTGCCAACGCCGCCGGCGGGTTGACGGTGGGTGTCGATGATGTCGCCTTGCCGCAGGTCGCCCGTCCCGAGCTCGAGCTGGTCCGCACCGACGGCGGTACCGGATCTGGCCTGAACTTCTACCACTGGACGCCGTCGGTGCAGACGCCGCACAACTTCACGGTTCGTGATTTGGCGATCTCCGGCTTCGCGCAGGGGATCAGCAGCTCCGGTATTGCGGCGGGCCGCCCCACCGGAGTCACCTTCGAGCGGATCGTCGTCGGCAGCGGTCCGGACGCCTTCACCGATCCGGGATACACCGGGACCATCGGCGGCGTGTCCATCATTCAGGCCGACGATGGGTTCATCCGCAACAGCTTGTTCGGCTTCTTCGACAACAACGCCATCGTCGTGTCGGGCTCCGACGGCTGGACCATATCCGGGAACGAGGTGCGGGACGCCGCGCAGATCGACGCCATTTCGGACGGGATCAACCACGGCGGCGGCACCAGCAACGGCCTGATCAGCGCCAACCTCGTCGTCGACAGCGGCGGCATGGGCATCGACGGGACGATGACGGGAACGACGGTCACCAACAACACGATCACCGGCTCCGGTCAGCTCGCCACCCAGACTGCAGCCGTCCGCTTCAACGACGGGCCGAACAGCGCCACCCGCAATGTGCTGACCGGCAACATCGGCCCCGGGATCATCATCACCGACAGCGCCCGGCTCGCCACGATCACCGAAAACCGGTTCGGCGGCAACGGTGGGCCGGCCATCGACCTGGTGGCTGCCGGCGGCGACACCGCACTCGGCGACGGGATCAGCCTGAACGACGGCACGTTGCTCGGAGACTCATCGGTGGCCAACCAGTGCGGAACCGTGGCCGGGGATGGCAACGATGGGCTGGACTCCCCGGTCATCAGCACCGCCGATTGGGCCCTGGGCACTACCACGATCACGGGCCTGGCGTGCCCCGGCTCGACCGTTCAGGT
>JABDLU010000217.1 GCA_013002865.1 Acidimicrobiia bacterium
ACCTGAAACAGCGCCCGCCCGGTGAACCCGGTGCTGGCGATGACGACGTCGGCCGGGTCGAGCGCACCGTGCACCGCTCTCATGACGTCGTCGGGATCCATGGCGACCGGCGACTCGGCCGGCGTGACGGTCCCGGCCGGTCTCGGTGGGCGCTCCAGCGTGAGCAGCGGTTCGTCGGCAACGGAGCCCTTTGACATGACGAGCGCAAAGGGCCTGCCGTGTTCCTCCATGTGGCGCCGGGCGTCGGCGAGGGTTCGATCGATGTCGGCGTCCGTACGAGGAAAATCCCTGACCGGAACCTCCATCAGCGCCAGCTGGTCCCTGGTGATTCGCCCCATCAACTCGTGCTGGGGCTCGTCACCGGGGCCATCGGGCTCTCCCCGCCAGGTCGTGATCAGCAGGATCGGTATCCGAAACAGCCAGGTCAGCGAGGTCAGGGGACTGACCGCATTGCCCAGTCCCGAGTTCTGGAACATCGCGACACCACCCAGGCCGCCCAGCGAAGCGCCGGCGGCGATGGCCACCGCCTCCCCCTCGTTGGCGGCGTTCACGTACCGCATTGTGGAAGAGTTGATAGAGCCGTTGATGAGGGGGGTGAGATAGGAGCACGGCACGCCGGAGATCAACCCGAAGCCGGTGTCGGCCAGCGCTTTCAGGAAGTGCTCGCTCTGAATCACTGGAACTGGCTGCCGGCTATCGCATCGAGCGCGCTGTCACAATCGATCCAGTTCCCGGTGGTGTGGAACACCTTCACGTCGTGCCCGGCCGCAATGATCTTGTTGATCAGCGCGCCCATGTCCGCCTGCTTGAGCGGACCATCGAAGGCGTCACCGGGCTCTTCGAGCAGTTCACGGACGATGGCGGACCCTTTTGGCGACATCTTGAGGAAACCCATCCATTCACCGTGGATGTCGGGGTGCGATGGGTCGGTAACCAGCTTTTCGAGGGTGATCTCTTGGTAGAAGCTGGCGCTCACCGGATCGGGCCGGCACACGACGTAGTCGGCGTACCGGTTCCGGTTGCGGCTGGCCTGCCAGTTCAGATCGATCATCACGGCGAAGTCGGCTGCGGAGTCGGCCAGCACCCGGGGGATGAAGCGGCGGAACAGCACATCGCCATAACTCACAATGACGCTGCCCTCCAACTCGTCGGCGATTGAAGTGAGGGCGAGGACCTCGGCCCGGCGGCCGTCGTCGGGCGAGTCGAAGTAGTTGACCCCGTCTACCGTTACCGCCTCCTTCTTGTACCCGCGGATGACGTTGAGATCCCGGATGCCCGCCTGGCGGTAGGTGTCGACTATGTGCTGGAGGATCGGCTTGCCGCCCACCTCCACCATGGCCTTGGGACGATCCTCGGTCAGCTCGCCCATCTCTTCACCCCGCACCGCCGCCAGGATGAACGCTTTGGTCTGCTCGGCCGACTTGGCGGGCAGGTAGCGTCGCTCGGCCTCGGCGAGCTCGGTTGCCCCCTGCAGACGGAACACCTCTCCCACCGCCGCGATCCGGTCTTCGACGGACGTCAGTGACTCCTCCGTCTTGATTTGGGCGGCGATCTGCTGCATCTTCTCGATCGAGCCTCGTAGCAGGTGGTTGGCCCAGATCACCGCGGCGATTCCGTGCTCTCGGAAGGCGTCGGTCGGCGTGGTGTAGTACTTGGTCGGGACGAGGATGACGGGACACCGTTGCTGCCAGTGCCGGGCGAACTCGAAGACCTCGCTGGGGTCGCGCCGGGCGCTGTGCATCAGGATCGCGTCGGCCCCGGCCTCGTGATAGGCCTCGGCTCGTCGGAGCGCTTCGTCGAGGCCCCAGCCCGCGATGAAGGCTTCGACCCGGGCGACGATGACGAAGTCGGGGTCGCTCTTGGCCTCGACCCCGGCCCGGATCTTGCCGGCAAACTCGTCGATATCGGCGAGCGGCTGGGTGTTGCCCCGGATGAAGCTGTTGGTTTTGGGAAAGAGCTTGTCCTCGATGCACACCCCGGCGATGTTGCGACTCTCAAGCTTGCGCACCAGGCGCCGCATGGTGTTGAAATCGCCGAACCCAGTATCGCCGTCGAGAAGGATGGGAATCGAGGTGTTGTCACTCATAAACTCGACGACTTCGAGGATCTGAGTCCAGGTCGCCTCGTTGTTGTCGCGAACCCCGAGCGCAGCTGAGAGGGACAGGCCGCTTCCCCAGAGAGCCTCAAACCCGGCTTCCTCGGCGATCTTGGCGCTCAAGCCGTTGTGAGCTTCCATGAGGAAGCCCAGTTCGTCTCGCTCGATGAGATCTCGAAGCTGTCTCGACTTGGTCACTCGATCCCCTTTTCTCCATGTTTCGGGCCTAGTGGAGATCGGCAGCGTCGACCGCCCAACTTATCGATACTTCTGCATGGCCCGATCCAGCGCCCACGGGAAAAGGTAGTCGAACATCGGCTCCTGGAATGCGTAGCGCTGCAACCGACCCTCCCGACTCAGCCGGCCGATCACTGGTCGGCGGCCATCCGGGTCGAACCGTTGCAGTCCGCGCAGGATCATCCGGGGGATCCCGGTCAGCAATCGCCGGGCCTTCCAAACGGGGTTGATGAGGCCGTGGTGCGTCAGCCATTGCTCGAAATCGGCCTGCAAGCCGGCCGGCAGGGGGGTACGCCGATCGAACAGCAGAACCGAGGCGGCCTTCTTGTCCTGCCCGAACCACTCCCCGGGCACCCCGGTTTCCTCAACGATCCGTCGGCAGACCGGCCGGTCGTAGTTCGATGCCACCGACCACGGCTTCATCTCTGCGGAGCGCCCTATGCGGCGGATCTCCGCCTCCTGGGTTCCGGCGAGGAAGGGTACGGGACAATGGAGATAGCCGAGGTGGAGACGGGCCTCCGTGTGGGAGAGCCCGGATTGGTCCCCCCGGCGCAGACCGGCGTACGAGACGTCGGTGGTGTCCCACACCCGGCTGCCGCTGTACCCGGAGATCAGGAACCGCCCGGCCAGGTGTTCGCCCGAGCCGGCGAAGTACAGGTCCTCGCCCTTGGCGTCCGAAGCGATGAACAACGGAATCAGTTCGGTGTGGGTCAGCGCCTCGGCCCGATCTCCTACGATCGGCGTGAGCCCGAGCCGGGCAGATATCTTAGAGCCGTCGTCGTCCACGTCGCCCCGACCCCGTGCGATCGACAGTGTTTCCTCGAGCCCGGCTGACCGGCCCACGGCGGCGCTGGCGGGAGAGTCGTAGCCGGTCGAAACGGTCGCCAGCGGGCGCAGGGAATACTTCCGGCGGGGGTCGGAGAGGTTTTCACCAAGCGCGGCAAGCGATGATTCCAGGAACTGCGCGTAGTCCTCGAAGCTCTCCAGGCTGCGTTGGGGAATCGGTTTGCTCACCAGACGCAGCCGGGTGCCGTCCCACGACACGTTCTGGAAGTAGGTGAGCGTGACCGGACCCGCCGATGACGCCAGGGCCCGATCATACGCGTCAAGCCCGTGGATGATCGACTCGAAGAAGCGGAACCAGCCTCGGTCGGCCGCATCGACGGTTCCTCCGATTTCGACGAGGAGGGCGGCGAGTGAGTTGGAGATCGTCCAAGTGCCGTTCGTCTCATGCCAGTGCAGCCGGTCCACCGTGGTACCGGAAGACACGAATACCGCCCCGTCCCGGGCGAGGCGGCCTCCCGACCCGAACACGAGGTCGGTGCGGTCGAACGCCCCGTCGGCGAAGTCACCGTCCCACACCGCTTCGCAGAACCCGTCGGCCAGGATCTCGACGCCCGGCCCGTGCAGGACGCGCCCGGTCGCCCCGCCGGCTTCCAACCGGGCACACCAGGCCAGCGCCGGCCACCCGTCCATGAGGCGGTAATCCCACGTCATTGCCCCCGGGGCCTGTTCAGCGCTTTTCACGGAGAACAGCCTATGGCCAAACCGGCCGAGCTAGGTACGGCGCGGCAGATGGTCGGTAATGGCACGCATGAGCCGGGAGCGGGCCAGAACGGTTTGGGCCCCGAGCGTGCGGGCCCGGGTCAAGGCGTCGGAGTCGACATGGGGCCCGTAGGCGATCACCTCGACGCCGTCGGCGGCGAGCGTCCTGATGAGATCATCCGCGTCCGGATGCTTCAGGTCGACGAACGCGACAAGCGGTCGCAGCCCGTCGTCGCTCGATGTTGCCAGCCGGAGCCCGACCTCCCTGACCGCTTCCTCGAACCGGCTCCGGTCCATGAGGTCACCCGACAAGAGCAGAACCGGCCGCCCCCCGGTGACGAGCGGCGCCAGGGCGCTCGCCTTGGCCGCACCCCATGCCAGATGGGCGTGAAAGGCTTCTTCCCCAAGGGCGGCCGAGCTCGCCGGGGCCAGCCCGTAGTGATCACCCGGCAGCGCAGCAACCGACACGGGGTCACGCAGCGGCGCCTTGACCCCGGCCGCCCGCAGCGCCCCGGTCGGTCCCTCCATGGCCTGCTGAACCAGCTCCAGCGGCGATCGGTCCTGAAGGTGGAAGGGTTGGTCGAGCAGGGTCCGGAGCTCGTCGTCGAGCCACTCAGTGGCGGCCTGAACGGTGTCATCGTCGAGGTGCGGCAGTCCGCGTTCGTCGAGAATTGCTTTTAGATACGGCCCGAATCCGCCGACGAAGGCCGAATGCAACGCACTACCGGTGGCATCCACGAGGCGAGCTTATCCACAGGATCGGACTCAACCGGATCTAGGGTCTTTGCTGCTGCCAAAGGAGGGGCGTGAGGCGCGCGGCTTTGATCGGCTTGCTGGCACTCGCGGCGAGTGCCTGCACGTTCGACGTCAACGTAGGAATCGACCTGACCCGGTCCGGTTCCGGGTCGGTGAGCATCGACGTGTTCACCGACGAAGAGTTCGAGGAGTTGTTCCGGCTCACCGGCCAGGAATTCGAGAACCTCATCGCCTCCCGCGGCAGCCAGGTCGGGCTGGCCTTCACCGTCGTCGAGGGCAACCGCACGCAGTACTCGGCTGCCAGCAGCCAGGTCGCTCCGGAAACCCTGCGCCGGATCATCGAAGGGCTCGCTCCCGGCGCCGGCACGGTGACGATCGACAGCTCGGAAACCACCCTCGAGTTCGATGCCGCAGTAGAACCGCTCACGTCCATTCCCGAGGTTGCCGAGCTCTTCGAAGGCGCCGACCCCGCCCAGTTCGCCGACGACGTTACGGTGACGGTTCAGCTCACCATGCCGGGCGAGATCGAGACATCGACCGGGTCGGCCAGCGGGGAGGCCCTCACCTGGTCGATTCCGTTCAACGACAGCGGATCGCGACTGCTGGCGAGGTCCGTGCTCGAAAAGGCCGGGGGCGAGTTTCCGTGGGTGGCCGCCGTCGGGGTCGGCACGCTGGTCGTTGCCATCGGCTTCTTGATCGCCATCCGATCGAGCTTGCAGCGCGGCGAGGAAGCGACCCGTACGCCGCTCGACCTGGGTGCCGGCCCGACCGGGCCCACGACCCCCCCGGAGGATCAGGGTGTCGGGCTCGACAACACCCCGCCTGAAGATCAGCCGATCGCCCCGCCGTTGTCCGACTAACCGCCAAAGACCTGCACGACCATCAGTCCCAGCGGACCGGAAACCGCGGCTATGCCTACGGTCGAGTATCCAGGATTGATCAAGTTCTCGTAGTGACCGGCGCTCTCGACCAGTCCGGCGTGCGCCTCAACGGGGTCGGCAGCCAGAGCAATGTTCTCGCCGGCGCGATTGGCGGCCAGCCCGGCGCGCGAGAGCCGATTCACGACGGTGCCGGTTTCGGGCGACTGATGGGAAAAATAGCCGCGGCGGTACATATCTTCGGCGTGAGCCTGCGCCACCCGGGCAAACGGCTTCGACCATGAGAGGGGCTTCATGCCGGCTTCCGATCGGGACTCGTTGACGGCCTCGAAGAGATCCACCGCAGCCGACGCATTGGTTTCCAACACCTCCGCCTCCGCCGGTTCGAACTCCACTCGATCCGAACCCTCGACGATGGCCCGCCGGCCCCCGACGAGATCCTCCAGGCTGAGCAGCACGCCCATCACCCGATCACCCGCCACACTGGCGAAGACGGTCTGGGGTACGCCGGCCGGATCGGTCAGCGTCGCCGCCACCGCCGATTCGTCGATGCCGGCGGCGACGGCCGCCGGGAGGCGCAGCAGGCTCGCCACGGACAGAATCAGGGTGGCGATGAAGGCTCCCCATGCCAGGGCCAGCCCGGCACCGGTGACCCGGTTCCCGAGGGCGAGGCCGGGCAGCCGGGCAACCTTGTGCAGGTAGTGCGCACCAAGCGCCGCTACCCCGCCGACGAGCACGAAGAGAATCAGGCCACCCAGGATGCGGGACACGGTGGGGCTGGAGCCGACGATCCCACCCACGATGGCGCCGGCGGCGGGGCTCAATCGGAAGGCCACCGCCAGACCCACCAGAACCCCGAGCAGATCCATTGCCTCCTTGACAAATCCCCGGGCCCAGCCGCGGAAGAAGAGGAACACAAAGAAGATGCCGAGCAGGAAATCGACCACAGATGATCTCTGGTTGGGGAAGTCAACCGAGCCTAGGGCCGATAAGCACGATTTTCGCGCTTTCTAGCTGTCGTCGGGCGGAGCCTCCTCCAGCTCCTCGGCTCCGCGGTCGCCGTCCCGCAACCGGCCGAGCATAGTTTCGCGGGTTGGATCGTCGTCGATGAGCGCTTCCCGGGCCTCATCCCAGCTCTGCCCCAGCACCCGGGTGCGCCACAGGTGTCCGGCGATGATCTTGATCACGGCGACCGTCGGCACGGCCATGAGGACGCCGAAGAGCCCGCCGACGGCCCCACCGGCGAAGAGGGCCAGCAGCACCGTGGCCGGGTGAAGCCGGACCGTCGCTCGGAGGACGACGGGGCTGACGAGGTTGTTGTCGATCTGCTGAACGATGAGGGCCACGAGGGCGGCCCAGAGTGCCTTGGTGGGATCGCCTGAGGTCAATCCGGCCAGAGAACCGAGGGCACCGGCCACCCACGGTCCGACGAACGGAATGATGTTGAAGAAGCC
>JABDLU010000001.1 GCA_013002865.1 Acidimicrobiia bacterium
GCGGTGGCGTGCGAGTTCGAGCACATCACCCCCTCCGAGGTTGCCGAGCAGCTCGCCCACTTCCTGGGCGACCCCAGCGTCGGGCCGCAGGGCAAACCGATTCCGGCCGATGATCGGAGCCCGTCCCAGCCGGTCGCCCTTCACGCGCTGGGCGAATCGCTGGTCGGGGCCACGCTCGAAGTGGTCCGTCTGACCGCCGACCCCGCCTCCCGGTCCTTTCTGGAGGGGGAGGGCATCGTCGCCGGTGCCCAGGTCAAGGTGCTGGCGCTGGCTGACGACGGCGGATGCCTGCTCGAGACTACGCACGGCCAGGTTCACGTCTCTGCTGCGCTCGCCCAGGCGGTCTCGGTCGCCGGTTGAGCTTCCCGCCGGTCGGGTATTAGGCTGACCTCACAATATTGTTAAGGCTCAGCTGATGACCAATCCGTATCTACACGCCACCAGCCTCACCAAGGCCTACCCGGGCGGGCGGGCGGTCGACGATGCCTCATTTGCCGTCGAGGAAGGCCGCATCCTGGCATTGCTCGGTCCGAGCGGCTGCGGGAAGACCACCCTGCTCCGCCTGGTCGCCGGTCTTGCGACCGCCGACCGCGGCCGGATCTCGTTGGCCGGCGAGGTGCTGACCGGGGCCGGCGTTCACGTTCCCGCCGAGCGCCGCCGGGTGGGGATGGTGTTTCAGGATTGGGCGTTGTTCCCGCATCTAACGGTCATCGACAACGTCGGGTACGGCCTGGGTTTCGGCGAATCGGCGTCCCGGCGGGCGCGGGAGGCCCTCGACATGGTCGGCCTGGCCGATCTGGCCGGCCGTTACCCACAGGAGCTCTCGGGCGGACAAGCCCAACGGGTGGCCGTCGCCCGGGCGCTGGCACCCCGGCCCCGCGTGCTGCTCCTGGACGAGCCGTTCTCCAACCTGGACACCGAGATGCGGGTCGCGCTGCGCGCCGAAGTCGCCGCGCTGATGAGCGAGGTAGGCATGACGGCCGTCTTCGTGACCCACGACCAGGAAGAGGCCTTCGTCGTCGGTGATGAAGTCGCCGTCATGCGCGACGGCCGCATCATCCAGCAGGGAACGCCGACCGAGGTGTACGAGCAGCCGGTCTCCCCGTGGCTGGCCGGCTTCGTCGGTGAGGCCAATCTGGTCGCTGCCGAAGCGAACGGCGACACCGCCACGACCGTGTTTGGTGAGATCCGCCTTCACCGAGCGGCACGGGGATCGTGCCGGGTAGCGGTGCGGCCGGAGCATCTCCTCATCGGCAACGGCGACGACGGCACGGTGACCGGCGTCGAGTTCTACGGCCACGACACCTCCTACGCGGTTGAGCTGGCTTCCGGTCCGGTCCTGGTGCGGGCGATGGCGGCGCCCCGTTTTCGGATTGGAGACCGGATCTCGCTGACCTACTCCGGTCCCGCCGCCATGCCGTTTGCGCCCGCCGAGACCGTTCCGGCATGAGCCGACCGGCGATTGTTCGCCGCACCGCGGCCCTGCTGCTCGGCCTTGCGCTGGTGTCGACGGCCTGCTCGTCTGGTTCGGACACGCTCACCGTCTACTCGGGGCGCACCGAGAACCTGATCGGGCCGCTCCTGGCGGATTTCACCGAGCAGACCGGCGTCGAGGTCGAGGTCCGATACGGAAACTCCGCCGATCTCGCCCTGCTCATCTCCGAAGAGGGGGACCGGACCCCCGCCGACGTCTTCATCTCCCAAAGCCCGGGCGCCATCGGGTTCCTGGGAGAAGCCGGGTTGCTGGGAACGATTGATGAGAACGTGCTCGAGCTGGTCGATCCGTCGTTTAGGAGCTCCAGCGGTAGTTGGGTCGGCCTGTCGGGCCGGGTACGGGTGCTGGTCTACAACGAAGACCTGATCGACGGCCCGCTACCCGAATCCGTGTTCGAGCTCACCTCTCCCGACTACGAAGGACGGGTCGGCCTGGCCCCGGCCAACGGGTCCTTCCAGGACTTCGTGACGGCCATGCGGGAAGTCCACGGCGACGACGTGACCCTGGCCTGGCTGGAGGGTATGGAAGCCAACGACGCTCAGACCTATACCAACAACACCGCCATCGTGCAGGCGGTCGGCCGGGGCGAGGTCCCGATGGGCCTCGTCAACCACTACTACAACTTCCGGGCCCAGTTGGAGGACCCGGCCATCGCCTCGGAGAACCATTACTTCGCGGACGGCGACATCGGCTCGCTGCTCATCGCCACCGCCGCCGGCGTCCTCGACGGCAGCGAGGCGCAGGCGGAGGCTGATCAGCTCCTCGCGTTTCTGCTCGGCGAGACGGCGCAGACCTTCTTCAGTGAGGAAACCCTCGAGTACCCGCTGGCGGCGGGAGTGGCTGCCTCGGCAGCCCTGCCGCCGCTGGACACGCTAAACGCCGCCACGTACGACTTCGACCGCCTGGGTGGTGGCCTGGAGCGCACCCGGGAACTGATAGACGCCAGCGGCCTCGAAGCGCCCTAGGACGTGCGGCTCCGGCCCCTCTCCGCGGCGGCCGGTGTGGTGGGGGTGTTGTTCCTCTTCCCGGTCGGCTATCTGCTCATCCGCACGGTCACGCTCGGGACCGACTTCGGCGATATCTTGCTGAGCCGGGCCACGGTGCAGCCGCTGGCCAATTCTCTCGCCATCGCCGGAGGCACGGCGCTGCTGGCGGGAATCCTCGGAACCGCCCTGGCCTTCCTCATCAACCGCACCGAGCTCCCCGGCCGCCGTGTGCTGCGCTGGGTGCTGGCCCTCCCACTGGTCATCCCGTCGTTCGTCGGCGCTA
The DNA here is from genome assembly GCA_013002865.1 of Acidimicrobiia bacterium. Taxonomy (GTDB): domain Bacteria; phylum Actinomycetota; class Acidimicrobiia; order Spongiisociales; family SHLN01; genus SHLN01. Next base: position 2,765 of record JABDLU010000001.1, read on the forward strand.
CCGCCGTGCTGGCCGCCTTCGGTCCGGGCGCGCTGGTCGGCTTCGTGCCCCGCTTCCAGGGCTTCTGGGGCGCCCTGGCCATCCTGACCCTGCTCACCTATCCCTACGTCTACCTGCCGGTGCTGAGCCGCTTGACGTCGACGGCTGCGTCGCTCGAAGACGCCGCCCGGTTGCTGGGGGACAGTCCGCAGCAGGCCATCCGCAAGGTGGTGTTTCCCCAGACCCGGGGGGCGATCTCGGCCGGCATGCTGCTCGTGTTCCTGTACGGATTGAGCGACTTCGGGGCAGTGTCGCTCATGCGGTTCGACACCATCACCCGGGTGATCTTCGCTTCCCAGCTTTCGAACCGGTCGGTGTCGCTCACCCTCGGGCTCGTGCTGGCGCTGGTCGCTCTGGCGGTGGCGGCGGTCAACCGTTGGCTCCCGGCCCGGCGGCCTCCGATTGCCACCACCGGGACCCGGCAGATCCGCTACTCGCTCGGCCGGGCGACCCTGCCGGTGCTGATCGGTGTGCTGGCGGTCGTCGGCGTCTCGCTGGTGGCACCGATCGCCGTGTTCGTCATCTGGATCGTGCGCGGCTCGGCCACGGTCGGGGTTGGCTACTCCGGCCTGGGGGATTCGGTCGGGTTCCTGGGAGCGCCCATCCTGGGCTCGGCGGCCGCTGCCGTCCTGGCGGCGCTGGCGGCGGTGATCGTCACTCTGCCGGTCGCCTACGGGTCGGCCAGGCGCCGGTCGGTACTCACCGAGTCGGCGGGAGCAGCCGTCACGTCACTGTTTGCGCTCCCCGGGCTGGTCATTGCGATCTCGCTCGCCTTCTGGGCCATCCGGGCGCCTCAGCCACTGGCCGGGCTCTACCAGACCCTGCCGCTTCTCATCCTCGGCTATGTGCTCCACTTCGGCGCCCAGGCACTCGGCCCTGCCCAGGCGGCCATCTCGGCGGTTCCCGACCGGTTCGACGAGGCGGCCCGCACGCTGGGGGCCGGCTGGTGGCGGCGCTTTCGCACGGTCGAACTGCCCTTGATCCGGCCCGGGCTACTGGCCGGGGCCGGCCTGGTGCTCCTATCGACGCTCAAGGAACTGCCGGCGACGCTGATCCTGGCGCCGATCGGGTACGAAACCCTGGCGACCCGCATCTGGGGGGCGGCCGAAGACGGCTTCTACGCCGAGGTGGGGATCACCTCACTCGTTCTCATCGTGCTCAGCGCCCTGCTGACCTGGCCGTTGTTGATTCGCCGTCAAATCCTCTCCTAGCGGTCCTCGACCGCCGCGGTGATCGATTCGGTGTGGCGCTCGCCGTCACCGTCGACGAACTCGAGGTCCAGAGCCACTTCGTCCCCTTCCACCAGCGGCACCTGCTTGTCGATGCACATGATGTGCAGCCCGCCGGGCTGGAGGACAACAGTCGTTCCGGCCGGGACCGGTATCCCGCCGGCAAGCTGCTGCATGCGCATGACGCCGTCGTCCATCTGGCTCTCGTGCAGCTCAATCACCCGGCACGCGTCGGTGGTGGCGCCGACCAGCGTCTCATCGGCCGTGCCCGCGTTTGAGATCGTCGCAAAGAAGGCGGCGGTGGTTGCGACGTCGGGGGTGGGGCGGCCCCAGGGGTCGTCGACGCTCAATCCGCCGGAGTCGTCGCCGGAACAGCCGGCCACCAGCACCATCAGAAGTGGCAAGACGATGCGTTTCATAGCAAATACTCCAGGTCGGAAACCAGTTGGTCGACCGTGACGTCGCCCGGCATCACCAGTTTCAGATAGCCGTCGCGGTCGATGACCATGAGGCGGGCGGTATGGCTGACGAGGTATCCGGTGTCGGCGGTGCCGGGCTCGGCCGCAAAGAAGACGCCATAGACGGTTGCCACCGACGCGATGTCATCTTCACTGCCTGTCATGCCCAGGAAATCCGGGTCGAAGAACCCCAGGTACTCACGCAGCATCTCGGGCGTGTCCCGGGCCGGATCGACGCTCACCATCACAACCTGGAGATCGTCGGACGCGCCGCCCAGCTTGTCGACCGCCTTCTTGAGCGTCGACAGGGTGGTCGGGCACACGTCGGGACAGAACGTGTAGCCGAAGTACACCACGACCACCTGATCCTCGAAGTCGCCCAGGCTGGCTGTCGCCCCGGTGCTGGTGGCGAGGGCAATGTCCGGTGCCGGTGTCTGGGACTGAATGACCGTACCGGTGAACACGTGTGACTGAAAGCGAGGCAACACGACGAACCAGGCGACGGCGGCCAGGGCTACCCCGGCGGCAAGGGCGAGCAGGGTGCGACGGACCGTGGTCACGGGTAGCACAGGAAGAAGTGGGCGGCCTCGTAGGCCAACCCGGCCGGACCGTTGCTGTTGCGCACTTCTTCTCCCAGGATGTCGATATGGCTGAGGATGCGGTCGGTGTCTGAGGCGAGCGTCTGATAGCGGTACTCGCCCCGGACCACCCCTCGACCGTCGACGAGAATCAACGCAGGATCGAACGCGAACGTCCCGTTGTCGAGCCGCTCGAAATAGGTCTTGAACCCCGACCCGATGATCGCCTTGAGGCGGGCTTCGTCGGCGGTGGCATAGAACCATTGCTCGCCGTCCGCTCCCATCGCTTCGGCCCGATCGGTCAGTACGGCGGGCGTGTCGGTGCCGTCGAAGGAGAGCGTCACGAAGCGCACCGGGGTGTCGCCGGTGTCCACCTCGTCGATCCGGTCCCGGATGGCCGCCATCGTCGGCTCCGGGGCCGGGCACGGCTCTTCGCAGGCGCTGTGCGTGAAGGTGTACAGCACCACGCTGCCCCGGAGGTCCTCGCTGGTCACCTGGGCGCCGGCCTGGTCGGTCAGTGAGAATCCCGGGGCCAGCCGGATGCGGGGGAGAACCTGAATCGGCTCGAAGATCTTGAACCACAGCGCGCCGAGCACCACAACAACACCGAATGCGACAAGGGAGAGGAACCAGGGCCGGCGCAGCAGGGAAGGCGCCGGTGGCGGGGAGATAGACTCGATCGGCGTGTCCGTAATCGTCATCGCGTGACCAGCCGGTTCCTGTCCCGCCGAGGAGTGGTGGCAGCCGCCGGTATCGGCGCGCTCATCGTTGCTCTGGCGTTCTTCACGGCTCCCAACCAGGTCCCGGCCGACGACGACGGCGACCCCTGGACGGGCCGCTGGCTCATCAACGGCGTGAGCGCCCAGGATACTGAGTACTCGGGATCACTCACCATCGTGGATTCGGGCATCGCGTACGAGCTGCAGTGGCTGGTTACCGGAGATATCGCGGTGGGGACGGGGCGGCTGATCGGCGACCGGCTCGAAGCCACCTGGCGCTCCACCTCGTCGATCGGGGGAGAGGCTGTCGGGACGGCAACGTACCGGCTGTCGGCCGACGGCGCGATCGCCGGTACCCGCACGATCGATGGCGTCGCCGGCGCCGGGAGCGAAGAAGGGGAGCCCGCCGGCTGAATCATTGCAGCGTGAGAAGGTACGCCACCAGCGCCTCCACCTCTTCGGGGGTCAGCATCTCTTCCCAGTCGGCCGGCATCTTGCCGTCCTCGAAGCCGTCGACCACGAACGCAGACGGCTCCACGATGGATTGGCGCAAGTAGTCCTCAGCCCGGAGCCCGGGAACCCGGCTGCCGGCCCGGGCCGCCACACCCGCTATGGACGGTCCGACCAGCCGGGTATCGGGATCGGGCGAATGGCAGGTGATGCACCCGGCGTTGCTGCCGAGGATGCGCTGGCTGAAGAGCTCCTCGCCCGAGCGAGCAGCGCCCGTCGGCTCGGGCCCGGAGGTGTCGGTGCCTCCGCAGGCCGTCAGTAGGACCGCCATCGACAGGGCGGCAACCGCGACACGGTTCACCCGCACAGGCTATCGCTCTCCGGTCAGTGTCAGCAGAAACGCCACCAGCTGGTCGAGCTCGCGGTCGCTCAGCACGTCGCCCAGGTTGGCGAGCATCTGGCCGGACGGGTAGCCCGGTACGACGAACGCGTCCGGGTCGACAATCGACTGTCGTAAGTAGTCGGTTGCCGCCAAGCCCGGCACCGTCGTGGCGGCCCGGCTGCCCACTTCCGCCAGGGAGGGCCCGACGAGGTCGCGCCCCGGCTCGAGGCTGTGGCAGATCCGGCATCCTGCGCTGGTGCCGAGCGCGGTCTCGTCGAAGATCGCTCGCCCCGCTGCGACCGGGTCGACCACCGGCACATCCCGATAGTTGAGTACGACTGCTTCTCCGGCGTCGAGCGTCACCGTGTCGTCGAAGAGCACGAGGGGCCGGTCGGGGGTGTCGAACAGGGTGATCCGAACGGAATGGAGCCCGGGTTCCATGTCGAATCGCTCGAGTAGCAACGCCGTGCCGGGCTCGTCGGCGTCGACGGTATCGATGACTTCGTCATACCGGGTCTCCCCATCCGTCTCGACGACCAGCCGGGGAGGGGCACCCGAGGGAGCCGGCGGTCCCCCGCCGAACCCCTCGAGGGGCACGCCAGCCCGGTGATCGAGGGTCACCTCCAGGCGGGCTGCGTCGGCCCCGCCGGGGTCGAAGCGAACCCCGGTGACCAGAACGGTGACCACGGCGGTCGCGACGACGAGTCCGACCAGCGGAAGGGAGGACCTGGTGAGGAGCTGCTTGGGGTCGGGAGCGAGCGACGCGTCCGGCTGGGAACCCGGGCCGGCCAGTGCCGCCGGAGCCTGCCGGGGACCGATCCAGTCTGCGGTGATGGGAGCGTCGCGATAGCGGCGCCGCAGCCGGGGGAGGCGGGTGCGGTTGAGGCGGGCTGCCAGGGTGAGTGGTCCCTCCCGGTTGGCGCAATCCCCGGGAGGGCATCCGATGACGTGGACGGCTGCTCCGGCCTCGGTCGCCCGCCCGATCACATCGGGATGGAGCATGCCGATGCACGGAACCGGCACGGCGCCGGGCACGGAGTCGTGGCGCTCGCACACCAGCACGACTCGATCAGCTGTGCGGGATAGATCCAGCACCTCCGTCTCGAGGGCGCCGGCCGAGCGGCCCGGAAAGTGCAGGGCGTCGACGGGACAGCTCCCGACACAGATGCCGCAGCCCACGCACTTGTCTTCGGTGACCACCGCAAGGTGCGGGTGGGGCGCGTCTTCCAGATCGATCATGTGCAGAGCGTCGTAGGGACAGTCGGGCACGCAGAGCCGGCATCCGGTGCACCGGGCGGAATCGACCTGGATGGCCGGGGGCGGACGCCGGCGCACATACCAGGGCAGGAACAGCACCGCGGTGGTGACCAAGAGGGCCCCACCCCAGAGCAGGCCGGGTGGCCAGCTGAGGCCGCCCGGGAGCAGAAAGAGGAAGAATGGATCGAGCGGAATGGCTTGCGGAAGGGTTGCCGGGTCGAGCGGCTCAAGCATGCCGACCGGCCACAGCAGGGACATGGCCAGCAGCGAGGCGCCCACCAGAGCCGCCCAGAACGCCGGGGGCAGCCACAGCGGCCGGGCCAGGCGCCTGACATGCACCCAGAGGAGAACGGCCACGGCGGTGGAGATCCCGACGTGGAGAAAGAACAGCAACAGCAAGAACGGCCAGCCGGTGCCGGCTGCGTCGGTGAGCACGAAGTCGAGCAAGAAGTCGAGCCCCGCAGGGACTCCCGCCAGCGCCCGCGTGAGCGTCTCATTTAGCACCTCGACTCGCTCGTCCCAGATGAGCCAGTAGCCGGTCACCCCGACGACCCACACCAGGGCCACCGCGGCTACCCCGGTCAGCCAGGCGATCCGGCGCGGGCCCCGAAAGCGGTCCATGACAAACGTCCGCCAGCCGTGGAGCAGCGAGGTGACGACCAGGGCGATGGAGCCGTAGCGGTGGGCGGCGCGAATGAACCGGCCGGCCAGACTGGCCTCGATGTCGGCCACCGATTCGTAGCTGGCCTCGAAACCGAACCGATAGAACATCGTGAGGTACAGGCCGGTGGCGAACACCACGATGAACAGCAGCACCGAGATCGGCCCGGTGTAGTGGAGCGGGTTGAGCTGCGGGCGCCCGACCAGGCGGTCGACCGGGCGTTCAGCCTGAAGCGTGAGCCGCTCGAGCCGCCGCAGCAGCCGGCGCGCCGGCCCGGCCGTCCGATCCTCCCAATCGACCGAACCGGTCAGTGTGTTTCCGGTCGGCTCTCGATCTGCCAATCGCCGGCGTGCTCCTTACGGCCCGAACCCGGGGCTCGACAGGGAGGCGTTGCTGATCTGTTCGACCAGCTGAGGCCCGTAGGCGAGCAGAATCAGTAGCACCGTCCCGATGATCCAGGGGCGCCAGCTGTCCAGCCACAGCGGGGTGAGCTGGGGGTCACGCAGCGATTCGGCGACGGGGATCTCGACCTCACCGCCGGCGGCGACCCGTTCCTTCTGGGCAGCGGTGCGAATCATCGTCACCACGTACATGGTCACCGACACCAGCAAGATGGCGCCGCCGATGCTCACCCGCAACAAGTGCCCGTTCCATTCGTCCGGCACGTACGGGGCGGTGCCCAACTCGGTGCGCCGGGGCGCCCCCAGCAACCCGAGCACATGCATGGCGTTCGAGAAGATGATCATGCCGACGAACCAGAGCCAGGTCTGGATGAGAGCCCACCGGGGCTTCCACAGCGGCTTGCCGGTGAGGTGGGGCACCAGCCAGTAGCTGATTCCCATGAACGACAGCGTGACCGCGGTGGCCACCGTCAGGTGGAAGTGGCCGGGGATCCACGCAGTGTTATGGACGACGAGGTTCACGTCGTAGCTGGCGTTGGTGATGCCGCCGATGCCGCCGAACATGAAGAGGATGCCGGCCAGCAGCTGGGCGGAGACGCTGGGATCGTTCCACGGCAGGGCCCGGATCCAGCCGAACAGGCCCGAGCCACCCCGGCGATGAGCGGCGTACTCGAGAGATGCCACCACCGTGAACAGGGTGAGCAGCGACGGGAAGGCGACGCCGTAGGTGAGGGCGGCGTGGATGTATTTCCAGCCGGTGGGGATGCCAGGGTCGACGAATTGATGGTGGAACCCGACGGGCACCGACAGCAGCAGGAACAGCCAGAAGGCCAGCCGGGCCAGGCTGTCTGAGAAGAGCTTGCCGCCGGCCTGCTTGGGAAGCATCCCGTACCAGGAGATGTAAGCGGGCAGCAGCCAGAAGTACACCAGCGGGTGGCCGGTGAACCAGAAGAACGTTCTGCCCAGCTCGGGGTCGGTACCCGAGGTCAGGCCGAACGCAAACGGCAGCAGCATCGTCAGGATTTCGACGGCGATCCCCAGAGTGGCGATTTGCCACAGCGCCATGGTGATGAGCCCGCCGAAGGTGATGAACGGGGTGCGGGTGTCGGGGTTTTCCTTGCGCCATGCCAGGTAGGTGAAGAAGAAGCCGTATCCCTCGATCCAGCTTCCCACCACAACGAAGGTGAGGCCCAGGTAGAACGCCCAGCTGGCCTCGAGCGGCGGATAAAACGTGTAGAGCACCGACGCCCAGCCGGCCAGGATCGGGACCGCCGCCATCACCAACCCGACCACCATCAGCCAGAAGCCAGCCCGGTTGAGGGCCGGGTAACGGAGCGGCCGCTTGAGGCCGACGATGGTCGTCAGCGTGAGGAAGCCGGTGATGAAGAATGTCGTCCACACCAGCGCATTGAGCACCCCGTGGGCGGTGAGGCCCTTGTAGTAGTCGTCCAGCCCGATCGGCTCGAGGTACTGGTACAGATCGAGGCCCGACCATTCGAAGGCCTGCAATGGGCCGAAGATGCTGCCGACGGCGAGGGCGAAGATGGCGACGACCAGGTGCAGCCCGATGAACCGCTTCTCCTGGCCGGTGAGTTGGTAGGTCGGCTGGGGCTGCAGCGTGGTCACGAGTCACCTCCCGCTTCGACGATGAGCGACCCGAACATGGCGGCGTGCGCCACCCCACAGTACTCGTGGCAGATGTACGGGTATTCCCCGGGCGTGTCGAACTCGGCGGTGAGCTTGGAGACGTGCCCGGGCACGATCTGCATGTTGATGTTGGTGTCCTGCAGCTTGAAGCCGTGCTGCACGTCGACGCTGGTCACGTAGAACGTGACCGTCGAGCCGGCCGGCACGCGGATCTCGCGGGGCTGAAACAGGTACTGCTGGGCGAGCATGTAGACCTCGTATTCCCCGTTGCCGAGGTCGCGCAGACCGGGTTGGCTCCACGGCGGGGCGTCGGCAACGGTGCGGGGGTCGACCCGGGTCTCGTCGCCGGGGACCTGAAAGCCGAGGGCGAATCCGGCGACCGCCACCGTCACTGCGAACGCCGCCAGCAGCACCAGCGAGAACATGATCCATTTGCGCTCGTAGGGATCGGCATGAAACGAGGCTGTCTCTTCGGTGGGTGTATCCGTGCTCATGTGGTCACCCCGCGGGCGATGAGGATCAGGTAGATGGAGAGCCAGAGGAGCACGAGCGTCGCCGTGAAGAGGATGACGATGGCAACCGTGCCCCGCGGCGTGAAATCCTCGCCGACCGGCGTGTCTTGGTCAGACAATGCGACCTTCCTTTCCCACAAAAGGCCTTTCCCACGAAAGGATTGAACTAACGGTCCGGGTCCGATGGCCCTCGGCGGAGAGACTAACGGCCCTCAATGGCCCCTCCCAATCATCCGGTACCTTCTTTGCCGATGGGCCGGAACCGCCAGGACAAAGCGCTAGCGTTGCAGCCAGTGCGCGAGAGAGGATCTGTGGGATGAGCCACCGCGTGGCCGGCTGGAAACAGGCGACCGTCATGCTGAGTGCGCTCGCCGTTCTGCTCGTAGCCGGAGCCATCGGTGCGAACGCCCAGGAGGAGGCTCCCGGTGACGATCGTCTCATCGCCGACGGCCGCCTGGTCTACGAAGCCAACTGCTCGGCGTGCCACGGCAGTGACGGAGCGGGCCGGCCGGGCAGCTTCCCGCCGCTGCTCGACAACCCCCGTGTCGAGGACGCCGAGTATGTCCGGACTGTGGTCCGCAACGGGCTGTCGGGGGAGATCGAGGTACTGGGCGAGACTTACAACGGCAACATGCCGGCGTTCAACCTCCTCAGCGCAGATCAGGTCACTGCGGTTGTCGCCTATGTCCAGGACGGGCTGGGCGCACCGCTGCCAGAGCCGGTTCCGGTGGCCGAGCCGGGTGAAACGGCCGGGACCAGCCTGCCCGGTGCCGCCGTGCTGACATACGGACTCGGATTCCTCATCGCCCTGATCGGGGTCGCCATCGTCGTCACCCCGATGGCGCTGGCTCGCTCGGACGGAGGCACGTTCACGCCGGTGCAAACCTGGCTGAAGGCGGGCGTGATCGTGGTGTACTTCATCCTGGCAACCGTGGCCATCCCCTCGATGGTGCTCGAGTCCGACCTGCTGGCTTCGCCGCCGTCGGTCTACGGGGACTTGATCTCGGCTGAGCTCTGGGACATCATCCGCAGCCTGATCGGATCGGGCGTCTGGCTGGCCGCCCTGGCGCTCGGGCTCTGGGGCCTGCGGCGGGTCCAGCGGGGCAAGGTGATATAGATGAGCGGATTGCAGTTCTACGACGAGAACATCCCCTGCCTGGCCGCCTGTCCCGTCCATACCAACGCCGGGGCCTACGTGGCCGCCATCGCCGACGGTGACGACCTGACCGCCTACCTGACCGCCCGGCTTCCCAACCCCTTCGCCTCGGCCTGTGGCCGGGTGTGTGCCGCCCCCTGCGAGGATGCCTGCCGGCGGGGTGAGATCGACCAGCCCATCGCCATTCGGGCGCTGAAGCGGTTCGTCACCGAGAAGTACGGGCCCGAGGCCCAGTCGGGAGAGGTCTGGAAGCAGGTCGCCGCCCCCACCGGTCCGGACCGCGCCGAGAGCATCGGCGTGATCGGCGGCGGTCCGGCGGGAATGTCCTGTGCGCACGATCTGCGGCGCCAGGGATATCGGGTGACGGTGTACGAAGCCACCGGCCAGCTGGGGGGGATGATGAAGCTGGGCATCCCCGAATACCGCCTCGACCGGGACCTGCTCGAAGCCGAGCTGCAAGCGATCGTCGACCTCGGGGTTGAGGTTCATCTCAACACCAAGCTGGGGGAGCACGTCAGCTTCGGAGAGCTCCAGGCGCGCCACGACGCCCTGTTCGTTTCGATCGGCGCCACGCTGGGGCGGGGCCTCGACATCGAGGGTCACCAGGCCGACGGCGTTCTCAAGGCGATCGAGTTCCTCATCAACGCCAACCAGGGCTTTGAGGTCGAGGTGGGTGAGCGGGTCATCGTGATCGGTGGCGGAGATGTCGCCATGGACGCCGCCCGCACTGCCTTGCGCCGGGCCGATTACCAGGCCGTCGCCGCTGGCGACGTGGCTGCCGAGGAGCGCAATGTGATGACCGAGGCGCTCGACGCCGCCCGGACCGCCACCCGGGTCGGCGCCACCGACGTGACCGTCATATCTCTCGAATCCGAGGAGGAGATGCCGGCCTCGCCGTATGAGCTCCACGAAGCCGCCGAAGAAGACATCAGGTTCATTCACCGCCGCGGGCCCGCCCGTATCCTGTCCGAGAACGGCAAGGTCACCGGGCTGGAGACCATCGGGGTGAAGTCGGTGTTCGACGCCGATGGGCGCTTCTCGCCAGAGTTCGACACAGACGACCGCCAGGTCTTCGACGCCGACACGGTGATCCTGGCGATCGGCCAGGCGGTCGACGTCGACGCCATCGGCCCGGACGGGCCGGCGGTATCCCCCCGCAAGACCATCATGGTGGGCGACGACACCCTCGCCACCTCGGTCGATCTGGTGTGGGCGGGTGGGGACGCCGCCCACGGGCCTCGCACCCTCATCGAGGCCATCGCCGATGGCCGCCGGGCCGCCCAGGAGATCCATGAGCGGTTCAGCGGGGAATCGCCCTCAGATGTCAAGGGCCAGCTGGTCGAGCTCCAGCAGTTCCACCGCCTGACCGACACTTACGATCGGGACGATCGGGTTGAAATCCCGACGCTGCCGACTGATCGCCGCATCGGCCTGGCCGAGGTAGAGACCGGTTTCACCGAGCAGCAAGCCCGCTGTGAGGCGGCCCGCTGCCTGCGGTGCTTTGCCAACATCACGCTCGACGTCGACAAGTGCGTGTTGTGCGCTTTGTGTGCCGACGTGTGCCCGCTGGACCTGATCTCGCTGGTGCCCGCCGAGGAGACCGGCGGCCCGGTGGGCAGTACCTCGCTGATGCTGGACGAGCGCGCCTGTATCCGGTGCGGCCTCTGCATCGAGCGGTGCCCGCCCGATGCGCTGTCGATGTCGGTGTGGACCGGTGTTGGCGTCCCGCAGCTGGGAGAGCCGGTATGAAGCTGCTCGAGCGCGCTCGCGATTCCACGATCGGTCGCTCGATTTTCCGCGTCCCCGACCGGGTCACCGAGCGGGATCGGGCGGCCGGCCACTGGGCCAGCTTCTTGCTGCATCTCTATCCGGTGAAGGTGCGCCGGGTCGAGCTGACATTCAAATACTCAGCCTTCCTGGGCGTGGCGTCGCTGGTGCTATTCGGATCGCTGCTCGTCTCGGGCATTTACCTCATGTTCTTTTACGTTCCGTCACCCGCCAATGCCTACGGCGACATTCAGAACATCCAGACCGAGGTGGCGTTTGGCCAGTACATCCGCAACGTCCACCGGTGGTCGGCTCACCTCATGGTGCTGGCCGTCGCCGCCCACATGGCGCGGGTGTTCTACCGGGGGGCCTACAAGCCGCCCAAAGAGTTCAACTGGGTGATCGGGGTGCTGCTCCTGGTGGTCACGCTGTTGCTGTCGTTCACCGGATATCTCCTGCCGTGGGACCAGCTGGCCTACTGGGCGGTGACGGTGGGCACCGCCATGGCGGCCTACGTCCCCATCGTGGGCGAGCAGGTGCAGCAACTGCTGCTTGGCGGGCCGACGGTCGGCTCGGCGACGCTGCTGCGCTTCTACGTCCTGCACGTGGCGGTGCTTCCAGTAGCGCTGGTTGCGCTGGTGACGATCCACCTGTGGCGCTGGCGGAAGGACTCGATGCTGTCCACCGACGCCGGCGTCGATCGCACCGAGCCGGCTGCCAAAGTCCAGCCCGGTCTGCCGGCGGCGGCGCAGGCCAACGGTGAGCCGGTCGTCATCGATGGTCACCGGCTTCTCGGTGTGGTGCCGGGCAAGCCGGCGGCGGGTGATCGCAAGGAGCTCTCCGATGACGACCCGGTGATGGTGTGGCCTCATCTGCTGGTGCGCCACGGCGTCGCCGCCTTGGCCGTGCTGTTCGTTGTGCTGCTGATTGCGCTGTCCGCCGACGCTCCGCTCAAGGAGATCGCCAATCCCACGGTCACACCCAACCCCGAGAAGGCGCCCTGGTACTTCGCGGCCCTGCAAGAGCTGCTGGCCCATTTCCATCCGCTGGTGGCTGGTGTCCTCGTGCCGACCGCGATTGTGCTGGGCCTGGCGGCGCTTCCCTACATGGACCGCAACCCGCGGTTCTCGCCCGAGTTTCGCCGGATTGCGCGCATCACCTTCACCATCTTCCTGGTGATCTGGATCGTGTTGACATTGATCGGGTTTGCGTTCCGGGGCCCGAGCTGGTCCTGGGTTTGGCCGTGGGAGGAATGGCATGGTGAGTTATGAGTGACGCCCTCGACCGTCGGGAATTCTTGAGCGCCGGCTGGAAGGTGGGGGTGGGTCTGCTCGCCGCCGCCGGTGTGTGGACCAGCTGGGACCTGCTGAAGGTTCGCCTCGGCGCCGGGTTCGCGGCTCGCGTCAAGACCGTTGCACCGGACGCCGTTCCCGCCAACACCGTGCTGGAGATCCCCGAGGCGCGGGCCTATCTCACCAAGATCGGCGACGAGGTGGTCGCCCTCTCCGAGAAGTGCACCCATCTCGGATGCCGGGTTCCGTTCTGTGACTCGTCCGGCCGGTTCGAGTGCCCCTGTCATGGCACCGTCTTCAACCGGGCCGGTGATCACCTGGCGGGGCCTGCTCCGCGGGGGATGGACTTCTACAAAGTCGAGGTCGTCGACGGCGTGATCGAGATCGACACCGGCGAAACGATCGCGGGGGCGCCGCCCGGTACTGAAACCATCAACGAGCCGGCGCTCGGCCCGCCCTGCGGGGAGGACCATGCCTGAGCGGCCTTACGACGAGGAGCTGGAGCAGTCCACCAACAAGTGGATGGCGTGGGGCATCGGGATCATGCTGGCAATGGCGCTCATCTTCCCGATCTACCGCTTCTTCGAGCCGTCCAATCGAGAGGCGGCGCGAGAGGAGCAACTCGGGTTCCTCGCCGCCCAGGGCGAGGATCTGTTCACGGCCAACTGCACCGCTTGCCACGGTGTCGATGGGATGGGCGGCACCGCGCCGGCGCTCAACTCGCAGCAGTTCTTGACGGCCGCCGAAGACGAGCAGATCTCGGCCCTCATTGCCGTCGGCGTCCCCGGCTCGCAGATGAGCGCCTACTCACTCGACTTCGGTGGGTCGCTCACCCTCGAACAGATCGAGGCAATCACAACGTACCTGCGGGGCCTCGAGGAAACGGCGCCCGATTTCCCGGAGTGGCGCGATCCGTTGGGACTGCTCGACGGCGGGTAGTGACTCCACGCCACCGCTGCGAACCGCGGCGCGCCTCGACCTCAACCGGACCGATCGCCCCTGTTCGACCGGCGCGTGGAAGGAACCGGTTGTTGCCGGGGTTGCTTCCTAGGCTCCAATCCCCAAACTCACCAGGAAGCACTCATGACCACACCCATCGTCGAGGTCGAGGGCATCAGCAAGACCTTCGGCAAGACCGTGCGCGCTCTCGACAATGTCAGCCTCGAGTTCCAGCCGGGAATCATCTACGGCCTGCTCGGGCCGAATGGTGCAGGCAAGACCACGCTGATTCGCGTGCTGACCACGTTGCTGCGGCCAGAGGCGGGCCGGGCGATGGTGGCGGGCGTCGATGTGCTGGCCGATCCCAAGGCCGCCCGGCAGAAGATCGGCCTCGCCGGCCAGTTCGCCGCGGTGGACGGCTACCTGACCGGCCGGGAGAACGTGCAGATGGTGGGACGTTTGTACGGCTTGCCCATGGCCGAGGCGACGGCCCGGGCCGACGAGGTACTCGGGCGGATCGGGCTCGCCGATGCAGCCGACCGCCAGGTCAAGACCTACTCGGGCGGCATGCAGCGCCGCCTCGATCTGGCGGCCTCGCTCGTCGGCCGTCCCGAGGTGCTGTTCCTCGATGAGCCGACTACCGGCATCGACCCGCGCAGCCGCATTGACGTGTGGGAGCTGATCTCGGACCTGGTCGACGGCGGAACCACCGTGCTCCTGACGACGCAGTATCTCGACGAGGCCGACCAGCTGGCCGACCGCATCGCGGTGATCGACGAAGGCCGGCTCATCTCGGAGGGGACGTCGGACGACCTCAAAGAGACGGTCGGTGGTGCGGTCATCGAGCTAAGCGTTCCGGCCGATCGTCAGGATGAGACCATGGAGGCGCTCCGGCGGATCTGTCAGGCCGAGCCGCTTCTCCATGAGGTCACCCGGGAGATCACCGTGCCGGCTCCCGATGGCGCCCGGACCCTGACCGAGGTGGTGCGGGCCCTCGACGCCGCCTCGATCACGCCGGACGACATTGGATTGCACAAGCCGAGCCTGGACGACGTGTTCCTGTCGCTGACGGGCCGGCCGGCCGAGGCGGACGCCGGTGACGAAGCCGCCGCCAACGGCAGTAACCAACGACGCCGGAGGAGGCGACCATGACCACTGCGACCGCACCGAGCAAGCCGGGTCGGGTGGCGGCGTCGCTCCCGCAAACGGCCCGCGACATCGCGGTGATCACTCAGCGCAACCTCCTGCGCAATGTCCGGCTGCCGCAGCTCATCATCCTGTCGACCATCCAGCCGATCATGTTCCTGCTGCTGTTCAACTACGTGTTCGGGGGTGCCATCGGGGGCACGCTGCCGGAGGCGGCCGGCGGGGAGTACATCAACTGGCTGATTCCGGGGTTGCTCGTCCAGGTAGCCGCCTTCGGGGCCGGCCAGACCGCCCTCGGCCTGGCCGAGGATTTGTCCAAAGGCGTGATCGACCGTTTCCGGTCGCTGCCGATGGCCCGCTCGGCGGTGCTGGCCGGACGCACCTTCTCCGACCTCATCCGCAACGGCTTCGTCATCGGGCTGATGCTGGTCGTCGGATTCGTGATCGGCTTCCGGTATCAGACCAGCTTTGCCGGCCTGGTCGCCGGACTCGCCCTGGCGATGGTGTTCTCGTTTGCCTTCTCCTGGATCATGGCCACCATCGGGCTGATCGTGAAGAACCCGGAGGCCGCCCAGCAGGCGGTGTTCCTGCCGGTGTTTCCGCTGGTGTTCGCCAGCTCGGTGTTCGTGCCCACCCAGACCATGCCGAGCTGGCTGCGCGCCTTTGCCGACAATCAGCCGGTGACGGTGACGGTTGATGCCCTGCGAGGGCTCATCCTCGGCGACGGCGCGTTGCTGCCCGGCAACACGGTCGAAGGCCAGGTTTTGCTTTCGCTGCTCTACGCCGGAGCGATCCTCGCCGTTTTCGTACCGCTGTCGGTCCGGGTCTACCGGCGTACGGTGAACTGATCTGGTGGATCTGCCACCCCATGCTCGACTGACGTTCTCATCCCATGGGGAGGACGCCGTCTTGCTGGCCATCTACGAGGAGCAGGGCGGCCTGCCCGCCACCGGCTTCTACGTCGACGTCGGTGCCTACCACCCGAGAGCGGTGTCGAACACCGCCCTGCTGCACGACGCCGGGTGGCGGGGCATCAACATCGAGCCCAATCCCGTCATGGTCGAGTATCTGCGGAAGCTGCGTCCCGGCGACGTGACACTCCAGCAGGCCGCCGGCACGCCCCGGCGCACCGCCGACCTGCTCTTCTTTGGGGATTGGGCTTCCTCGAACACGCTCGATCCCGACTTTGGTGAGATGATCGCCACCGATCAGAACGTGCCCATCAAACGGTCGATCCCCACCGAAGTGGTGCCGCTGCGAGATGTATTTGCGGAGCACCTGCCGCCTGCGGTTGCGATCGACGTTCTGTCGGTCGACGTCGAAGGCATGGATGTGGAGGTGCTCGAGTCGAACGACTGGAGCCGGTATCGGCCGGCCATCGTCGCTGTGGAAGACCTGGCGCTCCGCCTCGACGAGCCGGCGAGCTCAGGAGCGTTTCGGCTCCTTCGCGACGAAGGCTATCGATTCGTGGCTCACGCACTCAAGACGAGCTTCTACCTTTCTCCCCACCTGGCCGCCTGAAACCCGCCAGCCTCAATCCCGCGAGGTCGGATCCCGCCAGGGGACAACGCCTCTAGACCTCTCGGCCGGGGCGGGAGGATGCTGGGACCATGAGAGACCTACAGCCGGGCGTTGTGAGCCGGGGCATTGTTGGAGCGTTCATTGGCCTCGTGGTCGGGGCAATCGTGTCGGTCAACGTCGTTATCTTCGCCGGGATCGAAGACGGCTATGAAGCCACTATCACCGAGGTGTTCTCGGAGAATGCTCTGGTGGCCATAGCCGCCATACTCCTCCTGGCAGCCGGCCCCATCATCGGTGTGCTCATCGCCCTCCGGGAGCGACCCCACAGCTGAGCCACCACCCCTAAGCCAGGAAGTCCTCGATGAGCGCTACCAGTCGGTCGGGAGCCTCCGCCTGTGGAACGTGCCCGACGCCGGGCATCAGTTCGAGCCGCCAGTCGGGCCGGTGCTGGTGGGCCCATTGCGCCGAGGCGGGCGAAACGATGCGGTCCTCTTCACCGTGGACCAGCATCACGGGGCATGCAATCGACTCGAGCGTCTTCACGAACGTGCGTCGACGCGCCAGCACCCTGGCGATGGAGCGAGAGGCTTGCAGGAACGAGGGCACCGCCCAGTCCATCTCCTTGCGCAGCCGGATCATCTCGAGGTTGGCCGCCCGGCCTGCCCGGGGGACCGTGGACGGATCGGCGGTAACGGCGGCGAGCGTCTCGTCGAGCTGCTGCTCGGGATCTACCCGGGCGTAGTAGCGCCCCATGGCGGCCTCGCCGACGCCGGGGATGAGGGGCACGAACAGCCGCTGCAAGGTGAACACATTGATGGACCCGGTGTCGGCGAGGGGAAGTGCGGGGTTGATCAAGGCGAGGGCCGCTATCCGCGTGGGGTGGGCGGCCGCCTGGAGAATCGAGATGAGCCCACCCATCGAGTTGCCGACCAGCACCACGGGCTCGCCGGGCGACGTCGCATCCATGAACTCGGCCAGGAGCCGCTGGTTGGCTTGCACCGTCGTGCGCCGTCCGGCGGGCGGGGTCAGGCCGAACCCGGCCAGATCGGGGGCCAGGACGCGATGGCGCTCGGCCAGCCGATGGCCGACGTGCAGCCAATTCAGGTGGGAGCCGCCCAGGCCGTGGACGAGGACCATGAGTGGCCCGTCGCCGCCGTAGTCGGCGTAGTGGACGGGTCCGTCTAGATCGATTACTTCCAGCGCCGGCATACTCGAACGGTACCGCTACGAGGCGGCTGCCGTGTCGGCTGCGGGCTCGTGCTGCAGATCCTCGGCGCCGTTCTCGAGGAGGATGACGGTGTCGCCCTGGCCGACGCCACTGAGCGGGTCACTGGCGCCGGCGGGGATGATGGTGAGGCGGCCGCCCGATCGGACGATGAACAGTGGCACCGCCGACTCGACCGATTTTCGCAGATCATCGAGGGTGAACTCGTCGCTGAGGGTCGTCCGTCGGATTTGGCCGCCGCCGTCCAGCGCCCGCTTCAGTGAGTAGTAATCCGAGCCCGGCCCGAACAGGAACCGCCCACCGAGCTCGGCTGCGGGACTCGACTCGATGCCGGCCGGCGCTCCGGCAGGCTGCAGTTGGAACACGTACGCGCCGCCGAACAACTCGCCGAAGCGCGAGCAGGCGAGTGTGTTGACGTCGTCGTTCGGGGTGAGAGCCAGCAGCTGGCCGATACCCGATAGGTCCAGGTTGAGCTGCACGTCGCGGTCGAGCAGGTTGCCGTAGAAGGAGCGCAGTTCCTCCATGCGGGCCTGGTAGTGGTCGCGTCGATTGGTGGTGGCGACCACGACAGTGACTCCTGCCGCCGCCAGGGACCGGGCAATGGCCCGCTCTACCGAGCCGGCGCCCAGGATGAGCGCTCCCTCCTGGTGCTCCTCGGCCAGCCCGATCCGGCGTGCCAGCGGCCCCATCCCCAGCCCATACAGGGCAACCGTGCCGACGATCACCGCAAACACGATGGGCGTGATCGCGTCGGCGCCGGCCACGCCTTCGGCTTGCAGTTCGAGAGAGAACACAGAGGCAATCGATGCCGCAACGATCCCGCGGGGAGCTACTGCGCCCAAAAGCAGCCGCTGGGGCCACTCGAGCTTCGTGCGCCAGGTAGCGACCGCAACTGCGAGTGGGCGGGCAATGAGGACGAGAGCGGCCACGACCGCAATGGCCGCGCCGAGCTCGCCCCGCAGCGAGTCGACGTCGAGCCGGGCGCTCAGCACGATGAAGAGCACGCCGATGAGCAGCACCCGGATGATCTCCGAGAACCGCACGATCTGCTCGGTGCGGATCGGGCGATGATTGGCGAGAATCAGGCCGAGGATGGTGGTCGCCAGCAGCCCGGACTCATGCGAAATCTCGCCGGAGATGATGAAGGCGAGGATCGCCACGCTCACCCCGAACAACGAGAGCAGGTGCTCGGGCACCCAGTGGCGGCGCAGGGCGATGATGGCGAGCACGGCCAGGCCAGCGCCGACTCCGGCCCCAGCCAGAATGAACTTCACGACCTCCCAGACCACCTCGCCGACGTTCGGGTCGAGCGCCCGATCGACCAGCAACACCTCGAACGTCAGCACGGCAAGTAGCACTCCGACCGGGTCGATGAAGATGCTTTCCCATTTGAGGATCGACGACACGGTCCGGCTGGGTCGCACCTGGGAGAGCAGCGGACCGACCACCGTTGGCCCGGACACCACGAGAATCGACCCGATCAGGACGGCGATGCCGGCCGGTAGGTCCGTGAAGAGGAGGACGGTGGTGGCTGCCACCACCCAGCTGATCAGCACGCCGACGGTCACCAGCAGCCACAGCACCCGCTGCTGGCCGGCCATTTCCCGGAGCCGGAGGCTCATGCCACCTTCGAACAGAATGAGACCCACCGCCAGCGATACGGCGGGCGGCAGCAGCTCGCCGAACAGAGCATCCGGATCGAGCAGATCCAACCCCGGGCCGACCAGGAATCCGGCCATCAGGAGCAACAGGATCGAGGGGATCTTGAGGCGGGCGGCCGCCCACTGCGCGGCCACTGCTACGACGACGATACCGCCGAGCTGGACGATCGGATCCTCAAACATGGGGGCTCTTGCGCTGAGTCACGCCAGGATGTTAGGTGGAGCCGGTCTCAGGAGGGGGCACTCACCGGGCCGGTTCCGTCCGGCCGGGGACGACCGTAGGATCGGCGGGAGTCAACGAGGAGCGCCATGCTGGCAGGCAGAACGATGTTCATATCCGGTGGGAGCCGGGGGATCGGCCTGGCGATCGCCAAGCGGGTCGCCCGCGACGGCGCCAACGTTGCCTTGATCGCCAAGACGGCTGAGCCCCATCCGCAGCTGCCCGGCACGGTGTTCACGGCCGCCGCCGATATCCAGGAGGCGGGCGGGCGGGCATTGCCGATCGTCGGTGACATACGGTTCGATGACCAGGTGGAGGAGGCCGTCGCCCGCACCGTGGCGGAGTTCGGGGGCATCGACATGTGCGTCAACAACGCGTCGGCCATCAACCTGTCCAACACCGAGGCTCTGCCGATGAAGGTGTACGACCTGATGCAGTCGATCAACGCCCGGGGCGCCTATCTCGTGTCTCGGACATGCCTTCCCCACCTCAAGGAAGGCACCAATCCTCACATCCTCAATCTCAGTCCGCCCCTCAACCTCGACCCGAAATGGTTTCAGAACACCCTCGGCTACACCATGGCCAAGTACGGCATGAGCATGTGCACGCTGGGGATGGCGGCCGAGTTTGCGCCATATGGCATCGCGGTGAACAGTCTGTGGCCGCGCACCCTGATTGCCACCGCCGCCGTCCAAAACCTGCTGGGCGGCGAGGAGGCCATGAAGCGGTCCCGGCGGCCCGAGATCGTGGCCGATGCCGCCTATGAGATCTTCAACCGGCCGTCCGGCGAGGCGACCGGGAACTTCTACCTGGACGATGACATCCTGGCCGACGCCGGCATCACAGACCTGGAGCCGTACAGCTACGTGCCGGATGCCGACCTGCAGCTCGACGGGTTCCTCGACGAGTAGGGGAACCCTTCGGGTTCCTTGCGAGCTGCTTCGCAACTCGGCGGAACGCCGGCGTCGAGCCGGGGGCAAGGGGTCGTGTGCAACTCCTGGTAGGCCCGATCGGCGCTGGAGCTAGTCGGGTTGGGTCGGCTCGTTGGTCGTGCTGTGCCACTCGTCGAGGGTGGCGCCGATCCAGGCTTCGGCCTGTTTGGCGATGGCGGCGGCGTCGCCCGGTTCCCGGGGGATCGGGTCACCGAACCGTACCCGCACAGTTGTTCCGAAAGGGACGGGCTTGAGATTGTGCTGGAGCAGCCGCCAGGCTCCATCGACCGCCACCGGCACGACCGGCAGCTCATCGGCGGCCTCTAGCAAGGCCCTGCTGCCGGCTCGCTTGAACCGCTGCAGCCGCCCGTCGCGGCTCCGGGTGCCCTCGGGGAAGATGGCCACGCTCACATTGCGCCGCTGCGCCGTCCGAGCCATCTCCGTGATGGTCGCGACAGCTCTGGCGCGGTCGGTGCGATCGATGATGGCGTTTCCGCCCCAGCGCAGGTTGAGGGAGATGCTCGGGAACCAGCGGCCGAGCTCCTTCTTGGCGACGTACTTGGGGAAGTTCGAGAACAGGATGCCGCCGATGAGCACGATGTCGAACATGCTCTGATGGTTCGAGATGATGGCGTACCCCGTGCGAGGCCGGATCGCCGTTGATTGCTCGACGATGATCCGGGTCCCGCAGATCCGGAAGGTGTTCATCAGGGTGCGTTGCAGTGCCGCCATGACGTATTCGAACCCGCGCAGGCTGAACGGGCGCACAAGGCGACCCGCAACGTCGTAGACGACCAGCGTCATGCCGAACGCAATAAGGAACGGCACCGTGAAAATCCAATCCCGTACGCGGCGCATGCGGTGACTCTAGGATCGGCGGGCCACATCAAGCCGGAGCAGTTGCATGGCCGCCGGAATTCAAATCGTGTTTGATGCCACCGATCCCGCCCGGCTGGCCGAGTTCTGGATTGAGGCGCTGGGCTACGTCCTGCAGCCGGTTCCGGAGGGCTTCGAGTCGTGGGATGACTGGGCCCGGGCGATGGGCATACCCGAGGAGCGCTGGAACGACGCCCGGGCCATCGTTGATCCGGAGGGTCAGAGCCCGCGGGTCTTCATCCAGCGGGTCCCCGAAGGCAAGACTGCCAAGAACCGCATGCACCTCGATTTGGATGCCAGCGGCGGACCCGCCCGACCTATCGAGGATCGTCGCCGGGCGGTCGATGCCGAGGTGGAGAGGCTCGCCGGGCTGGGGGCGGCCATCGTCGGCCCGGTATCCCAGCGCGACGAATATTGGGTGGTGCTCCAGGACCCCGAGGGCAACGAGTTCTGCGTGCACTGATGGACTCCCGGGATGCGGCCATCCGGTTGTTTGTCTACGAGGAGGCGCTGGCAGGCGCGATCCCGACTCCCGCCCAGATCGGCGTGCAGTTCTCGCTGACGCCGCAGGAGGCGGGAGACGCACTGCGTCGGCTGCAGGACGACCACGACGCACTGGTCCTGCTGCCTGGCAGCTCCTACATCTGGATGGCCGAACCCTTCTCGGCGGTCGCCTCCGACTATCCGGTGCTCAGCGGGAATCGGCGCTGGTACGGAAACTGCATCTGGGATGCCCTGGCCATAGCCGCCCTGGTCGGCGACCCGTGCCGGATACCAGCGGTGTGTCCCCAATCCGGCGCCGCTCTCGACCTCGAGGTGCGGGACGGCGAGTTGGTGAGGGCGACCGGGGTGGTCCACTTCGCGGTGCCGCCCCGCCGCTGGTGGGAGTCGATCGGCTTCACCTGAGCGACCATGCAGCTCTTCCGGTCGGAAGAGGACATCGACGAGTGGTCGACCCACACCGGGATTCCGGTCGGGGCGCGTTTCCCGCCCGAGCAGTTGTGGGAGCTTGCCACGCGCTGGTACGACGACCGCTTCGACCTCGACTGGGGGCGCCGCACCGTCGAGGAGCGTCAGGCGATTCTGGACGAGGTCGGCCTCATCGGAGCGTTCTGGCACCTGAGGTAGGGGACCATGCTGGCGCAAGCATCGGTCGCGGTGTAGCCGTCGACTTCGTTCGATGGGAAGCCGTTTAGGCTCGCCCTATGGGGAAGATCACCCGACGGGCGT
This sequence comes from Acidimicrobiia bacterium, assembly GCA_013002865.1. GTDB lineage: Bacteria > Actinomycetota > Acidimicrobiia > Spongiisociales > SHLN01 > SHLN01. Next base: position 25,063 of record JABDLU010000001.1, read on the forward strand.
TCTTGCGAGATCTCGGGCAGGGAACCCTGGCCGTCGCCGTGTTCGGCCTGGCCGTTGCCGCGTGTGCGGACGAGGGAGACTCGGCCGGGACCAGCTCGACCGCCGGATCAACTCCAACATCGGCCGGCGAAGCGGAATCGCCAACGACTACCAGCGCAACCTCGCCGACTTCGACGACGGCCGGCTCGCCGGGCGAGCTCAGATGGGAGCAGGTCTCGCTGGGCTCGGTCTCTGCCTACCTGCTCGTCCGAGGAGGCGAGGTGGCAATCGTCGACACCGGCAACCCCGGCAGCGAGGGTGCTATCGAAGAAACGCTTGCGGCAGTCGGGACGAGCTGGGATGACGTTGGGCATGTGATCCTCACGCACCTCCATCCCGATCACATCGGGAGCCTGGGAGCGGTCATGGAAGCCGCGCCGGCGGCAGCCGGCTACGCCGGGGAGCCCGACATCCCGCAGATCCCCTCACCCCGGCCGCTGACAGCCGTGGACGACGGATCGAGCGTTTTTGGCCTAGAGATCATCGCGACGCCCGGCCACACCGCCGGGTCCATCTCGGTGCTCGACGCCGGGTCCGGCGTGCTGGTGGCGGGTGATGCCCTGCGCACGGCGGACGGGTCGGTGATCGGCGCCGCCCCGCAGTTCAGCCAGGACATGGCACTGGCGAACGAGTCGGTTCGCAAGCTCGCCCAGCTCTCCTTCGAGACGGTACTGGTCGGGCACGGTGCACCCGTGGTCGGCGGGGCCGATGCCCTCGTTGTCGAGCTGGCGGCCGGCCTCTAAAGAGACTCCGGCCCGGTCAGGCTCCCCGGTCGCCCGACGCCAGCAGGTAGCCGCGCGCCCGCTCGGCCAGCGGATAGGCATTGACCAGTTCCCAGAACGGTGACGTGTGGCCGGGCTCGACGAGATGGGCGAGCTCGTGAACGATGACATAGTCGACCACCCAGGCCGGGAAGCCTGCCAGGCGGTCCGAGATCCGGATGCGGCGGGTGTCAACGCTGCATGAGCCCCAGCGAGTCCTCTGGCGGCCTGACCAGACGATCTCGGCCGGCTCCGGGAGCTGATACTTCGCAGCCAGGACCCGAGCACGCTCGGGCAGGCTGATGGTGTCCCGATCGACCCGCCGCTCGAAGCGCTTGCGCATTTGCTCGACCCAGTGGGCCTCCTCGGCCTTGGTCATGGAGGCCGGGATGGCGACGCGCAGCGTGCCGTCGACCAGCCGGGCCTCGACGGTCTTGCGCCGCCGTGAACTGCGTTTCACTTCTACTCGCATCGGCCGCCAACTTACCCGGCCGGTGTGACAAGTGGTACCCCGGGAGATCGGTATCGTTGCGGGCCGCACGCATGCTCTTTCCCACGATCACCTTCGCCGTTTTCTTCGTTGTCGTTTTCCTGGCCAACTGGTTTCTCATGCCCTTCCCGCGCCCGTGGCGGTGGTTCATGCTGGGAGCCAGCTACTTCTTCTACGGCTTCTGGAACTGGCGATTCGTCGGGCTCATCGTGCTGTCGACGCTGGTCAACCAGTTCTGCGCGGTCCGGATTGCACAGGCGCCCGCCGATCGGGAGCGGCGCGCCTGGGTGGCGACCGCCGTGGTGGCCAATCTCGGGATGCTGGGGTACTTCAAGTACTACGGGTTCTTCGTTGAGTCGATCAACGGGGTGCTGGAGGGGCTGGGCATGGACGCCTCGCTCCCGCTGCTCCAGGTCACGCTCCCGGTCGGGATCTCGTTCTTCACCTTCCAGGCCCTGAGCTATGTGATCGACGTCTATCGCCGCAAGCTCCAGCCCGCTCCGCCGCTGGACTTCGCGGTCTACCTCGCGTTCTTCCCGCAGCTGGTGGCCGGCCCGATCGTCCGGGGGACCGAGCTGCTCCCGCAATTTCGGGGCCGGCGCGACCCCCGGCGCATCGACGCCTCCCGGGCGTTCTACCTCATCGCTATCGGCCTGGCCAAGAAGGTCGTCATTGCCGACTTCCTGGCCGCCAACCTCGTCGATGCCGTGTTCGCCAGTCCCGGCCAGTACGGCAACATCGAGATCCTGGTGGCGATCTACGCCTACTCGGTGCAGATCTACGCCGACTTCAGCGCCTACTCGGACATCGCGATCGGGGTGGCGCTCTTGCTCGGGTTCCGCTTCCCCGACAACTTCAACGCCCCTTACACGGCGGTCAGCATCAGCGATTTCTGGCGCCGCTGGCACATGACGCTGTCCCGCTGGCTGCGGGACTACCTCTACGTTCCGCTCGGAGGGAATCGGGGCGGTGCCCTGCTCACGCGGCGCAACCTCATGCTCACCATGCTGCTGGGCGGGTTGTGGCACGGGGCGGCGTGGCGGTTTGTGATCTGGGGCGGTCTGCACGGGCTGTGGCTCGTGTGGGAGCGCCGGCGCGGTCCATCACGGGCGCCGGTGTGGTTGCAGCGCGTCGCCACGTTCCACCTCGTCACGTTCGCCTGGGTTTTCTTCCGGGCAGAGTCGCTGTCGACCGCCGGGGAGCTGATCGGGCGGCTGTTCACGGCGTGGGGCGGGGGAGTGGACGACCTCAGCATCTCCATCGTGCTGGCCGTGGCCGTCGGCATCGGGGCCCAGTACGTGACCCGCCCGGCCGTCGATCGGGTCCTGGCCGGGTTCTCCCGGCTGGCTCCCGTCGCCCAGGGCGCCACCCTGGCAGTCACCTTCCTCGTCATCGATTCCCTCGCCAATGAAGGCGTTGCCGCCTTCATTTACTTCCAGTTCTGATGGCTGCGCCTGCCCCGCCCCAACCCCGTCCGCTCGCCGCCGGTCACGTCCTCGTTGCCATGGTGATCGCATTGTTGGGCGGAGCGCTGCTCAACGCCCAGGCGATCCTGCGGACCGCCCAGCAGCAGGAGCTGGGAACGGGGCGGTCGGT
>JABDLU010000010.1 GCA_013002865.1 Acidimicrobiia bacterium
ACCTCTTCACCCACGCCTTCTTCAAGAGTCTGTTGTTCCTGGGGGCCGGGTCGGTCATCCATGCCGTGCACTCCAACAACATGACCGACATGGGCGGGCTCCGCAAAGAGATGCCCCGCACCTTCTACACCTTCATGATCGGATCCCTGGCGCTGGCGGGGATCCCGCTGTTCGCCGGCTTCTTCTCCAAGGACGAGATCCTGGCGGCGTTCAACGAAGGGGGATACCCGATCGTGTTCTGGCTCGGAGTGGGCACAGCCTTCATCACCGCGCTGTACATGACCCGGGCGGTCTCACTCACCTTCTTCGGTGAGTACAAGGGCCACGGCCACCCCCACGAGTCGCCCGCCATCATGACCGTGCCGATGCTTGGCCTGGCGGTCGGAGCCGTGTTCTTCGGGTTCCTGAACGTCCCCGGCATCACCGACTTCTTCTACGAGCTCGTCATCACCCGCGGGGTGTCGGCCGAGTTGCTCGGCGAGCACGCCACCAGCTTCGATTTCTTTGCGCTCTTCGCCGGCCTCACCGCCGGGGTGCTCGGCATCGCCGTCGGGTACCGCCTGTACTACGAGGATGCCGCCACCCAGGAGGACCGTGACCGCCTGCGGATCCCGGTGCTGTGGCCGGTGTTGGAGAACAAGTACTACATCGACGACCTCTACATGAACGGGATCGTCAACCCCGTCAAGGGCCCGATCGCCCGGTTCGTGAACTGGACGAACAGCTACATCATCGACTTCGTTGTCAACGTCGTCGGCCTGGTCACCAAGGGCCTCGGGCACTTCGTGTACGGCGGGCTCGACCAACGCGGGATCGACCTCGCCATCAACGAGGCAGGGGCCGGGACCGGGTTTCTCGGCGGCAAGCTGCGCTACATCCAGACGGGCAAGGTGCAGCAGTACGCCGGAGCACTATTTGGCGGGGCGCTCATCCTCGTCGTCGGTTTCTGGATCAGCATCACATAGGAGGAGAGCGGTATGGAGTGGTTTGATAACGGCTGGGGCCTCAGCCTGGTGGTCTTCGTGCCACTGGTCGGCGCGCTCGCCCTTCTGCTCGTACCCAGGAAGGACGAGGAAACCGCCAAGTGGCTCGCTCTCCTCACCGCCACGGTTTCCTTGTTCTTCGCAGTGGTCGCAGCATTCCGGTTCGACTACGGCGACGCCGGCGCACTCCAGCTTGGCACCAAGCTCGATTGGATCCCGGCGATCGGCTCCGACTATGAGATCGGCATCGACGGCATCAGCCTGCCGCTGCTCGTTCTGTCGGCGGCGGTTGTCGTCCTTGCCATCGTCTACTCGTGGGATCATTGGCCCGAGCCCCACAACCCGAAGGGCTTCCTGGCCCTGATGCTGTTCCTGGCGACGGGAATGGCCGGGACCTTCGTGGCGCAGGACCTCGTCCTGTTCTTCATCTTCTTCGAGCTGGTCCTGCTGCCGATGTACTTCATGATCGGGATCTGGGGGGACAAGTCGAAGATCAAGCTGCCCGGGTTCGACCGTGAGGTGGAGACCCGGTTGTACGCCTCGATCAAGTTCTTCCTGTTCACCCTCTTCGGCTCGGCGTTCATGCTGCTCGGGTTCCTGGCGCTGCGACTTCACCCCGACTCCGGCACGTTTTCCATCCCGGAGCTGGCCGACCTGGGCGCCGCCGGCACCTTCACCGGCACGTTTGCCTTCCTGGTCTTTGGCGCCCTGTTCCTGGGGTTTGCCGTCAAGGTGCCGATGTGGCCGCTGCACACCTGGCTGCCTGATGCGCACACCGCCGCCCCGACGGTCGGCTCGGTGCTGCTGGCCGCCATCCTGCTGAAGCTCGGCTCATACGGCTTCATCCGGATCGCCATCCCCATCCTCCCGGAAGAGGCCAAGGCGTGGGCACCGGCGATTGCCATCTTGGCCGTCATCGCCATCATCTACGGATCGCTCGCCTGTTTGGCACAGACGGACATGAAGCGGCTGATCGCGTTCTCCTCCGTTGGTCATATGGGCTTCGTGATGCTCGGGATCGCCACGCTCACCCCGGTCGGCATCACCGCCGCGGTCATCGGGATGGTGGCGCACGGGGTCATCACCGGCATGCTGTTCTTCCTGGCCGGGTCGATGCAGCACCGCTATCACACGCGTGAAATGTCCCGGCTGGGTGGCAACCTCAAGCTGATGCCCATCCTGGGCGGCATGCTCGGGTTCACCGCCATGGCATCGCTCGGGCTGCCGGGCCTGGCCGGCTTCTGGGGTGAGTTCATGGCGCTGCTGGGCAGCTACCAGCCGCTGGACGGCCTCAACCTGGGCGTGTTCCGCACCGCCATGGTTGTTGGAGCGATCGGCACCGTGCTGACTGCCGGCTATCTGCTGTGGATGCTCCAGAAGGTCAACCTCGGCGAGCCCAAAGAGGAGTGGGAGGGCCACGAGTTCCATGATGTGGACCGGTACGAAATGGCCGCCTGGGTGCCGCTGCTGATCTCGATCGTCGCCATCGGGGTCTATCCCAAGATTGTCACCGGCGCCGCCAACGACGCCGTTCAGGCCCTCATGGACAAGGCGTTCTGACCATGCTGAACGACCCGTACCGGACATTCGATGTCCCCCAGAGGGGGTCCTGACCGCCGATGTTTGACTACCACGCGCTTGCTCCGGATTTCATCGTCGCCGGCACGGTCCTGGCCGTGCTGGGAGCCGACCTCTTCCTCCCGCAGTCCCGCAAGTGGCTCGGCGCTGTCGTCGGGATTCTCGGCCTGACGCTGGCCCTCATCCCGGTCGTCACCCTGGCAGCCTCGGACGATCAGGTCCGATCCATGCTGGACGGGTCGTACGTCGTCGACGACTTCGCCCTCGTCCTCAAGGTCTTCTTCATTCTCACCGGCTACGTCGTGTTGTTGATGTCGGTCGCCTACATCGAGGGCGACCGGTACTACCAGGGTGAGTACTACTTCTTGGTGTTGGCGTCGCTGCTCGGCGGGATGGTGATGGCATCCAGCCGTGACCTGCTCTCGCTGTTCGTCGGCCTGGAACTGGTGTCGGGCCCGGCGTTTCTGCTGGCGGGATGGCGCAAGGCCGATGCCCGCTCGAACGAGGCCGCGCTCAAGTTCTTCGTCATCGGGGTGTTGTCGGCGGCCATCCTCGCTTACGGCATGTCACTGGTGTACGGCATGACCGGTTCCCTCAACTTCGAGGACATCCGGGCGGCCTCTGCCTCCGTTGCCGAAGAGCCGGTGTTCGTGCTCGGCATCCTGCTGGTGCTCGTCGGGTTCGGGTTCAAAGTCTCGGCGGTTCCCTTCCACTTCTGGGCGCCCGACACCTACGAGGGTGCGCCTACCCCCGTGACGGCCTATCTATCGGTCGGGTCGAAGGCGGCCGGGTTCGTCGGCATTCTGCTGGTGAGCTACATCGCCTTTGCGGGCGCTCCCGACATCTGGGGCCCGGCACTCTGGATCCTGGCGGCGCTCTCGATGATCGTGGGCAACCTGGTGGCGTTGCGGCAGGAGAACATCGTCCGGCTGCTGGCCTATTCGTCCATCGCCCACGCCGGCTTCATGCTGGTCCCCTTTGCCGTTGCCGGACTTGTCGAGGGTGAAAGCCTGGCTCAGGCGTTCGAGGCAACCGTGTCCTATGTGTTGATATACGGAATCATGAACCTGGGTGCCTTCGCGGTGGTCATCGCAGGCGCCCGCCGCACCGGCAGCGGCCAGATCAAGGATTGGGCCGGGCTCGGGACCTATGCGCCGGGAATCGGAATCCTGGTGACCATCTTCTTCTTCTCGCTGGCCGGCATTCCACCCCTGGCCGGCTGGTATGCCAAGTTCGTGATGTTCCTGGCGGTGCTTCAGAACGCCAACGGCTGGACGGTGGCGCTGGCCGCCATCGCCGCCGTCAATGCGGTCATTGCCCTGTATTACTACGCCCGGGTCGTGCAGTCGGTGTGGATGGATCCCGCCCCTGCCGAGCTGCACCCCGAGCCCGCCCCCGCCGGGGTCGCCCCGTCGCTGGTGCTGGCCTTCGGGATACTGGCGGTGGCTGTGGTCGTGGTCGGCGTGTATCCCGAAGCGATCGGGCGATTCGCTGAGGCCGCCTCCGCCATCGCGGGCGGCTAGCCACGCGGTGACCCGCCCCGTGCCGGGCCCCCGTGGCTGACACCGCGGCCGCCTCCCACATCCGGTCGGCTATCGGCGAGGGCGGGCCCATGCCCTTCGACGAGTTCATGGAGCGTGCTCTGTACGGGCCGGGCGGTTTTTTCGCCGGTGATGAGCTGCGGTCGGAGAAAGCGGGAGATTTCCTCACCAGCCCGGAGGTGAGCCCCTGGTTCGGCCGGATGTTTGGACGGTTCGTAGCCCGGGAGCGCGCCCGGCTCGGCGAGCCGTTCCGACTGGTCGAGGTCGGGGCCGGCTCTGGCTCTTTGCTCGCCGGCCTGCTCGCCGAATGCGATGTAGAGGCGTGGGCCGTTGAGCGCTCGCCGGCCGCCCGCCACCGGCTGGCTCAGGTGGTGGCGCCCGGGCGGGTCGTTGAGGAGATGGGCGACGCGCTGGGTCGCGGAGTCGTGATTGCCAACGAGTTGCTCGACAACCTCCCGATGGCCATTGCGGTCCGTCGGGGAGACGGCTGGAGTGAGCAGCTGGTTGCCGACCGGGGTGGGACCCTGGCCATCGTCGAGGAGCCGGCCCGGCCGGCCGTGGGCGAGTGGGCCGATCAGTTCAGCGGCCCGGTCGAAGAAGGGGACATCGTCGAGGTACAGCTGCAGGCAACCCGGTGGGTGGCAGAGGTCCTCGCCGCCATCGGAACCGGGTCGCTCGTCATCATCGACTACGGGGCAACGGCCGAGGAGCTGGAGCCCCGCCGGGCCAAAGGCACGTTGCGCACCTACCGGTCACATCACCTCGGACCGGATCCGCTGCTGGAGCCGGGTGCCACCGACATCACCGCCGACGTCAACTTCACGGCGGTGATGGCCGCCGCGCGGGAAGCCGGTGCAGCCGTCGAGCTGCACCGCCAGGACGACTTTCTGAGCGAGCTGGGACTGCGCGATGTGGTCTCGCAGCTCCGACGCGAGGAGCTCGACCTGGCCCGCTCAGGCGATGAGCTGGCCCGATTGAAGATCCGATCAGACCTGACCGACATCGGCGCACTTCTCAACCCGCGGGGGCTTGGAGATTTCCGCATCGTGGTCGCACGGGTGTGAGTCCAACCGTGACCAAATGGATTTGCCGACGGCCGCTTGATCTGAATCAGGGCTGGTTCTGGCTGGCCCGTCCGGCGGCAACCTGGCGCACGAGCTCCGCGGCATGGGATGAGGTTTGCAGCAACGATTCGAACTGGCGCCGGTCCAGGCTGAGGGTCAGGGTTGGGGTCACTGCTCGAATCGTGGCGTTGCGGGGGGCGTCATCAAGTAGCGCCATCTCTCCGAAGAAGTCGCCGTCCTCGAGATGGGCGATCACCTCTTCTTGTCCGTCTTCATCTCTGTGCATCACCTCAACGACTCCGCGGGCGATCACATGGAAACGGTCGGCCGGGTCGCCTTCCGCAAAGACGTCCTCGCCGGCCACGAAGTGGTCGGCGGCGAAACGGTCGGCCAGTTCGGCCAGTTCGTCCGGCGCGATTTCGCTGAACAGCGGGATGGCGGCGAGCCGGGCAGGCGAGATTTCGCCGGCGCGGCCGTCGGGACTGACGGCAAAACCCGACTGTTTGTCCCACATGCTCTGAAAGACGCTCCCGCCCGCCCGAAGTTGGTCGAATGTGCCCTGCTCGACCGGACGACCATCCTGCATCACGACGATGAGGTCGGCGCCGGCGACGGTTTGCAGACGATGCGTAACCAGGACCGAGGTGCGTCCACCGGCCAGCTTGACCAGCGTCTCATTGACCGCCGCCTCGGTCACCGGATCGAGCGCCGAGGTCACCTCATCGAGCAGCAGGAGGGTGGGGGAGCGGAGAATCGCCCGGGCGATGCCGATGCGCTGTTGCTGACCCCCCGACAACTTGCGTCCCCCGGACCCCACCGGCGTGTCGAGGCCGAGCGGCAAACCGGCCACGACCTCGTCGAGGCCGGCCGCCCGGGCGGCGGACTCGATCTCGGGGTCGCTGGCTTCCGGTTGGGCGATGCGAATGTTCTCGCGGATGGTTGCACCGAACAGGAACGTCTGCTGAAAGACAACGCCGATCGAGTCCCGGTAGTGCTCGGCGTCCACGTCGCGCAGGTCGACGCCGTCGAGGAGGACGGCACCTGCGTCCGGGTCGTAGAACCGCAGCAGCAGGTTGAGCAGTGTGCTCTTACCCGAGCCGCTTGGCCCGACGATGGCGATGCTCGAGCCCGCCGGGAGCCGCAGATTGAGCCCATCGAGCAGTCGCCCTTCCGCCGGGCTGTACCCGAAGGCCACGTCGACGAATTCGATGGCGTCGGACAACGCCGGGGGCGGTCGACCGTGGGTGTCCGGGTCGTTGACGGGTCCGGCGGTCAACAACTCATCGATGCGGCGAATGCTGCTGCCGGCGCGGGTCAACTCGGGGAGCACGTCGCTGGCAATGACGGTGGTCTGGTACGAGAACTCAGTGAGCAGTGCCACAAAGGCGGCGAAGTCTCCTGCCGCCAGGTCACCATTGAGGGCCAGGACGGCTCCGGCGCCGACGAGGACCAGCTGTACCAGCGACACGGAGTATTCGGCCAGAGCCGAAACCAGCAGCACCCGGAAGTTGGCTGTGACGGATCCATCCTCGAGCTGCCCGAGACGGGCCTGAAAACGGTCCCGGGCCCGCTGATGCAGGCCGAAGGCCCGGATGACCGGCTGGGCGGACAAGTTCTCGTCCACCTCTTCCAGCATCTCGGCGAGCAGCCGTTTCTCAGCGTCCAGGGAGGGTGCCGGAGCGGGTGCGGCGCGGTTGGCGAGGTAGACGGCAGCGGGCATAGCTACCGCGGCAACGAGCGCAAGGCGCCATTCGAGAATGGCCATAACGGGGAGGAACAAGCCGATCGCCAGCAGGCTTTGCAGGGCCTGGCGTGGCTTCTTGACGGCGCCCTGGGCGAGTCCGGCGATGTCCGTGGAGAAGCGGGCGAGGATATCGCCCGCCCGGGACCGTTCGTGAAAGCCGATCGACAAGCGCTGGAGATGCTCGAAGGCCGTCCTGCGGACATCGGACAGAATGCGGGCGCTGGCCCGGGCTTCGAGATGCCCGGCCGCAATGGCAGCCCCGGCCGAGACCACGTACCCGGCCACCAGCAGGAGAACAATCCCGACCGGGGACCCGGTGACGTTCCCTTCCACTATGCGGTCGATGATCAGCTTGATGCTGAGGGCCAGCACCAC